>JBKJPT010000201.1:0-5556 GCA_046595075.1 Flavobacteriales bacterium
TTCAAATATGCCCGTGGTGGTTGCGTTCACTGTCGTTCCGGCCGTGGTGGAACCGCATGCGATCGCTGTGGCGCTACAGACCAGGTCGTTGGCCGGTGCGACCGCAGTACAGGTCAAAGCAAGGCTGAACGCCAGATTCGAACTGAAGCCGTACACCTTTATGTAATAGACCGTGGCGTTCACACTGGCCCAGGAAAAACTCGCGGATGATGTGGCGCATGCCGGTCCGTTATCGTCAGCCCCTCCGACGCAGGTCAAAGACGTGCATGTGCCTGAGTAAACTGAGATCTTGCTGTCCCATGCCGTGGCGCACAAACTGGCGGTCATCGTGGAGCCATCACCGGTAATTGAGTACTACACGGCAGGCTGCGACTGCGAAACACCGCAGGTGGTCGTGCCTTCAAATGTGCCCGTAGTGGTTGCGTTCACCGTCGTTCCAGCTGTTGTTGATCCGCACACTATTGCTTGTGCATTACACACCAGATCGTTCGCGGGCGGGCAAGCGGCAGGGGTATAGGTGTACCGCCTGCTCGATGGCATGATCAAGTCGGTAGAGGTCATGCTGGAGGCATTGGTCCCGCCCGCCGTCGTGGTAGACCAGGTTGTAGTCGCCGTCCTATTGTTGAAGTCCGCGTTGGTTGCTCCACGCAAACCAACTTGGCAGGTTAGTGCGGTCGTGCTGGTCGCCGTGTTCGTTCCATAATCAAGTTGGATCACATTCGAAGTCTCGACCAAACGTATCTGGAAGTTCAGCACATCGCCGATGACCGCGCCCGCATTGTATCTCCTTGCATTCGTCCATTGTACAGTGAATGTCCGGTTCGGTGAAGTTCCTGCCGTGAGGTAGGTCACAGCCACGGCGTTATTGATCATGTCCCTACCGAAGGCCGAAGCCGCGCCCGCGTAGGCTGTGGTACCACTGATCGGGTTGTAATCCGTAGTGCTCGGAGCCGTGGACCCGAACGTCACGAACCCGTTCGTGCTGATGTTCACCGAGGTATAGTCGATGCAATTGAATTTGAACGTGAACCCGAGCGCAACGCTCTGCACGTTGTCGTCCCAGCCAGTACCTGCGGTCATCGCCGTACCGGAGATCCCCGTATAGGTGATCCCGCTGTTCGCGAAGGTGTAATTGGCGACCTGCGCCTGCGCTTCCGGGTTCCATGACCCCAACACCAAGCTTGCCAACAACGCGATGGACAAAGAGCGAACGGATGTAACGCGAAGCGTAGAGAACTTCTTCATGAGGGATCGGGTTTGGACCGGTCCAGGGTAGGACGCGGGGAGCTTCTGTAGGCCCCGAATGTAGCCCTTCGCCCCATATCCACACTGAGTTGTGAATAACCCAGATATGACCCAAAAGCAGCGGCCCCTTCCCGATGATCCGGGAAGGGGCCGCGCCCTTAGTTTTAGGAAGGTCTAGCGCACGATCACCACGGGGATGGTCTTGCGCACTTGATCGTTGCTCACGCGCACATACCAGATGCCACTCGCCAACTCGCTGGCGGGTATGGTGAAGCGGCCTGCTGGGCCTGCCACTTTGTGCTGAATGAACACTTGGCCGGCTTCGTTGAGCACATCCAGTTGTACGGGGTACTTGTCGGCGAAGCCATGCTCCACCACCAGGTCATCGCCGTTCATCCATGCGGTCATGCTCACGGTGTTGGCTTCTTCAATGCCGGTGCTGGTCTCCACGGTGATCTCTAATGTGGTGGTGGCCATGCACGGGCCATCGGTAACGGTGAGGGTTACCATGTACACGCCCGGCAGTGCGAAGCTGTGTTGCGGTGCAGCATCGGTGCTGGTGGTGCCATCAGCGAAGTCCCACAGGTATTCAACACCCGGGGTGCTGTTGTTGAGGAAGGTGACGGGCACGTTCACTTGCACGGTGATCGCATCGGCATCCGCAACTGCAGTGGGGCCGTTGCCTGCGCCGATCGTGAAGGGATCGCTGTTGATCTCGCAGCCGTTGGCGTCGGTGATCAGCGCATTGTAGGTGCCTGCGCCAGCTGTGAGGTTGGCATTGGTGCTGCTGTTGCTCCACAAGATGCTGTAGGGGGCCGTGCCACCGGTTACGCTCAGTGCCACACCGCCGTCGGTGGTGCTAGGGCAGCTGGCATCGGTGGTGGATCCGTCAACTGCGATCGCGGCGGGCGCTTCCACACTGAAGTTGTGCGAGAGCAGTGCACATCCACCTATGCCGGTGAGCGTCACTTGAAAGTCGCCCGGTGCGAGGTCTTGCACATCTGCAAGGCCGCTCACTTCGGTCTGCATGGCGATGGTGCCGCCCATGTCGTTCATCCAAGTGACATCGCTGGTGCCCGTCACTTCCACCGTGGCCGATCCGTTGATCGATCCAAAGCAAGTGGCATCGTTGGCTGTGAAGTTCAGCGGTGCGGTGGCGTGCAACATCAGGCGTGGCGCTGTGGCATCCGCTTCGGCAAGCATGTCGAAGCTGTAGCTGCTGCCTTCGCTGAGCGGCGTGATCGCACCGGTCTGGAGGTCTTCGATGCTGAGGCAGGTGAGGCCCATGTCTTCGGCGCCAGTTGCCGTTACCGTGTACGTGCCGGTGACACCCGCATCCACCATGATGGGGATGCTGATGGCCGTGCTGTACGCACCGTAGGCGTTGATCGCGATCAGTTCAGCAGCAGGTCCCATGGTGGCGATCTGCGGTGCTTCGGGGTGACCGAAGATGTACTTGGGCACATCCTCGCTGTCGAACGCAGGGCTGCCTTGACTGAAGACCACGATGGTCTCATCGCTATAGTTGTTGATGCTGCTGTTGATGGTGAGGTGCATCACGGCCGGGCCTTCCTCCACCATGCCTCCGAAGAAGCCGCCGCTGTTGCCGGCCACCTTGGCGCTTTCATCCACGGTTGCGGTGGCTGCTGCGCCGCCGGCCTTGAGGAAGAAGCCCTGCATGCTCTGGATGGTGTTGGTGCCACCGTTCACGCTAATGCCCGAGCTGATGTCGTACGTGGCCGTGTTGCCCGTGGTGGGGTTGAAGTAAGTGATGTAGTCCGCCACATCGGCACCGCGCGCGATCTGATCGAAGGCGATCGGACTAGGCAGCGGATTGCTCACTAGGTTCCAACCATCCACACCGATGTTGCCGGTATTGGTGTATGTCATGGGCAACGAGATCGGTGTGCTGGCGATCACTGGCGATTGGTTCTCCAGATCAACGACAAAGGCCGTTGTGGTATAGAGCCCGGTACCGCTCCACGTGGCGAAACCCTGGCCGATAGTGAGCAATTGGTTGTTGCTGCTCGCGCCGGTCATGCCATCGTTCTGGCCCGTACCGGTGTTGGTCTCATCGTACCAGCGCACGCTCGGCCACAAGATGCCGCTGCCCACTGGGCTGTCGAAGTACGGTACATGCGATCCGGGGAAACCAGCGGTGGTGAAGTCGTCCATCCAATGGTTCACCTTGCGGCTCATGATGGGGCTACCCAGCAAGCGCCAGTTGCTGGCTCCAGCAGGCACGTAGCGCTCTATGCGCATGTTGCCCGTGTAGCTGGCAGTAGCGGCCACAGGACCCAAACGACCGGTATAAGTGGCGGTACTGCGCAGGACAACAGGGTTGCCCGTGCAGTTGAAGTTGCCATCCTGCAAATTCAGCGTGCCACGGATATGGGCTGTGCCAGTGACCGTGGTACCAGCAGAAGTATTCACTGTGAGCACATAGAAGCTGGTGGTGGCAGCCAAGGTCAACGAAGTGGCCGAAGCACTCGCCAGTTCCAATTCACTGTTGTCGTTGGCGGTAAGCGTTCCGTTGAACGTGGCGTTGGTGCCGTTCACTTGGAAGCTGGTGCCATTGCTTAGTACCAGTTCGCCGCCTGCGTTCACCGTGGCATTGCTTACAGCGGTAATGGCGGTGTTGGTCACCACGTGACCGTTCTGCACCGTCATACCGATCGCCGATGAGAAGCTGACCGCGCCAGGTGTGCCCACTGGAACAATGCTCCAGATCGGATCGGTGATATCTCCAGAAGATTGGCTGTAGTAGTTGCAACCACCGCTCACCATATCCACATCATCATCGGAGTCGGAGCATGAACCGTTGGTGATCGTCCAGCGAAAGGTGTAGGTACCTGCCGTGGTCATATCGCTGAGGCCTGTGGTGGGCGAGGCTGCATTCGCGATGGTAGCTGTTGCGGGACCGGCGACCTGTGTCCATGCACCAGTGCCCACACTTGGGGTGTTCGCGGCCATGGTGGCGGTACCGAATGTGGCGCAAACGTTCTGGTCGGCGCCCGCATCGGCCGTGGTCGGAGAAGCAGAGACCACTACATCGACATCATCGGTGCTGGACGAGCAACCTATGCTGTTTATGCTCCAACGAAATACGTACGTGCCCGCTGCGCTCAACCCACTTACACCGGTGAGCGGGTCGCTCGAATCGGCGAAGGAAGCCGTAACCGGGCCGCTTACCTGGCTCCAGTCCCCTGTGCCTACACCGGGGGTATTTGCAGCCAATGTTGCGGTACCGGGCGATACACATGCGACTTGATCGGCTCCAGCGTTCGCCGTGGACGGCTCGGGGTTCACCGTGATGGTTACGCTGCTCTGGCTGCTGGTGCACGGGCTGTTGCTGATCGTCCAACGGAACACGTAATTGCCCGTGGTGGTCATACCTGTGATGGTGGTTGTCGCTGAAGACGGAGTGGTGATGGTCGCCGTGAGCGGGCCGCTCAATTGCGTCCAGTTACCAGCGCCGACGCCGGGCGTATTGGCCGCCATGGTGGCGCTTCCGGGATCGTTGCACACGTTCTGTGCGGGGCCAGCTACTGCCGTGGTGGGCACACCGTTAACAACAATGGTCACATCGCTGGTGCTGGCGGGGCATGCACCATTGCTGATGGTCCAGCGGAATACATAGCTACCAGCAGTGGTTAGCCCGTTGATCGCTGTTGTGGGCGAAGAAGTGGATACGATCGATGCCGTTACCGGGCCGCTGATCTGGCTCCAAGCCGCAGTGCCCACCACCGGTGTATTCGCGGCCATCGTTGATGTTCCCACCGAGGTACATATCGCTGGTACCGAACCTGCGTTCGCCGTTGTGGGCGGTGCGCTCACGGTAATGGTCACGTTGCTCTGACTTGCTGTGCACGGGTTGCTGGTTATGGTCCAACGCAGCACATAAGAACCCGCGCCACCGGCAGGGGTGAACGTGGCGTTGTTGGCTGCGGTGCTGCTGAACTGCGCAGTGCTCGTGCTCGGACCGCTCACCACGCTCCATGCGCCAGTGCCAACGCTGGGGTTGTTCGCCGCCAAGGTTGCCGAACCGGTGCTGCATATTGCTTGGTTGCTCCCTGCATTGGCAGCCGTGGGCACACCATTGCTCGTGATCGTTACATTGCTCGTGCTCGCGGGGCAAGGGTTGTTGCTTATCGTCCAGCGGAACACATAAGCGCCAGCCGTGGTCATGCCCGTGATGTTGGTGGTGGGCGAAGTGGTCGAAGCGATAGTGGCCGTTACCGGACCGCTCACTTGGCTCCACGCTGCCGTGCCCACGGTGGGCGTATTGGCGGCCATGGTGGCGCTGCCAGC
>JBKJPT010000014.1:0-37706 GCA_046595075.1 Flavobacteriales bacterium
CCAGTAGGTTGAAGAGGAACCACTCCAACCGTTCCATGCCCAGCCACAGCCCTGAACGCAGGTAGGGCAACAGGTTCCCCGCGAAGCAGAGCACCATCAGCACGCGGAGCAACAGCATAGGATCGATCAGGGTCCATGGGACAACCGTAAAGAGCGAGCCCAGCGTTATGAAGATGCCGAAGCCCATGAGGGTGCCGGGCCAGTACTGCTCACGCACGCGGCCCTTCACGTTGATCTGTTGATGCACGCCGCGATCGGTGCTACCGGCGCGCAAGGGTGCGATGTTCCTTTGATCGTTCATGCAACAGGGGCAAGATATCCATGGCACCAACCGCCTCGCGCGGGAGACCAGCCCCTACCTGCTGCAACATGCACGCAACCCCGTGGACTGGTACCCGTGGGGCGAAGAAGCCTTCGCGAGAGCACGCGCAGAGAACAAGCTGTTGCTGGTGAGCATCGGATACAGCAGTTGCCACTGGTGCCATGTGATGGAGCGCGAGTGCTTCGAGAACGACGCCATAGCGCAACAGATGAACGAACGCTACGTGTGCGTGAAGGTGGATCGTGAAGAGCGCCCCGATGTGGACCAGGTGTACATGACCGCCGTGCAGTTGATCACCGGTCGCGGTGGTTGGCCGCTCAACTGCTTCGCACTGCCCGATGGAAAGCCGGTCTATGGTGGCACCTATTTCCCGCCAACGCAATGGCAACGGGTGCTCGCCGATCTGCACAGCACCTGGACCAATGACCCAAAGCGGGTGCAAGAGCATGCCGAACAATTGCGACAGGGCGTGGTGCAGAACATGATCGCGCCGCGTGCGGAGGAGGCAACACCCTTCAGCAAGCGAACGCTGGATGCCCTGGTGGAACAATGGGCGGATGAATTCGATCACGTACACGGTGGGCCCGACCGCGTACCGAAGTTCCCTATGCCCAACAACTACGAGTTCCTCCTGCGGTACGCGCACGTAACGGGCAAACGGGCGGTGCATGACCATGTGGAACTCACGTTGGACCGCATGGCGTTGGGCGGCATCTTCGATCAGGTAGGCGGCGGGTTCGCGCGCTACAGCACCGATGCCTTGTGGAAGGTGCCGCACTTCGAGAAGATGCTGTACGACAATGCACAACTCATCTCATTGTACAGCCAAGCCTACCAAGCGCTGAAGAAACCATTGTACAAGGAAACGGTGGAACGCACGATCGCTTTCATCGAACGCGAGATGATGTCGAAGGAAGGATCATTCCATAGTGCCCTCGATGCCGACAGCGAAGGCGTGGAAGGACTGCACTACGTGTGGACACGCGAGGAATTGCAACGCGTGCTCGGCGACGACATCGACCTCGCCGTGGCCTACTTCGACATTGGCGGACAAGCCCTGTGGGAAGAAGGTCGCAACATCCTGCGCCGAGGAATTCCCGATGATGAGTTCGCACGCGCCTTCGGTGTGAGCGCCGATGAACTTGGCGCACGCATGCACCGCGTTCGCACCAAGCTCCGTGCTGCGCGCGAACAACGTGTGCGCCCTGCGCTAGACGATAAGGCACTGGTGAGTTGGAACGCGCTCATGGTCAAAGGCCTTTGCGATGCGTACGAGATCTTCGGTGAAGAGCGGTGGCTCGCGATGGCACGGCACAACGCGCAGTTGTTGCTCTCGCAATGCAAGCAGGCCAATGGCGCACTGTGGCACAGCTACAAGAACGGCGTGGCCACCATCAATGGATACCTGGAGGACTACTGTTTCCTGATCGAGGCGTTGATCGCGTTGTACACCAACACCTTCGAAGAGCACTGGTTGAAGGATGCGCATGCACTGTGCGAACATGCGATCCGGCACTTCCACGACACCAACACAGGCCTGTTCCACTTCACCAGCGATCTGGACGCGCAACTGATCGCACGGCCCATTGAACTCGCGGACAATGTGATCCCGGCCTCCAACTCCAGCATGGCAAAAGGGCTCTACCTGCTGGGCACGCTGCTGGACGAACCACGCTATCTGGCCATGAGCGAACGCATGCTCGCCAGCATCGCACCGCGCATGAGCGCCCACCCCAGCGGGCACAGCAATTGGGCACAGCTCATGCTCTGGCACACGCATCCGTTCCACGAGATCGCCATCACCGGCGATGACGCGCTGTCCATGCGCAAGAAATTCGCCCCCCACTTCATCCCCAACCGGATCTTCCTCGGCTGCACTTCGGCGTCCACACTTCCGTTGTTGAAGGACAAGCTCCTGCCCGCCACCACCATCTTCGTATGCGTGGGCAAGAGCTGTCGCCTGCCAGTGCCCACCGTGCAAGAAGCCATCAGCGAACTGCAATGACCCTTCGCCTATTACTTCTTTTCCTTCTCCTGTATCCTTGTGCCTTGCGCGCGCAAGCGCTGCTCGTACTCCCTTACACGGATGATCCCGATGCGCTGCACTTCAATGAGCATTTCGTCGCGCGCAACCGCATGGCGAACGTCGCTGGTGAACGCATGGTGAAACGCGATGGACAACCCATGCGCACCGAACCCGCCCGGTATCTCTACCGCTTCGATGATCAGGGGCGAATGAGCTATGCCAACAACTCCTTCGGCAACCCCGGCACCGGCCGCGATACCATGAGCGTTACCTACACGTACGACGCCACCGGCAACGTGCGCGAACGCTTGCGCAACGATCTCGCCGGGCACTTTGCCTATCGGGTGCAGCATGACAGCCTTGGCCGACCAGTGCGTGAGACCTATGCACGCATCGAGAACCTCGGCACCGATCGTTACAACCTCATCCCCGGCGCCACTACGGAGATCAGCGACGAGCATTTCCGCTACACCACGATCAATGACACCTGCTGGCGCAAGACCTACCTCAACTACCTGGACCTACCCTACCGTGAAGAAACCTTCACACGCAACGTGCTCGGTTACCTGTTGCTGATCGAGGATCGCTACCTGATCAGTGAACGCCGCTCGCGCATCAGCTTTTCCTACGACGAGCACGGCAGGCTCGCCTCCCGCTTGGATCAACGCGACATCGCGCGGCCCGATGTCGTGCGGCGCACCTGGCAATACGATGTGGCGGGCAATGTGCTGAGCAGTGAACTGTGGCACGGTGATCGACAAAAGCACCGCGAAGAGTTCTTGTACGAGGAACAGACCATGCTGCTCAAAGCCCGCCTGCGCAAGGACATTGACACCGGGATCATCCATGTGATCCGTTTCCGCACCGAACTCCGATGACCATGCGATCACTTCTCCTCATTGCCACGATATTCACGTGTGCGTGCACTTCTGCGCAGCGCAGCATCGTGCGTTGGGCTTATGGTCCGTTCGGCGCCGTGGGCGATGCCGCCTATGTGGTGGAGAGCGGTCGCATTTACCAAGCTTGTGGTCCCTACGGAGAACGCGGTGCCTGTATCTGGATGTTCGACGATGAGAGGGTCTTCCATGCGAATAGCAGCTCCGGCGGTAAAGGCCAAGGAGCCTACATCCTGGAGGGCACCAAGTTCCATCGGGCCGAGGGCACTTTCGCCAACAAGGCGGCCTGCTCTCTGCTCTTGGAGAAAGAGAAGGTCTTCTACGCCGACGGTGTCTTCTGCAACAAGGGCAGCGGCGGCTTCGTGATCGAGCAGGGTACGGTGTTCCTGGCCGAAGGGCCATTCGCCAACAAGAGCGACGCTGTGCTACAGGTCGATGGGGAGATCCCGTTGATCGCGCTGCTGACGATCCTGGCCGGATTGTGATGGGCCACCTCAGGTGGTTCATAAACTCTGGCGGGGATCGCATTGCGTAAGGAACGCCGTCAGCACTTTCGCGCTGGCCGTGCAAATGCGGCGAACGCATGAAGAAGTTCATCTGGTGGATCCTCGGCCTCACCGCCGGTAAGCGCAGTTTGCAAGGCCTTTACGAAGGCTTGCTCCATGTGGCCCTCGATGGCATGAACTACGGTCGTGGGGGCGACTTCCGCACCAGCGGCGAACTGCACCTGCTGCACCACATCAAGAACACGCTGAAGGACGCGCCCAAGCCCATCCTCTTCGATGTGGGCGCCAACATCGGCGAATACTCCACCGCGCTCGCCGACCACTTCGGACCGCAATGCACGGTGCACGCCTTCGAACCATCGAAGGACACCTTCGCGAAGTTGAACACGACGATCGGTGCGCACATCAACCCATCGGCTGGCGCAGTGGTGGCCCACAACTGCGGTCTCAGTGATAGTGAAGGCACGCTGAAGCTCTACAAGAACACCGAACGGCATACACTAGCCTCGCTCTATCAGCGGGACCTTGAGCACTACGACCTGAAGCTGGACCAAGTGGAGGAGATCCAACTCTCCACGGTGGACCTCTTCTGCGCGAAGCACGGTATCGAGCGGCTGCACTTCCTCAAGATCGACATCGAAGGCCACGAGCTCAGTGCCCTCAAGGGCGCCGAACGCATGATCCGCGAAGGCCGCATCGACTTCATCCAATTCGAGTTCGGCGGCGCCAACGTGGATTCGCGTACCTACTTCCGCGACTTCTTCACGCTGCTGAAAACGAACTTCACGATCCACCGCATTGTGCGCGACGGCTTGCGGCCCATCGCGCACTACCAGGAATCGTGCGAGCAGTTCAACACGATCAATTACCTGGCGGCGAAGCGGTGATCGCTAGGCTATGCGCTGCTTAGCCTGCGTCACGTTCGCATCCTTGCCGTAGAGCGGCACCAAGTAGGCGAGGTCATCGAAAGCACCTTCGCTAAAGCGCTGCTCTGCCAAAGCGAGCATGGCCCGTGCATGTGCCTTGATCCCCGGCATGTGCACAACGTGATCGGCCTGCTTCCAAAGTTCAAGCGCCTTGTCAGCACCATCGCCGTAGACGTAGCACTCACTTCCATTGGCGATCCATTCCTCTTCCAAGATCAGCGGGTGCATCTCTCCTATCACCCGGCCGCTCGCATCGTGTTCTTGCGTGAAGACTTCCATGCGCCGCGCATCGATCATGGGCCAGCATGACAATGCTCCGGGAGCGGAGATCCCAGCAGCATGTGTGAGCGTGGTGAGCGTGTTGACACCGATGATGGGCTTGTCCAACGCGTAACACAAACCCTTCGCGGCGCTCAGGCCGATGCGTGAGCCGGTGTAGGATCCCGGGCCGAGGCCAACGGCCACCGCATCTATATCCTTCAGTTCCACCCGCGCTTCAGCGATCACTTCGGCAACGAAGACGTTCACCTTCTCGGCGTGCGCGCCACGTTCGCTCTCCACTTCGCGCTCGGCGAGCAGGACGCCATTGCGCCCGAGCGCAACGCTGCACAAGCGCGTGGTGGTCTCTATGGCGAGGATCAGCGCCATGGTCAAAGGGTGATCGGCAGGCCCTGTAGAATATCCAGGTACTTGGTGGCCATCACGTACTGGTACTTCGCGTTGATCATGTCCGCCGTTGAACGGTTGAGCGCGGCCTTCACGATGGTCAGTTCCATGCTGGTGATCACGCCCTGCGAGAAGCGCTCCTGAGCGAACTCGAGGTTCAGGGTCCCTGCAGCGACGGCCTTCTCTGCCGCGAGGAACTGGCGGTAACCCGATCGCTGCGCCACCATGGCATCGAGCACGTTCCGTTGCAGATCATTACGCACACCCACCATGGCGTTGCGGGTCTTCTCATGCTGCACACGCGCCTGGCTGATCGCGAGCCGGTTCTGCATGTTGTTGAAGAGCGGCACGTTCAGCGTGAAGCCGATGCTCTCGTTGAGGTTCTGATCGAGCTGGTCCCTGAACGGGGTGAGCTCGGTGTTATAGCTCACATTGGGCGTGTACACCACTTCGCCACCTGCGGTGTAACCAATGGCCAGCGGAGCACCAACCACCGGCTCGCCAACGGCACGCAGGTCGCGACCGCTGTATCCCGTTCCAAGGGACCCATTGAGCGTGAGCGAGGGGATGCTACCGGAGCGCGAGATCGCGATGCTGCGCTCGGCGCTCGTGACCTGTGTCTGCACCTGCGCGAAGGCCGGGTTGGTGCGCAGCACGTTCGCAAGCACATCGTTCGCTGACGCCGTGGGTTCCATCACACGCAATGCGCTGATCACCGGGCCTTGGATATCGAAGGACATTGCTTCCTGCGGCTCCAATTGCAGCGAACGCGCCAGTGCGAGCATGCGCTGATCGCGCTGGTTCATGTAGTCAGTGACGGTGTACTCCTCCTGTGCGACCTGCGATTCCAGGGCGAGAAGATCGGCGCGGGCCAAGCGACCGGCCTCCACCAAGGCTTGGGTGCGGGCTATCTGCTCACGCGTGCTGGCGGCCTGTGCTTCCGCAGCAGCGAGCCGCTCGCGCAGGCCAAGCACATCGAGGAATGCTTGCACCACTTCGATCCGCACACTGTTGCGCGCGGCCTCTATACCCTGCACGGCAGCCGTTGCATCCAGCTCTGTACGCTTGATGGTACCCTGCTTCTGCATGCCCTGGAACAGTGTGAGCGTACTGCTCAGGTAGAAGTTGTTGGTGCGCACCCTGTCGTTGGCGAAGGTGTTTGTGAACCGGTCCACCACACGGCCGTAGTTATAGCCGTGCGTGGCCACCCCGTTCAGGCTGGGCGCCAGATCCCAATAGGCTTGCTCGTTCACCTCATCGGCGAGTTCGGCGTCTAGCCCTGCGTTGAGCACCGCAAGGTTCTTCTCCTCGGCCCGTTGCACGCATTGCTCAAGGGTCCATGGCTGTTGCGCGGTTGCTGTGCAGCTCCAAAGGGCAATGGCGGCAAGAATGGGCGTCCTCATGGTCGGTGTCCTTAAATGCGGAACCGACCAAAAGTATCGGGGCGCCCGTGGAGGGCGTGTCGGAATTGATGAACGGTGGAGGGGAATAGCAAGTGGCGAGTGGCAAGTTTGCAAGTCACACAGGCTGTGCCTAGTCGCAAACTTGCCACTCGCCACTATTCCATTTAGACCTGGACAAGATCAGTTCCCGAGGACCTTGATCTCCACCCGGCGGTTGGCCTCGCTCTCCTCCTTGTTCTTGGGGGCGGGGTAGAGCATCTGGGCATTACCGATGCCCACGTAGCCGAGGCGCTCCGGCTCTACATCGTTCACCAGCAGGAAATCGTACACCGTTTTTGCGCGTGCCGTCCTCAGGTCTATGAATTCCTTCTTGTTCTTGAAGGTGGGTCCGTTCACGTGGCCCTCGATCTCTATGCGCACCTTGGGATTCATCTGCATGAAGCGCACCAGCAACAACAACGATGCTTCGCTCTGGCGCATCACGTTGTCCTCGTTGCCCACGAAACGGATATCGTCCAGCACCACACGTTCACCCGCGCCCACGGGAGTGAGCTTCACTTCCACGGTCACCACGGGGTCGGTGCTGCCCTTCAAGCGTGTTGTTTGGAACATGTAGCCACTGCGCACGCACCCGATCTTGATGTTGCGGTACACGTCCATCTCGTAGGTGTAGGTGCTCTTGCCCTTGGCCTCCACCACCTCATCGAAACGCATTCCGTCGATGGTGAGGTTGGCGTCCAGGGGTTTACCGGACTTCGCATCCACGATCTTGATCACGATCTGTTGCTTGGTCTTCTTCTCCTCCGGCTCGGGTGGCGGCGGTGGCGGATCATAGTGGAAGCGGATGGTGTAGCCCGCTAGGGGTCGGTCCTGGTAATCGATCACCAAGTAGAAGAGTTCGCCCTGTTGCACTGCGATTCCCTTGCTGAAGCTGCTGCCCACACCACTGCGCACGAACTCCTCGGGTGCATTCTTCTGCAAGCCGCAGATGGAACGGTTGGCCTTGTCGTTGCGCGAGATGTTGCTGCGGATCGGCTGCGCTTGCTTGGCCGCCACCTTGTCGCAAATGCCCGGCACAGCACCTTGGAAAACGAGGAAGTCGATGTCGTCATCGAGGTTGTCCGGGATGATATCGAAGGTGAGCGTGGTGGTGGCCGGCGAGCGGAACTTGTACCACGTGGTGTGGTGCTCGCGCTCGAACCATTGCAGGTCTTCGCTGGGGTTCTCCTTGACCTCCAGCTTGTTCCCAAAACCGCGCACGGCGGCAGGCTGGTGGTAGATGGAATCGTTGATGAAGATGGCCCCGCCGCAATCGCCATTGTCCTGGGTGAGACCGCCCTGCGCGTATGCCGTGCCACCCAGTGCGAACGCACCAAGCAATACCACTGAACGTATGGCATCCAATTTCACGGCCCGTGCATACGGAATAAGAAGGCGAAGGTTCCCGCACAGGGAGGCTACTCAAACATCACTTTACCACCCGCCAGCCAGCGCTTCTCATCTGCTATGTGCAAGTAGTACGCTCCGCTCGGTAATGCGCTGATGTCCTCGCTCGATCGCAGCTCATCGCCGCTACGTGCCATGGGCCATGCAGCCACTTGGCGGCCTTGCGCATCCAGCAGCACTGCACGCACGGCCCCTTGTACTTCGGTACCTGGCGGCAAGGGCAGCACGGCAGTGAGCACATCGTGCACCGGGTTGGGCGCAATGCGCAATAGTTCATTCAGGTCCAACGCATACTCCTGCACGCCCACATTCTGGCAGCCCGGCACCACGCAACCGAAACTGTCTGTCTTCAGGATCCATTCGGTTTCCAGATACGGTGTGGGGTCGCCCGGTTCTTGATGACAGCTGCCCGCTGCAACGAAGCCGCCATCGCTGGTTGGCTGTACATCCCAGAGGTAGTGGTCATCGCCGCTAGCGAAGGCGAGATAGGTCCTGGTCCACAGGCTGTCGCCTTCGGAACTGAACTTCATCAACTCAGCGCCCTGCACATGTTTGCCCACGGCAATAATGGAGTTGTCCGGCAGGATCTCGAAATCACCATTGAGGTAGTAGTTGCCGTAGTGCGATTTCTTCTGCCACACAATGTCCCCATCCGGGCTCCACTTGGTGAACATGAACTGCCCCCAATACCAGTTGGGGAACGTATCATCTCGATAAGCGCTATATGTGACGATCTGGCCAGCGGTATCCAACCGAACAGCAGCTACATAAGCAGGTGCCCTGTTGCCGAAGTAGCGGGTCCAGAGTAAGTTGCCCTGGGGACCTGCACGCATGACCATGCACTCATCTAGAGTAAATCCCTGATGGCGATACCCCAAGACAATAGCACCCCCATCCAGATATTCAACTACACCTAGCCCACGATACTCGATCGATGGGCTTGGGGCGTACAGTGCGGTCCAAAGCGTATCGCCGATTGCATTGGTACGGACCAAGAGCGCCTGCTCCAATGCAGCCTCAGGAGAATACGGTTCAACACCACCAACAATATAAAAGCCCCCATCTGAACATTGGCGGATCTGGCTTGGGGTGGCTACAACGCTATCCAAGGGCGGGTAACGCAGAACAGGGTGCGTATAGAGGGTATCCCCCGAGGTATCGAATGTGAACAGCGTAGTGCCCATGTCGAAACCTTCGCTGATATCGAAGACGGATGCGGAGAAATTCCCATCGGATCGGGATGCAAGTGCATCGATAGGACCGAGGAGATAGTGCCGAGCTTCGGTCGAACAAATTTCCTGTGAAGAAAGTTGTACGCCTTCCGAACTGAGCAGCCGCGTGACCAGCCGTGTCCTGTTCGTACCGTCAGCGCTCACCTGCTCGCAGAATAGTAGATAGCCGCCGATAACTTCACGAATGGCCAAACCTGCACCTGGCTTACCGCCCTGCTCCAAATCAAAATTGCGAATGAATCCCTGACCAGAAGCAAATTGGGTCTGGGCCAATAGGCCCAGACCCAACACATATGCCGCAGTTGATCTCACTTGGTCACGGTGAACTTGGTATCTCCCAAAACGAAGCCGTCCAAAACGATGCGGGCCAAGTACAAGCCCTCAGCATAGCCCTTGAGGGGCATTTCCATGAACGCCAACTGTCCGTTGAGGGGAATGTCATTCATCAGCCTGCCTTGTGCATCGAAGACCAAACTTACCGCAACGCCGCTCGCGCGCCCGGCCGTTCCTCGGTCTACTCCACCATCACCTTCCCACCTGCCAACCAGCGCTTCTCATCCGCCAAGTGCAGGTAGTACATGCCGCGCGGTAATGCGCTCACATCCTCACGAAGGCTTAGCAGATCCCAACTGCGGCGCACGGGCCACACCTGCACTTGTTGCCCTTGTGCGTTGAGCAGCACCGCGCGCACCGCACCTTGCAACACCGCGCCCGGCGGCAAGGGCAACTCGGCGCTAAGCACATCATGCACCGGGTTGGGTGCAATGCGCAGCAGTTCGTTCAGATCCAACGCGTACTCCTGCACGCCCACGGTGTGGCAGCCGGGCACCACGCAGCCCAGGCTGTCGGTCTTGAGCACCCACTCGGTTTCTAGGAAAGGCGTAGGATCGCCCAGTTCCTGCTCACAGCTACCGGCTGCGATGAAGCCTCCATCGCTGGTGACTTGCACGTCCCAGAGGTAATGCCCACCGCCGCTCTCAAAGGCAACGTACAACCGGGTCCAAAGGCTGTCGCCCTCGCTGCTGAATTTCATTAGCTCGGCCCCATCAACGTGTTTGCCCACGGCGATGATGGAGTTGTCCGGAAGTATTTCAAAATCTGCATTCGTATACAAGTAGCCGTAGTGCGATTTCTTCTGCCATACAATGTCGCCATCCGGGCTCCACTTGGTGAACATAAACTGCGCCCATTCGTAGGTGGGAAAGGAGGCCTCGCGATAGGGCGAGTAGGTCAAGATTTGGCCAGTGTTGTCTAGCCGGACAGCCCCATATGTTACTCCTGCCTTGTTTCCGAAGTAACGCGTCCATAACTCATCTCCTACAGCGTTGGTGCGCATCACTGTGTATTGGTCTAATACAAAGCCCGGATTACGTTCCCCAATTACAATAGCGCCACCATCCTCGTACTCAACCACACCGAGGGCGGAGTGCTTCACACCAAACCCTGGACCGTACCGTCTGGTCCATAGCGTATCTCCGAAAGAGTTCGTCCGCACCAATAGCGCGCGTCCCAAAGCGGCCTGTGGCACATACGGTTCAAGCTCGCCAACCATGAAGAAGCCCCCATCCATGCATTGGCGCAAATGGTGCATGTTCACAACCATGCTGTCCTCGATAGGATAGCGTAGTACGGAATGCGTTGAAAGTGTATCGCCCTGTTGATCGTACCTGAACAGGCTGATGCCCAAGTCGAAGCCTAGGGCTTGGTCGAACATGGCAACAGCGAAATTCCCATCGGCGCAAGTAGCAATCGGGTCCACATTGCCGGGCACGTAGTGTCTAGGAACACCTGCGAAGAACACCTGCTCACTGATCTGCATACCCTCGGCATTTAGCAATCGTGTAACCGGATGGGTACGGTTAGTGCCATCGGCACTTACTTGGGAGCAAAACAGAAGGTATCCAGCGGACACCTCCTTGACGGAAAGTACGGCACCAGGATATCCGTTCTGCTCAAGATCAAAATGACGGATGAAGCCCTGTGCTGCAGCATGCCGGGTCCCGGCCCAGAGGCCGAGACCCAGCATATATGCTGCCAACGTTCTCACTTGACCACCGCGAATTTGGTTTCGCCCAAAACGAAGCCGTCCAGGACTATGCGGACCAAGTACAACCCTTCCGAATAGCCTATGAGTGGCACTTCCATGAAGGCCAACTGACCGTTGAGGGGGATGCCGTTCATCATGCGACCTTGTGCGTCAAACAGTTGCAAGGTACCATGTTCCAAACCCGGCCCGTAGGTGATCTGCACACGGTCCTTTGTGGGGTTAGGAAAGGCAGCAACCACCGGAGCATCGGCCACACCATTTGGGCCATACTTCGAGTGGCGCATGAAGAGGCTTTTGAAGTCTTCGGGCAATTCCGGGGTCGGTAGGCTGTCTAGGTCGCCGGTCTCGATCAGTGCGGACCATGCATCAGCGCCTGCGTTAGAAGCGTGGTCGTATGCCAATGCGAAAAGTTCCTCGCGTTGTACGGCCGCGGTATTGTTCCAATCGCCTTGGGCGGCCTCGTAAATAGTGCCGAGTTGCACCAGGGGTTCGGTCATCTCATTCAAGGCCAACTCCGAGGCAAGTGCTGAAGCGGAGGCGAAATCGTGTTGGGCTAAATAGTACTGGTACAGCCGGGTCGATCCCATCCCAAGCGAATCCTCCTCCAACACGCTGATGAGCGTATCGTGCTTGTCTGACGTTAAGCTGTCCTCGCTCATTACCCAGAACAGACGGTGCAGCAAGCGGGACTTCTCGACTTGGCGCCCACTGATCTCCGCCTCGAGCACGTCGCGCAGGCTAATGCCCTGGTCGTATTGCTTTAGCAGGTTGTAGAAGTATACCGGTAGTATGGCAGTGAGTTCGATCTCGCGGTAGACCGTCGGGCTTAAAGGGCTGTTCTGGATGAGCACTTGTGTAAGGTGCCAAGGGTCCATGGGTTCGGCCCGGTGTATTGCTGCTAAGATCACCTTGTCACTGAGTGGGTGCTTGGCCAGCATGTAATCCCGCAGGTAATAGCTCGCATGCCACGGCTTGTGATCGATCGATTCCTCCAGGCTTTCAGTGAAGCCTTGGTCCACCGTACCACGGTAGTTGTTCACGGCACTGCGCAACTCGGCTTGTTTGGCGCGGTACGCGGACGTCAGCAGGTCGATCTGTTGGAGGCCACCGCCAAGAACGTCGTCGATGTCGCCCTCATCACAATCGTCTTCCTTGTTGAACTGATTCTGTTGGTTGTACCGGTGGAGGTAGTAGTACTCTCCAGTACTGGTAATAGACACTTGGTTCGCATCCTCCACGCATTCAGGGCGCATTTCCGGGTCGAAACCTAGATCGCCGTTCCAATCCCAGTGGTGGTATTCGATGTTCATATCGAACGGGTGCCACGGAAGGACGTATGGCTCGAAGGTGCTTGTGCAGTTGGGGTTGCTGAAGTAGCGATTGTTGGCGTAGACCTGCGGGGCACTCCCCCCTTGGTTTTCGCGGATGTAGGCATCGGCCCAAAGCCATTGGTCTACCAAGTTGTTCATGTGGTCCCCACAGAGCATTTGCAATCCAGGCTTTGTGGTACCACCAGTTTCCTTGTGCCGCCCTTGCACCACACAAGCCATATTCAGGTCATGAAAGTTGTTGTCGTAGATCCGGTTATCCTCGATCGCTGGCCCCATGAACCAGATGCCTGCGCTGGGTACGCTGGTTCCCTGGTCCGTGAACTCGTTGCGCTCCACGGTGTAGAGGTTGCTTTGGAAAAGATGGATGCCGATGCTGGTCAGCGTGAACGGCGTGGGCATGGCCAGCATGGTGAACTTGTTGTTGGTGATCACCGCATCGTGGGTGCCCATGTCCACCACGCCTTTGAAGTTGTTGAAGAAGGTCATGCCATCCACGGTGTACATCTGCCCATTGAGCAATTGCATGGCGAGCACACCTACTTCGAGGTTCTCGAAGCGGTTGTTCGTGTTCATGTTGCCCAAACAACTGAACGTCGCTCGGCGCGCGACAATGCCCCGGCCCCGCTCGTTGTAAGGGAAGGTGAGCGGTATCTCGTTCACCCATTTGCACGCGAGGAAGGTGACCCCCTTGGTTTCCACAAGCTGTGCATGGCGGAATGGCGGAACACCGGCCGGCCAAGTGGCTGTGGTGCGGAACGAGGTGCTGTTGAAGTAGCACAGGTTCGGCAATTCCACGGCGGTGCCATCGTAGCGGTGGTACTTCTCCACGCGCACGCCACTGATGCAATTGCGGTAGGTGCTGCTGTAGGCGCGGACCACACCGCCGTAGTAGTTCTGGTCCACCACGCCATTGGACGACTCGCGTGCGCACCATGTGCCCACCACCGCATTCTCGATGACCGTACCGTTGTACAACCACATTCGCCCTTGCGCCAATGCGAGTGCTGGTGGCGTTGCAGCTTGGTAGTTGTTCGCAGTAGTGCCCTCTACACGCACCCCGGGCCAACGGGCATTGGGACAGTTCAAACTCGTGAGCTTGCTGCCGTTGAAGGTGATCTTGCCACCGCGTTGAATGATCAGCCTCGCGGTCGGCGCGAAGCGCCAGGTCATGCCAACAACAGTGAGGTTCGTGCTGTACGGAATGACCACATCGGCAGTGAAGGTGATCTCTTGCACGTTCCCAACACCGTTGGTCGTGGCGGACCAAGTGGCGGTGCCGGTGTGTGTGTAGCCCGGCAGCGAACCCTGAACCGTTTGGAAATACGTACAGCACGTTTGGCTATTGTCCACGCTGAGGTGCAGGTCCCCTTGCACCGAAGGGTTGAGGAACCGAGGTTGGAAATTTCCGCTCGCTTGACCGGGCTGATCCTGATGGACCGGAGGCACCGCAGAGGGCAGGGCACTGATCTGGCTCGCGATGGTGGGCGGGTTTTCGATACCCGTAATGGCATCGACACCGCCAACGCGCGGGATGTAGATGGCCTCGCCAGTGCCGCTTGGTGCGCGGTTACGATAGAAACGCGAAGTGGTGTATGCCGCTACATTGGGTACGCCAGCGGTAAGGTCCACGAAACCGGTTGCGAAATCGAGGTAACCGAATTGCGGTGCGCTGGTCGTGCAATTGCTGGTCAGATCACCAACAACATAGACACCAGCGCCACCGGGCCTTAGCGCGCATCCGGCCAAGCCGCTGTTCAGGAGCGGTACGGCGCATCCGTTCGGTGCGGGTTCGAAGAGCGAGAACCCTTGCATGGAATTGGGCACGAACATGCCGGTGGTGGCATTGAAGCGCATGGTTATCAAGTTGTATTTCTGTAGTGCGGGTTCCTGCCAGATGTTGTACCCATAGCCGCCCGTCTGGACCAAACGGATCTCACCAGCATCAGTGAACCGTGCATCCGCATCACGGTAGAACTCCTTGGCTGTGAAAAGGTCGTCCGTGTAGTAGGTCGGCACCGAACTCAGGTCGGTAGGCGCACCGGGGCCAGCAGCCATAGGTATGACCTTGGTGATGCCATTGCCCGTGATCTTGTAAACGAGCGTTCGTGTGGTATGGATGGCAAAGAGCCACGATGGCGAAGTAGATGTCTGCCCGGCGACTACACGCAGCATAGGTGCTTGGCTCTTGCCCAACTGATTCACTGCAAGCTTGGCTACACGTGTGCTTGTAGGCATGGTTTCGCCAGTGCCGAGGTTCGTGTTCTCCAGAAGACAATTGGCGCCAAGTGCCCATGAACCGAGTTGGGGATATAGGGTCGCGAGTTCGGTATCGAAATCCAACAAGCGACCCTTTCGGTCGTATGTCCCGTTGGGAAGGAGCGTTCCGTAGGCGGTGTTGTCCGCGGTCATGTCGAGTACGGAAACCTGGGTCTGGTAGGAGTAAGAACTCTGCGACGCGATCTTGCTCGATAGCAGGTAGTAAACGCCGCACTGACCAGGGACCGGCACGCTCAAGAATTCCATGACACCCGGCTCCAAGCACTGGCTGCATTGTGGGTTGGCGTATGTGCCCGCCCGCGCATCAGCGATCATAAGTCCATCACCGTCGAACAGGTTCCCATCCACCTCGAAGAAGATGAGTTGACCACTTCCATTGGTCCGGATGTGTTGTGAGTACTTCGCGGGCTGTCCATTGTAGCCCAACGCGCCGCCGGGAGCCGGTAGTGCAGCGGTGGCAATGGTGCCCGTGCCGTACATGTTCGCCCATGCGCCGCTTGTTCCGCTGGAGTTAGCGGTCACCCACGCATCGGCCTGCGCGTTCGCCGTTATGGGCTTCCAGAGATGAGTGGCGATGCACGCCACCACAACGATGGCCTTCAACAAAGATCGTCCGTGTTTCATGTCTTTAGGTTTTGGTCAATGACAAGCGGACCACAACAGTATAGGCATGCGTGCACGGCGCCAAGCGCGGAGGGGGGGTAGTTTACCCCGGGGGTGGGGGGTAGTTTACACGGGGTAGGGCTGTTTGGGTGGGTGCGTTCTAGCAGGAATTTCCTTTGCTGGCAAGGGCTGATAGGTTTCCAAGGAGGCATTGCGCTGGAGGCTATGAGTTCGGATAGGCTTCGAACAACCGCACTCCCCTTTCTGGGAACCCGCTAGTGTTGTCCGGGATCTCTATTACGCCTTCCGTCAGCTATCATTTCTACTTCAGGACCCATCCTATTGCTTCGCACAACGCGAACACGCGAGCCAAGAGCTACAACATGTATCCGAATAGCTTCATCATCGCTTACCTCAGCTCCGTGCTCTATCCGGGGAACGCACAATTGCCATCCAGCAACCGCAAGTGCCTTTCCCGGAACCAAATGCTGCGTTCCCACAACAATTTCCCCGCTACGCGCGTTGGAACCCCCGCATTCGGGCTCCCAATGCACAAGAAGAACCAACCATGATCACGCTCAACATCCCCCGCATCGCGTTGCTCAAAGGTGTTCAACGCCCTTACACCTACTTGGTCAAGAACGGCTTCACACCGCAGACCGCCAAGGACCTCGTCGCCGGCCGTGTGCGCCGCTTCGACTTCGCCCACTTGGAGAAGCTCTGCCGCATCTTCCGCTGCGAGCCCTATGACCTCTATGACTACACCCCCGATCCCAACCGCCACGTTCAAGGCGAAGATCATCTGGCCTTCCTCGCCAAACCCAAGATCGATAAGAGCATCCATTCCCTCATCGCTGGCCTCACGCTAAAGGAGGTTGAATCGCTCGTTTCCGAAGTATCCCAGCGCTACGGCCCTCAAGCCTCGTAGCCCAGGTTGCTGCCCAGCCAGCGTTCCATATTCTTCGGCTCCAAGCCCTTGCGCTGGGCCAGATCGGCCACCTGATCGCGACCAATGCGCCCAACCCCGAAGTACTTGCTCTTCGGGTGTGCGAAGTACAAGCCGCTCACGGCCGCGGTCGGGTACATCGCGAGGCTTTCGGTAAGCGTGATGCCCGTGTGCTTCTCCGCTTCGAGCAGGCGGAAGAGCTCGGGTTTCTCGGTATGGTCGGGGCACGCGGGATAGCCGGGTGCGGGTCGAATGCCTTGGTACTCCTCCTTGATGAGCTGTTCGTTGGTGAGCCGGTCGGTCTCGTAGCCCCAGAGTTCTTCGCGCACCACTTCGTGCAGCTTCTCAGCAAAGGCTTCGGCGAGGCGATCGGCCAGCGCCTTGAGCAGGATCGCGGAATAGTCGTCCTGCTTGTCTTCGAATCGCTTCACGCGTTCATCCACGCCATGACCGGTGGTGACGGCGAAGCCGCCCATGAAGTCGAGCGTGCCTTTGGGTGCGATGAAGTCGGCGAGCGCGATGTAGGGAACACCGGGTGCCTTCTTGCTCTGCTGCCTCATGGTTTGGAAGCGACCGAGCACATTGCTGCGCGAAGCATCGGTGTAGAGTTCGATGTCATCGTCGTTGATGGTGTTCGCGGGCCATAGCCCTGCGACGCCGTGCGCCTGCAACCACTGTTCCTTCACAATGCGGTCCAGCATCTTCCGTGCATCCTCGAAGAGCTTGGTGGCCTCCGCGCCCACCACGTTATCGCTGAGGATCGCGGGGTACTTGCCCGCCAGTTCCCACGCCATGAAGAAGGGCGTCCAATCGATGTAGGGCACCAACTGTTGCAACGGGTAGTTGCGGTAGGCGAAGACGCCCGTGCTCTTGGGTGCAGCAGGGGGCTCTGCGCTCCAGTCGATCCTGAACTTCTTCGCACGTGCCTCCTCCAACGGCAAATACTCCTTCTCGCGCTGACTGCCTTCGTACTGTGTGCGCACCTTGGCGTACTCCTCCTTTATGTTCGCTTCGAAGCGCACACGTTCGTTGTCGCTGAGCAAGTTGCTCACCACGGGCACGCTGCGCGAAGCATCGATCACGTGCACCACGGGCTTGCTGTAGTGCGGTGCAATGCGCACGGCGGTGTGCACACGACTGGTGGTCGCACCGCCTATGAGCAGCGGTGTCTCGAAACCTTCGCGTTCCATCTCCTTCGCCACGTGCACCATCTCGTCGAGCGAGGGCGTGATCAATCCGCTGAGGCCGATGATGTCCACCTTCATCTCGCGCGCGGTCTTCAGGATGGTGGCGCTCTGCACCATCACGCCTAGGTCGATCACTTGCCAGCCGTTGCACGCGAGGATCACACCCACGATGTTCTTGCCAATGTCGTGTACGTCGCCCTTCACGGTGGCGAGCAGCACCTTCTTCGCGCCTTCGCGTTGGGTACCCAAGACTTGGGTCGCCTTTTTCGCTTCGAGGAAGGGTTCGAGATAGGCAACGGCACGCTTCATCACGCGGGCGCTCTTCACCACTTGGGGTAGGAACATCTTGCCTGCGCCGAAGAGGTCACCCACTACGTTCATGCCGGCCATCAGCGGCCCTTCGATCACCAGCACGGGCTCGTCGTACTTCAAGCGCGCCTCTTCGGTGTCCGCTTCGATGAACTCGGTGTTGCCGTGCACGAGCGCGTGCTTCAGGCGATCCTCCACCGTGCCGTCGCGCCAAGCAGCTTGCGCGGCAACCACTTCCGCAGAGGGGGCGCCTTTGAACTGCTCCGCGAACGTCACCATCCGCTCGGTGGCATCCGGGCGACGAGCGAGCAGCACATCCTCCACATGTTCGAGCAGGTCCTTCGGGATGTCGTCGTACACACCGATCTGCCCCGCGTTCACGATGCCCATATCCATACCCGCCTGTATCGCGTGGTATAGGAAGGCCGTGTGGATCGCTTCACGCACGGGCTCGTTGCCCCGGAAACTGAAACTGACGTTGCTTACACCACCGCTGACCAACGCGCCTGGCAAATTCTGCTTGATCCAACGCACGGCCTCGATGTAGTCAATGGCATAGCGGTCGTGCTCGCTCATGCCCGTGGCCACGGTGAGGATGTTGGGGTCGATGATGACATCGTGCGGCGGGAAGCCTGCCTTCTGGGTGAGCAGGTCATACACGCGCTGCGCGATCGCAATGCGACGGTCGTAGTTGTCGGCTTGGCCTTGCTCATCGAAGCACATCACCACCACGGCTGCTCCCAAACGCCGAACGATCTTGGCTTGTCGCATGAACTCCTCCTCCCCTTCCTTCAAGCTGATGCTGTTGGCGATGCCTTTGCCTTGCAGGCATTTCAAACCCGCTTCGATCACGCTGAACTTGCTGCTGTCCACCATCACGGGCACGCGTGCGATGTCGGGCTCGGCCGCGATCAGGTTCAGGAGCTTTGTCATGGCCTGTACGCCATCGATCAGGCCCTCGTCCATGTTCACATCGATCACCTGCGCGCCGTTCTCCACCTGTTGCCGCGCGACTGAAACGGCTTCGTCGTAGTTACCGTTCTTGATCAGCTTGCGGAAGGCCGCGCTGCCCGTGACGTTCGTGCGCTCGCCGATGTTGACGAAGTTGGCGCCCTTGAAAATGCGCAACGGCTCGAGGCCGGAGTAGTTGGGGATGCTCATTGAAGACTATTCACTACAGGGACACTGAGAAATACAATCTAGAACGCTTCGATCACGCTAACACGGGAACAGGACGTGGCTTGTGCTTCGTGGCTTCCGCAGCGAGCGCTGCGATATGATCCGGTGTTGTACCGCAACATCCACCCACCACGTTCACCCAACCGCTTGACATGAACTCGCCCACGAGCTTCGCGGTGACCTCCGGCGATTCGCGGTACTCGCCCATCTGATCGGGGAGCCCGGCGTTGGGGTACACGCTTGTGCGACACGTCGCTTGTTCCGCGATCACTTCGAGGTAGGGTCGCATCTGCGCAGCACCCAATGCGCAGTTCAGTCCCATACTGAAGAGTTGCACGTGCGCCATGCTGATCAGGAAGGCTTCGATGGTCTGACCGCTCAGCGTGCGACCGCTCGCATCGGTGATGGTGACGCTGCACATCAGTGGGACTCGGGTCCCGCGTGCTTCGAACACTTCATCGATGGCGAAGAAGGCGGCCTTCGCGTTGAGCGTATCAAAGATGGTCTCCACCAGCAGCAGGTCCACGCCGCCATCGAGCAGTGCTTCCACCTGTTCGCGATAAGCGGTAACCAACTGATCGAAAGTGACGGCGCGGTAGCCGGGATCGTTCACATCGGGGCTCAGTGAAGCGGTCTTGTTCATCGGCCCGATGGCACCGGCAACGAAGCGTGGCTTGCTCGGATCCATCGCCGTGTACTTCGCGCAAGCCTCCTTCGCAAGTCGCGCGCTTTCCAAGTTCATCTCGCGCACTAGAGGCTCGCACTGGTGTTCGCCTTGCCCGATGCTCGTGGCACTGAAGGTGTTCGTCTCCACGATATCAGCACCGGCTTCGAGGTATTCTTCATGGATGGTGCGGATCGCTTCGGGCCGCGAGAGCGAGAGCAGTTCGTTGTTGCCCTTGAGCAGGATGGGATGCTGCTCCATACCCTTCGGGTGGAAGTCCTCTTCGGTGAGCCCGAGGCGTTGGATCATGGTGCCCATGGCGCCATCCAGCACCAGGATCCGTTCTTCAGCGAGTTGTTCTATCGTCTTCATATCAGGTCGCAAAAAAGCCCCACCCGTTTCACCGGATGAGGCATGCTGCGCTTGAGTTGTACACAGGGACCTGATCACGGCTCATCTTCTCCCGCCTTGCGGCGGAACTGGATTTGGCACCTGCCGCGGTGGGGTACACCGGCGGGTTGCCAAGGCTTCATAGGGCCAGTCCCTCAGCCTTTCTTGATAAGCGATGGAAAGAACGAGGGGCGAAAATAATGCAAGCGAACGAAGGTGTACGAACCAACCGATATCAGCCCTGCGCCCCCGCAAACTCCTTCACGAAGCTCACGATCTTCTTGCGCAGAAGCAGGAAGAGCAACACATAAGGCACGGCCATGAGGTAGAGAATGCCGGTGTTGAGCCCCTTGCCGATGGCCTGTTCGCCACCGAAGATGCGACCGCCGCCCTCACCGCTTTGCACCACAGCCTTGCACATGGCGCAGCCTTGCGCGAGCAGGTCCGCGGGCATCAAGAATGCCGCAGTGATCGCCAATATGAAGAGAGGTGCCCTGCTCATGGGGGGTAAATGTAGCCCCGCAGGGCTTGGTTGGTGTTATGGGAACCACGGCCACTGAACGATGGCCCACAACAGAGCACGGGGATCCCACCGGACCGGGCCGCTCCAACTCAGTAATACGGCGAGATGAGCATGTACACCACCACGCCGCTTATGCTCACATAGAGCCATACCGGCCAGGTGCGACGGGCCAGTTTGCGGTGTTCGGGGTAGCGGCCCGTGAGGCCTCGGTAGGCGGTGAACAGGATATAGGGTAGCGAGCCAGCAGCGAGCAGGATATGCGAGAAGAGGATCACGTAGTAGAGCACCTTGATCGTCCCGTGCCCGCCGTAGGGCGTGTCCCCGGCAAAGAGGTGATGCAGGATGTAGCTCACCAGAAAGAGCACCGACAGCGCCATGGCCGCCAGCATCACATTGCGGTGCAAGGTCCAGCGGCCGGCACGCGCGGAGAATAGGCCCGCGATCAACAGCACGCTCACGCAGGAGTTGATCACCGCGTTGATGCGAGCGAACACGTGTACATCGAAGCCCTCCGGCGCCGCGACCTGCACCCGGTTGAGCACCACCACCGCGAGGAAGACGATGGAGGAGAAGATCCAAATGATCTTGCTGGCTGTGGCCTTGGTGGTCGTGAGCAGCGGCTTGGGGTAAGTCGGGCTGTTCATTCTGCGTCGCGTTCGGCCTGTGTGCGTTCGGCGGCCTTGATCTTCTCCTCCTTCAAGAGCATCTTAAGGTCGGCGGCCAAGGCGTTCATGCCTTCCATGGTGGTGCCCTCGTAGTAGCCGCGTATGTGCCGCTGCTTGTCCACGAGCACGAAGCGCGAGTCGTGCACGAAACGCTCCGGGTTCAGCGTGTCCTCCAATGCGCCGAGCAAATAGCCGGTGTTGCCTTGGCGGTAGATGTCGGGCGCATTGCCGGTGAGGAATTTCCAACGTGCGGTATCGGCCTGTAGCTTGTGTGCATAGGCATTCAGCACTTCGGGGGTGTCATGCTCGGGATCTACGGTATGGCTCAGAAAGACCACGTCGCTGTAAGCGGCATCATCCAGCTTCAACTGCAACTGCTGCATCTGCACGCCCATCTTCGGGCAAATGGTCTGGCAGGTGGTGAAGAAGAAATCTGCGACGATGATCTTGCCTTGCACCTGCGCATCGGTGAAGGGCTTGCCGTATCGATCAATGAAATGGAAAGGCGGCACCATATGGTAGATGGTGTCCACCACCTGTTCGCCATTGCGATCAACGAGCAAGGTCTCCTTCGGACCGAAATAAGGCAGATAGATGAAGTGGTGCTTCGCCAGGCCGAGCCACGGCGAGAAGAACACGAAAAGACCAACAACGAAGGTGGCGATGCCGCCAAGTACCAGGATCTTCTTGCGTCGGCCCGAAGGCTCCATCAACATCCTAGAGGAAGTTCGTCACCAGCCAGTGCACGTAGTTCGACTCCCAGATGGCTATGAACACGAGGTAAAGGATGAACAACGCATACGGCAGCAGGATGATCGCGCGGATGTTGCGGCGCTCATCGCCCAAGTGCATGAAGCTCATGACGATGTAGGTGGCCTTCACCAACGTGAGCACCACGAAGGTCCACTTCACCAAGTGCCAGCTATGCGGCATCCACTCCTTCCAGTAGGCGCCCAATGCCACTTCCACAGTGGTGACCACGGCAAGGAACAATGTCACCAGCCAGATCTTGCGGCGCATTTTGCGGCCTTCCTCCTCGCTGTGGTGTGCGTCTAGGCTGTATTCGATGATGTCGTCGCGCTCCATGTGATCAGAGGAGATAGAAGAAGGTGAACACGAACACCCACACAAGATCCACGAAGTGCCAGTACAGCCCGGCCTTCTCCACCATCTCATAGTGGCCACGACGGTGGAAAACGCCACGCACCACCATGATCAACACGATGAGATTGATGATGACGCCGCTGAACACGTGGAAACCGTGGAAACCGGTGATGAAGTAGAAGAAGTTGGAGTATTGCTGCGGGCCGTACTCGTTAAAGTCCATACCCTCATCGCTCCAAGGGAAGGGAGCGCCGTGCACGTAGGCCACCTTCTCTTTCCAAAGCGCTTGGGCGTGCTCGCCATGTATGTGTTCCATGGGCGCGCCGCCGGGCAGCGTGTCCGCGATCAGGTAGTGCCCGGCCATTGCCGGTACCAACGCGAAGCTTTCCATCGAAGCCGGGTCATGAGTTTCGTGCTCGTCCGTGTGCACCCAGTACTTATCCCCTGTCGCCGTAGTCATATACCCACCGCCACCGTGGTTGAAGTGGCTCCACTCCCACGCCTGCGAACCCACGAAGAAGGCACCGCCGAGCACGGTTGCAAAGAGCCACTTGATCACGGCACCCTTATCCATGCGGTGACCGGCCTCTACCGCCAGCACCATCGTAACTGAGCTGAAGATGAGGATGGCCGTCATCAAGGCCACGTAGATCAATGGGTAGGGATCGTGCAGGAAGGGAAGTGCGCGGAACGCCTCTTCGCCAATGGGCCAGGCTTCGGTGGTGCTGTGGCGAATGAAGCCGTAGGCCGTCAGCAATCCGCTGAAGGTGAGGGCGTCCGACACCAGGAAGAACCACATCATCATCTTCCCGTAGCTGATGCTGAACGGGGAGCGACCTCCGCCCCAGAGGACGTCGTTGCTCAGGGCTTTACTTGCGTCTCCGGACATGGTCTGGTTTAACGGCGGCAATGTTAATGAACAAAGTGCAGGAACAGAAGGAGGTATACCCACAGCCCCCCGAGGAAATGCCAATATGTGGCCCCAGCCCATAGTCCGGTGGTTGCCGTCGGCGAATAACGACCCTTGATGCCCATGATGAGCATGATCACCAAGCTCAACAGGCCGAAGGCGATGTGGGCATAGTGCGCCCGGGTGAGCACATGGAAATACGCGCTCGCCATGTTCTTGAACTCCGACATCTCAGAGTTCAACGGATACTGCATTGCCGCATCATCGGCAGCGTAGTAGTTGCCCTCGGCCAGCACCATGGGTACACCTTTGTAGGAAATGGTGAAGTCCTTGCCCTGATCGCCCTGTGCCAACAACACTTTGCTGATGAAGTTGAGCTTGCGATCCGCGAGCTCCGACCAACCTTTCAGTTGGAAATAGGTGAAGGCCCCCCCGAGCAACAATGTGATCGCCAGCATGGGCACGATCAACTTCGCCTTGCCATGCTGCGCCGACCAAAGCGCCAGTTGCATGGTGCCACTGCTAGCCACGATGATCGCCGTGCTGATGAAGAACGCCTTCGGCACGTTGAAACTCATCCAGTAGTCCGTGCTGTTCATGCTCACCAGGCATGCGCTGGTGAGTGCTGCGAAGAACATGACAATGGCGAAAACCAGCAGGCGTGTCATCATCCGCCGCGACCGATCGGCCTTCTGGCGTTCCTCATCAGGGGTGAAGCTCTGCATCATCAGAAACTGCGATCAAGCACGCAGGCCAGTTGCACTAGGGGCAGGTACATGAAGCTGGCGAACATGAGCTTGCGGGCGTCCTTGCGATCGCGCGTGCGCATCAAGTTGATCGCGGGTCGCACCATTACACCGGCCATTAGCACCGAAACGATCATGGCGTAAGAGCCGCAAAAGCCGAAGATCCACGGCATCATGCCCACGGGGATCAGCAGCACGGTATACATGAGGATCAAGAAAGCACTGCGACCGTCAGTTCCGCCAGGCGAAGGCAGCAGGCGGAAGCCAGCGCGTGCATAGTCCTGATCGAGCACCCAAGCGATGGCCCAGAAGTGCGGGAACTGCCAGATGAACTGCATGGCGAACAAGAGCCCAGGTCCTAGCCCGAACTGCCCTGTTGCGGCCACGTAACCGAGCATTGGAGGAAACGCACCCGGGAACGCACCCACGAACACCGCCCATGGCGAACGCTTCTTCAAAGGCGTGTAAAGCGCCACGTACATGAAGAGGCTGATGAAACCCAGAATGCCAGTGAGCGGACCGAAGACCGACCACAATATGAACGTGCCCGCACCACCTGCAATGAATGCCACGACAACACCTTCCGTTGACGTGAGGCTGCCGCGCACGAGCGGGCGTTCCTTGGTGCGTTCCATCAGCGCATCCTCACGCACTTCGAGCACTTGGTTGAGGGCGTTGGAAGCGCCAGTGAGCAGGGTGCCCGCGATCACCAGTAATAACAAGGAGACAAGATCAAAGGCGCCTTTAGGGATCCCCATGAGGTAGCCGAGCACCGCGCTCACCACCACCAATGAGGCCAGCCGTAGCTTGAAGAGCACCGCTACCTCACGCAGCTTGCCTGCGATCGTAATGGTACCTGCGTATGCTTGTGGACGGGACAATGCCTGCGATTCGGTGGCAAAAGTACCGATCGTGATGGCTCGTGGCTCAGTTGAGCTCGTAGCGCACTTCCTGCTCATTGTGCCGCTCCCTGAAGTAGCACATAACACCCAAGCGGAAGATGTTCTCCAGCGTATCATCGCCCAAATACGGGCGCCGGACGCGCATGAGCCAAGAAGCCTCCAACCGGGTTCCGGTGGAGGGGTCGAGGAGCACGCCGCTGCGCAACTCGGAATAGAAGAGGGTGCCGCCCGATGGTTTGCCCACGTAGTAGTTGTAGTTCTCCGGTGCTCCGTTGGGGCCAATGTATCGGTCGCTCTCCGGCCTGAAGATGTTATTGCCGTTGCTGTACGTGCTATCCCTTCCCAACCAGGCCATGCTCAAGCGCAGCGCATGACGCCAGCGTGCGTTGCTCCATTCAGCATGGACCAGCACCTCCTGAAAATTGGAACCATAGGGGTGCGCTAACGGCTGCCCATGGTGCGCATAGTTCTGCCGCGTGTCCGAGTGCGTGTACATGAAGGGCCGCACGTAGTTCCATTCGGCACGCAACAACAAACCCGGCACCTTGAACGCACCGCGTGCTACCACGCCCAGTTGCAAGGCCTGTTTGTTAGCGTACCAACCGGTGCCAGCGCGCACCTGGCTCAGGAGGAACTCGTCCAGCATCACTTGGGAATAAACCAGCGTGCGCTTGCCCAACTTCAGGTTCAACCCGCCGCCCAACAAGGCGTTGTCCGGCGAGCCCAAGCTGAATTCCACCGGTCTGTAGAAGATGATCGGGTTCAGGTAGTTGATGTCGAAGCCCCGCGGATAGGCGCTGTCACCGCTGCTCCAAACCACCGCTTCGAAGAGCGCCACGTTGAGGCGTTTGCTCGCGTTCCACGAGAGGTAGTGCATGCTCGTGTACTTGCGGTGGTAGTTAGTTGGGTCGCCATCAGCACCGCGTATGTCGTCCATCATGGAGAACAGGTTCACGTACTTGATCTTCCAAACCGTGGTGGTCACTTTCAGGTACGGGTAGCTGTATGCTTCATCACTCAAGAACAGCGATCGGTATCCTTCGCCGAAAAAGTTCTTGCCACGCCCGAGGGTGAAGTTGAAGGCCTTTCCGGGATCCCAGCTCAGGTTCGCGTTCCAATCGTAGTGGGTGTAGTTGGGTGCATCACCGTGGGCATACCCTTCACCAGCGGTAACCTGGGTGGCGCGCGCCAGTGTGTCCATGTAAGCAGGCAGCACCTCGTTCCATACTTGTGCGTTCAGGTGGAAGCTGAGCTTCTTGGAGAACTCCTTCTCCAACCAGAACCCTCCGCTGGCGCGATGCGCAATGGTGGCGGTACTGGTATCCAAGCCCACTAGCAACTGTGCATCCAGCAATGGCCCCCAACGAAAGGTGCGTCCGTTGCGCACGCCCGCCCATTTGTCCAACGGGGGCAGCATGGCTTGCGGGGAGAGACTATCAGTGGGCGTGTAGGGGACCAGCTCGCTTTTGCGATAAGGCCTGATGCCGGTGTGCATGGGCGAGCCAACTACGTACATGGCGTCGAACGGCCGCTCCACTTCCCGGCTCAATGGCATCCACGTGTTCTGCGCGATGAGTTCGATGGCCATGAGCAGCATGGCCGGGCAAGCGATCCTCCTCATGCCACGCGCCGCTTGGGCCAAACGAAAGGCAGCATCGCAATGGCAACGGCTGAAATGCCGAGGACCATCAACCCGATATTGGGGTGCAGCTTTCGGGTGGCGAGGCTGAGGCCGATGATGGCCAATACATACAAGTAGATGACAAGCGTGGTACCACGATGCCCCAAGCCGAGCGCAAGCAACCGGTGGTGGATGTGGTTGCTGTCCGCCGCGAAAGGCGAGGTGCCGTGCGCCATGCGCACCACGAAGACGCGCAGGGTGTCCACCAATGGATAGGCCAGCACCGACATGACGAAAATGGGCGTGGGCAGTTGTTGCAACTGCATGGGAAGGTGACGTGTGTCGTGGTCCACCACCTTAATGGCGAGCACCGCAAGTATGGCCCCCACGATCAGCGATCCACTATCGCCCATGAACACGCGCGCCGGGTGGAAGTTGAACACCAGGAAGCCGAGCAGTGCACCGCCCAGGGTGAACGCGAGCAGGGTGAGCGCCATATCGAAGCCGCACATGTAGAGCCAGGTACCGAAGGCCAAGGAAGCGATCAAGCCCACGCCGCCCGCAAGTCCGTCCACGCCATCGATGAGGTTGAAGGCATTGACCAGCACGATGTACACGAAGAAGGAGAAGAGCACGCTGGCGGCGAAAGGCAGTTCGTAGATCCCGAATATGCCGTGCATGTTGCGGATACGGATGTCGGCCATGAGCACCAGGATCGCGCCCACCGCGAAGTGGCCCACGAGCTTCTTCACGGGTGAGAACCCCACGATGTCGTCCTTCACCCCAATGAAGAAGAGCAGCACCATGGCGGCGATCACGTACTTGAAATCGGTGGTGGCTTCGCGGAAGGCCTTGAACACGCTGCGCGCCTGTTCAACATTGGTGAAGCGCAGGCTCCATTCAGTAGGGAAATACAGCGCATAGGAGAAGATGATGGAAGCGAAGATGATGATGCCCCCGATCGTGGGTACGCTGCGTGCGTGGAGCTTGCGCGCTTCGGAGGGTTCGTCCACCAAGTGCTTCATGCGCGCCACCTTGATCAACGAGGGCATGGTGAACAGCACCACGAAAAAGGCCGTGATGAAACCGAGAAGGAGTATGGTCTGATGCTGGTGCACGCTTGATGGCTCCGATCAAAGGTCGTAATAGCGGTTGAAGAGGCTGGTGCGCAACGAAGCGTAGATGTAAGTGCTCTGCATGCCATCGCCGTCGCCGGGCACATCGCGACGGGAGCAGCCCAGCACGAAGCGGAGGTTCGTGTTCGGGTTGAGGAGATAGGAAGCGTTGAGGTCCATGAAAGTGAGCGTTCGTTCCACCGCGCCATCGGGCGATGGAAGGAGGTCATCCGGCCGGTTGAGGTCGGTGCCGTGGTTGTACGCGGCGGAGGTATCCCGTTGGAAGATGGCCGCATTCACCTTGCACTGGAACCAGTATCTGCCGAAGCCTGCATCAACGATCCCCACCACTTCGCTGAAGGCCGTTCCCAAGGGATGCGCGAGCGGTAGGCCGCCGTGCATGTACGCCTGTCGCACGGGCGAGTGTGTGTACATGTATGGTGTGGCGCTGTTGTACTCCACTTGCAGGTGCAGGTCCTTGCGCAATACATCGAAGGCACGCGCACCCGCCTGGAATGCATAGCGGCTAGGGCCATCGGTGGCGAACTGCCCGTAAGCGTAGGCCTTGTTGGTGGCCTTCACGCGGAGATCCACACCAACGAGCGATTTGTTGCCGCCATCGAATCCGTACACGAGCGTGTTCAACCCGATCACCGGATTCAGTTCCTGCGCATCGAATGGACGCACGCCGTCCTCATCGATCGTGCGGAAGAGCGTGCTTTCGAAAAGAGCTACCTGCAAGCGGCCAAGGTCGCAGGACAAATGATTGAAACGGCCGCGCATCCAGTAGAACAAGGCCTCACTGCTCTCGCCGGTGGGCAGGCGATCGCTGAGGCCATCATCGCCCGTCACTTCACTCACACCGTGCATCAACTTTGTGTGCCAGGTGGTGTACTGCCAACGGTGATCTGGACTCAGCAGGCTGAACTGGAGGTAGGGTGCGTTCATGGCATTGTCGCTCAAGAGCATGCTGCGATAGCCATGCCCCACGAAGTGCTTGCTGTGCCCCATCTGCACGTTCATCCACGTAGTAGGGCTGTATGACACGTTGGCCTGTGACCACCCGAAGTCGAACTGGTTGGCTACGCGCAGCTTCACGCGACCCTGTCCGGGCATCACCCAACTTTCGAGGACCTTGTGGAAGAGGTATTGCGGCACCACGACCTGGTTCTCGTGGAACATGGTCTGGAAGGACAACTTCTTCGTGATGTTGCCAGCGATCAAGAATCCCCGAGTGTTGAACACGTAGCGGTTGGTGTCGGCATACGGCGTTCGGTCGCCCTCGTCATAGCCGTACTCGATGTTCACAAGCGGATCCACAGTGAGGTGGAACTCGCCTTCGTCCACGATGATCAGATGTTCCTTGAAGATCTTTTCGGTTAGCCAGTAGTAGTAGCGCCCGTTGTCCTCCCGGTGGCCCATCACGTTGGTGAGGTCGGCGCGGCTCTCGATCATCGGTTTCAGGCCTGTGTGTAACGCGGTATCGAGTTTCGCGGCGTTGCGCTCCACATCGATGTACACATCACGTTGCAGCAGTATGTCGTTCTGCTGCGCGAAGGAATTCGTTCCGCAGAACAATAAGAGAAAGGCCAGAACGAGGGGGGTGCGAAGGGGGAACATTTGAAAGGACGGCCAAGGTAGCAGGCGCTGTTGCACTGCAAAGACGAACGCCCGGTCGATGGCCGGGCGTTCAAGCCTGTGTGGCTCCTCTCAGGCTTTCGCCATTTCGCTTTTCGCGAACTCCGCGTATACGCTGGTGATCCCTTCGCGCAAGCCGATGCGGTGCTTCCACCCGAGGTTATGCAGGCGCGAAACGTCCATGAGCTTGCGCGGTGTGCCGTCGGGTTTCTCCGTGTTCCACTTTAGTTCGCCGGTGTAGCCCACGATCTCCTTGATCATCTCGGCGAGTTCCTTGATGGTGAGGTCCACGCCGGTACCGATGTTCACGAACATCTCCTCGTCGTAGTTCTGCAACAGGAAGAAGCAAGCGTCCGCGAGATCATCCACATGCAGGAACTCGCGCATGGGCGATCCAGTGCCCCACACCTCCACACTGGCAGCACCGGTCACCTTGGCCGTGTGGAACTTGCGGATGAGCGCGGGGAGCACGTGGCTGTTGTTCAGGTCGTAATTGTCGTTGGGCCCATAAAGGTTAGTGGGCATGGCGCTAATGAAGTTGCTACCATACTGTCTGCGGTAGCTCTCCGCCAGTTTGATCCCCGCGATCTTGGCGATGGCATAAGGTTCGTTCGTCTGCTCAAGAAATCCGCTGAGCAACGATTCTTCCTTCAATGGTTGCGCCGCCAACTTCGGATAGATGCACGAAGAACCGAGGAAGAGCAGCTTCTTGGTTCCGCTCTCGTGCGCGTGATGGATCACGTTGCTCTCGATCATCAGGTTCTCGTACAGGAACTGCGCGCGATAGACGTTGTTCGCGTGGATACCGCCCACTTTCGCTGCAGCGAGCACCACTACATCAGGCTTCGCGCTCCGGAAGAACTCACGCACCGCGCTCTGTTCCTTCAGGTCGAGCTCCTTGCTCGTGCGTGTGATGATGTTGTCGAAGCCGTCCTTCTGCAGGCGGCGTACGATGGCCGAGCCTACCATGCCGCGGTGGCCTGCTATGTAGATCTTGTCTGTCTTGTTCATTCCTTCTAGGATCGTGGGGACGCATCATGATGCGCCCGTACATCATTCCTGCTCGTGCAGGATCTTATGCCCTCCCTTCTTCAGGTACACATCACGCTTGAACAGCTCCACATCGCTCTGCACCATCTCCTTCACCAGGGCCTTCAGATCGTACTTGTGTTTCCAGCCGAGCACGCGCTGTGCTTTGCGTGGGTCGCCTTCCAAGTGGTCAACTTCTGCGGGGCGGTAGTAGCGTTTGTCGATGGCCACGAGCGTCTTGCCGGTCTTCTTGTCGATGCCCTTTTCGTTCACACCCTTGCCCTTCCATTCGAGCTTGATGCCCACCTCGGCGAACGCGATATCGATGAAGTGGCGCACGGTGTAGGTCTTGCCCGTGGCGAGCACGAAGTCATCGGGCTTCTTGGCCTGCAGCATCAGCCACATGCCTTCCACATAATCCTTTGCGTGGCCCCAATCGCGCTTCGCGTCGATGTTGCCGAGGTAGAGCGCATCCTGCAAACCGAGTTTGATCTTGGCCACGGCGCGCGTGATCTTGCGCGTTACAAAGGTCTCGCCACGCAGTGGGCTTTCGTGGTTGAAGAGGATACCGTTGCAAGCGAACATGCCGTAGCTCTCGCGGTAGTTCTTGGTGATCCAGAAGCCATAGAGCTTCGCCACGCCATACGGGCTCTTCGGGTAGAAGGGTGTCTCCTCGTTCTGCGCGCGCGGAAGCACACCGCCGTACAATTCGCTGGTGCTTGCTTGGTAGAACTTGGTCTTCTTCTCCATGCCGAGGATACGGATCGCTTCCAAGAACCGGAGCGTGCCGATGCCATCGGCGTTGGCTGTGTACTCGGGCATTTCGAAGCTCACCGCCACGTGGCTCATCGCAGCCAGGTTGTAGATCTCGTCCGGTTGGATCTCCTTCACCAAGCGGAGGCAATTGACACTGTCGGTCAGGTCGCCGTAGTGCAGGTGGAAGGGACGGCCCTTCTCGTGCATGTCGTGGTAGAGGTGATCGATGCGGTCCGTGTTGAACAACGAGCTGCGGCGCTTTACGCCATGTACTTCGTAACCCTTGTTCAGGAGGAGTTCGCTCAGGTAAGCACCATCCTGGCCGGTAACGCCGGTGATCAATGCGACCTTCCGCTTCTTGCTGGTTTCCTTCTTCTTCGCCATGATGGTGGATGTGCTTATTGAACGATGAACCAGTTGTTCAACAGTTCGCTCTTGTTGTAGCGCATTGGTGCGCCAGTGGTGATGTCGATCAATTGCCTCCCCGCTTCGTTCACGATGGCGTGACCGGCGGCGGTGTCCCATTCCATGGTGGGCGCATAGCGCGGATACACATCGGCAGCGCCTTCGGCCACAAGACAGATCTTCAGCGCGCTGCCCATGCTTGCAAGGGCGATGCTGCCGTGCTGCTGTTCCATCTTATTGATGAAGGCCTCCGTTTCCGCGCTTTGGTGAGAGCGGCTCGCCACGATCGTGAAGGCTGGTCGTTGGTTGGTCACGGGCAATCGGTCGGCTTGGGAGGCCCGCTCATACGCGGAGGCGGCCGCGCGGGTTGCCGCGTTCTCTTGGCGATAGGCTCCTCCCCCTTCCCATGCGAAATAGAGCACATCCTTCACCGGAACATAAAGCACGCCAGCAATGGGCCGGGCCGCGCCTAACGGACCTGCTGGCTCGCCGTCCCTTTCCATCAAAGCGATGTTCACTGTGAACTCACCGTTTCGTTTGATGAACTCTTTCGTCCCGTCCAGTGGATCCACGAGCCAGTAGCGCTGCCAAGCTTGTCGCTCGGCTATGGTCAGGGTCTTGCCCTCCTCGCTCAACACGGGGAGTCCTGTTGAAGCCAACGCTGCAACGATGGCGTTGTGCGCACGTTTGTCCGCTTCGGTGAGCGGGCTCTTGTCGGCCTTCTGTTCCGATGTGAAATCGGTGCCGTACACGGTGAGGATCTCGCGGCCGGCCGCGAAGGCAGCGTGCGAGGCGGCGTCCACCAGCGCCGGTAGGTCCTTGGTCGACATCGATCAGAGGGCAATGCACACCGAAGCGCGACCGCAAGGGTCGGCGCTCCGGAGCGATTGCTCTTCTTACTTGCCCATGATCTTGAACATGCCCGTGCCGCAGGTGCCGCACGTGCCCTTCATTGCCTTGCGGCCATTGGCCATAGTGACCTCCGCGGCATCCTTGATGTCACGCTTCTCTTTGCACTTCACGCAGTAACCTTGAACAGCTGGCATGGTCGTGTGGTTTAATGTTCGGACAAAGTAGGCGGCGCAATTGCGCTTGTCCTCCGCCAAGGCGGAAAGGTTTTCAACAGTTTATGGGGCTTTGCGCTCCAGCTAGGCCCCGTCCGTTCATGGCGATGTTGATTTAGAGGACCGCCGTTGCATTGCCGGAACTCGCTCCGAAACGCGTTCGGACCGGCTGGTGGCCTCAAACACTTGTTCGAGTGCTTGGTGGAATTCGAGCTGGTGAAATTCAGGGAGTTGTAAAGGTGGACGAGCGCAACGGATCTTCGATGTACGGGAACGCCATCACGGTCCCAGCGATATACGACCGATCCTTGGCCCTCACTGCCCCGTGACCCTGCCGATACCAACGGCATCGTACAGCGTAGGATCGATGTAGGTCACCGAGCCATCGCGCAGATCCATAATGCGCACGATGTCATGGTCCCTCCAGAACGGACTTCGGAACGCATCGTGCAAGTTGCGATCACCGATGTGCAATTGGGCGATCAGTTGTTCCACGCGATAATGCTGCCCCCGATGGACGCGGTCCAATTCGTTGCGAACGAGCGAAGCGAACACGGCCGCATAGCCAGTGCAGTTCGCATCCCCACCTCGCAGAAGCACCGCAGGATCGCTCGACGCACTTCCCATGGTGAACTGGAGCAGGCGGGCGGTGGTATCTAGCGCAGCATCGATCATATCCTCAAGATCACGCGCGGCCGTGCGTGCTCCATCAATTGGTCCAGCGAAAGGGACCGGACGCTCTCGTAGCATCTCGTAGTGCACCACTGCACGGTACAATGCGCCACGGAAGATGCTCGCGCAGAAGAGCAGGAGCGCGATCGCGAGGATCACGCGTAGCAGGAACTTGAGCATGGCCGATCGCTGTTCCCTACAAAACGAAGTGCGAAGCATGTCTGTTGCCTCCGCGTGCGAGCCGGAAGTGGAGCCCCCATCAGCGAACGGTCAGACCTTTTCGAACACCATGCGGTAGTGCTCGAAGATCTCGCGCTCGAACACCTGCAGGTTGGGCGCGATCTGGTAGCGGCGTACCCATTTCCGGAAGTCGCTGCTGAAGAGTTTCGGTAGCAAGGTGGCGTACAGCCCGTACTTCTGGAGATCGAACTTGTTGAAGGCGGCCGTCCACCTGTGGATCGTTTCGATGTAGTCCAGGCGGCCACTATCCGCGTGGATCAACTTGAAATTCTCCTTCGCTGGTTCCACCATGCCTTCCTTGCCATAGGGTAGCCACGAACCAGGGAATACATCGCATACCAGGTCCATCAACTCTTCTCCACTGTAATTCTTGCGGTTCTTCCACACGTCGGTCTTACCGAACTGGATGTCCTCGAACTTCACCATGTTCGGACCGAACACCATGGTCTGGCAATAGAAGCGGCCGCCCTTGGGCAACAGGTCCGCCACTTGCTTGAAGTAGGTCTTGTAGATCTCCTCCTGCCTACCCGCGCGATACTCTTCCACCGAGCACAGGTGTTCCGGACTGCCCATTGCGCACACCGCATCGAACATACCGAAGGTCTCCGGGGTGATGGCCTTGCTGTCCATGTGGTGGACGTTCAACCCGTTCTTGCGGCAAGCATCTGCCTGGCCCTTCGCCAGTACCACACCAGTTGTGGAAACGCCGTGCCTGTTCAAGTAGTCGATGAACGCGCCCCAGCCGCATCCGATGTCCAACACCTTATCGCCCGGCTTGATGTTGCAGCGTTCCATGATGAACGCGTGCTTGCGTTCTTGTGCCTGCTCAAGGGTCAGGGAGAAGTCGCCATCGAAACGAGCACCGCTGTATCCGCCCTTCTCGCCAAGGCTCAAGCGGAAGATCTTGTCCATGGTGGTGTAATGCGCGTCGAGGTCCTGTTGGTCTGCCATGGAAGGTGCTTGAGTTGCGGGAAAGGTAGGGGTGATCGAAATGGCGGTCATCGTTCTTACGCTTTCACGCCGAAAACACGCTGAACAGGAAAGCTGTCCTTGGCTATAGTCCTGCCCGCCGCAGTGCAGGATCCGTGTAACGCCATTCATTGCATTCCACGGAACTGCACCAAGCGGTGAAGTCCGAGTTTTTGCAAGAGCCGCGGATGCCAAAGCATGCTGTGCGGAAGTGCGGTGTCATGCTTACGATCCGCATGGGTGCTGATCACGGATCACCCGGATCTGGAGCGAGATCATGGCCAACCCTACACAAGGCAGGCTTCGTCCTCGAGGACGCTGTGTAGCTATCGGCCTACCCTCGCCATCATGCGATCTGCGATCACCGTGACCCCGCTCACATATTCCTCCGACCCTCTCTTGATGCCCCACGTGAAGACAAGCCGATGCGGACGATCCAATCCAATTACGTGCGGACATGATGGACCTCTTCGCCGTTACGCCGTAATCCTCTTCGCGCAACGCTGGGCCGAACATCCACCGCCCGATGCGCGCGGGGTCCAGCCACACATCGAAGACACGTTCAGCGATGACGCTGAACCTCGGTGTGAAACTTACGCTGATGGTTGAAGGAGGCAGGTTCATCGCGTTCATGCGTTGGTCGCGGCGGGGTTCCACCAGTTCTCCCATAGATGCCCGTCCACATCGAGGAAGTGGCCCATGTAGCCCCAAGGCCCACCTTCGGCGAACCGATCACGGTGCCCCCGGCGGCCCCGGCGCTACGAAGGATCTCATCTACTTCGTCTTTGCTTGCTGCGGCGTGCCCAATGATGTGCTCCGACCGACATGAAGTGTCGACAGGGTTACCCGTGATGGCGGCGATCGCGGAACGCTCGAAAAAGACCAGCGAGAAGTCCTCGCGCAGGTGCAACGCGAAATGATCATCGGCCCTAACGATCAACTCTTGCGGAACCTGCAACCCGTCGCGGTAGAACGTTAGCGAACGGGCGAGGTCGTCAACACCCAAGGTGAGCACATAGATGTGGGGCTTCGTGCTCGGTACGATCGATCCAATATTCCCAAGGTGTGCATTACACGACGCCCTGCCGCAGTTTGTATTCCGCGTTCAGCACGGTGTGCTTGGCCCAGAAACCTGGCGAGGTGCGCCCGTGCATGTGCTCCACGAGTACGTCGAGGTGGGTATGCCAGCCTCCACTTACCCCCAGCAGATCGTTCTGGTTCGGCAGGCGATGGTGCGTGAGCACAAGCAGCACATCGTTGCCGCGCATCGAGAGCTCGAACACCACTTCCGATAGGGCGTCCGCCCGCGCACCCCATGAATAGCCCAGCACATGCGGCGGTTCGCAGCGCGTGATCTTCGCCTTCATGGTATGGCCGTTCTTGTATTTCTCCGGTGGTTCATCGGGCTTGGTCGTATCTAAATTGGTGTGGAGCCAGAACAACTCCACGTCGCCGCCGACATTCAGATCCATGGCACCACTGGCCAACCACTTATCGCGTTTCTCCGATTCGGTCAGGTAGGCCCACACTCGTTCGATGGGGCCCGGCAATAGGCGCTCGAAGCGGATGGTGTTGGGTGCAGTGACGGTTCCGTACTTGTCCATGGGTTATGGTGTTGATTAGTGCATTCAGCGGTTGGCTGCGTCCTCTTCGCGCAGCAGTTGTTCCAAGGCATCCAGGCGTGTTGCCCAAAAGGTGCGTGTGCTCGCGATCCATTCCGCAGCGGCGTCGAGCGGTTCGGGGCGGTAACTGAGGAAGTGGTCCCTGCCCACCTTCCTGCGCTTCACCAATTTGGCACGCTCCAAAACCAGGATGTGCTTGCTCACTGCGTTCAACGACATGCTGAAGGGTCTCGCCACCTCTGTAACGCGCGCTTCGCCGGAAGAAAGGCGTTGCAGGATCGCGCGGCGCGTGGGATCGGCCAGCGCTGTGAGGGTGCGGTCAAGTGTGTGTGGGGTCGGCATCGGGGGCGAATATATTCAACCTTGTGGTTGAATGTAAACGAACGAGAAAGAATTTGTGTTCGCGTCGCCGGTGAATAGTTGGCGCGGCCCTGCGGGGAGGGCTGCATGGACTGCGAGACCACTACTCGTGGATCACCGAGGGCCGACTAGCTTCAAGAAGGCGCTCGGGATGGATGTGGCGATGGCCGCGATAGGAGAAGATCGATGGGATCGAGGTGGGGGCGGAACCATGGACAAGTGAACGCTTCTGCACGTCCGCCAGAGGAGTAACGCCCTATGGCATGATCAGAATGTCATCGCGCAAATCGCGCTTATCAAGGCCGAGCTCATCCTGGAACAAGGCTTTCAGCTTTGCCCTGATCTCATTCCGGTTCACCGTTCCGTCGTTCCGTCTCATCAACTTATATGCACGTTGGGACATGCGCTCCGCAAGCGCGCCAACCGTGCGCACATTGAACTCCTTCTTCGTCGACGATGCTAGCCCAAACAGAGCAGTAAACACCCCAAGGCCGATGATAGCCAACTGACTGCTCCAAATGAAGCAGGCCAATGACCCACAGGCAAGAAGGGTGAGAAGAACGCCGACCCAACGTTTCACGCTAAGTACATCGAGGGGTACACCCACATGTAATTCGATACGTTTCACGGTATGTCGACGACCATTGCGGGGGATAAGAACATCCAATGCGCTGTCTGTGCAGATGGTGGAAGGATCCATATCACGCTCTGTTAGCAACGCAGCCCTGATCCGATAGAACGCTTGTTGCGTCGTACAGTCTTTGACGTCCTGCCCCGGAATCCTCGCATCAATTGCATCAAGCAGGTCTCCAAGCGTCCGCACATGAGCCAACTCGTTCTCCCTGAACTTGATCCAATAGGATCCCTCCACTTTGAGCAAGACCTCTTACAGATCCTCCGGATCGACGCCAATGTGAGCTTGCTGATCCATGGGCTGGACGTTCAATACCCCCCACCCCCGCCCTGCCCCCGTTCGATCGGATGCCAGGTGGTCTTCACCTCTTGCGTG
>JBKJPT010000052.1:0-54774 GCA_046595075.1 Flavobacteriales bacterium
CTTGCGCTGCTTCTCCTGCTTCTTCTGTGTTTCGCGCAAGCGGCCCTCTTCCTTCTTCAGTGTGTTGAGCGCGATCGTACTGGCCAACAGAGCGCGCTCAACACACTGAAGAAGGAAGAGGGCCGCTTGCGCGAAACACAGAAGAAGCAGGAGAAGCAGCGCAAGGACCTGGAGGCGGCCATTCGCAAGGCGATCGCCGAGGCCCTGAAACCGCCCAAGCCGAAGGCGGGAGATGCGCCCCCAAAACCTGGCAAAAGGGAACTAACGCTCACGCCCGAAGCGCGTGAGCTCAACGCCGATTTCGAGAAGAACAAGGGCAAATTGCCCTGGCCGGTGGAAAAGGGTGTGATCACCAGTCGTTTCGGCAAGCAGCCTCACCCGGTGCTGGCCGGGATCGTGATCGACAACAACGGCATCGACATCACCACCGAAAGGGGCGCAAGCGTAAGGGCGCTCTTCCGAGGCGAGGTGAGCAGCGTGATCGTGCTGCCCGGCGCGGGCAAGGCCGTGATCATCAGTCACGGCGCCTACCGCACAGTGTACAGCAACTTAGGGGCGGTGAGCGTTACCAAGGGACAGAAAGTGGATACCAAGCAGAACATTGGCACCGTGCTCACCGGTGATGATGGCGCCGTGGCCCATATCGAAGTGTGGAAGATCACCGCCGACGGTCTGGTGAACGTGGATCCGGCCGCGTGGATCTTCAGGTAACGGCAAGCGGCAAGTCCGGAATGGACGGGTGAGGCCACACATGAACCGGTCGACTTGCCTCTCCACGCTGTCCCCCGCGCCCTACCTTTAGCGGCTGAACAAAGAACTCCGGTCATGAGCTTCCTTCCTCTCTCCTTCCTACTAGGCATAATTGGTCCCTGGCAGATCGTGTTGATCGTGGCGGTGATCCTGTTGATGTTCGGCGGCAAGAAGATCCCCGAGCTGATGCGTGGCCTTGGTCAGGGCATGAAGGAGTTCAAGGATGCCAAGGACGGCACCAATTCCAACGAGAAGAAGGAAGAGGGTAAGTGATCCTTGTCCGTTGAGCGTGCGATGGTCGCACGCTCCGGGAACGTTGAACCATAGCGTGAGCACCGCGAAGACCTTGAGCGAAGCACGAGCAGTGCTTTCGGATGGCGGAAGTGTTGTTGCCGCGACCGAAGCGTCCACCGCTTCCGCAGAAGCGAACAAGGACCTCAACGCATTCCTTGAGGTCTTCAACAAGAGCGCACTGGAGCAAGCCGCGCGTGTGGACGCCAAACGCGCCACCGGTGATAGTGGTGCGCTCGCTGGCCTGCTGATCAGCATCAAGGACAACATCTGTTACAAGGACCATCGCGTAGGCGCCAGCTCGCGCATTCTCGAAGGCTTCACTTCGCTATACAGTGCCACGGTGGTGGAGCGCCTGATCGCGGCCGATGCAGTTATCATCGGTCGCACAAACTGCGACGAGTTCGCCATGGGTAGCAGCAATGAGAACAGCGCCTATGGCAACGTGCTCAACCCGTTGGACAAGCGCATGGTGCCCGGCGGAAGCAGTGGTGGCGCCGCGGCGAGCGTGGCTGCTGGCATCGTGCATGCGGCGCTGGGCTCGGATACCGGAGGCAGCATCCGCCAGCCGGCGTCGTTCACGGGCACCTTCGGCTTCAAACCCACGTACGGGCGCGTGAGCCGCTATGGGTTGATCGCTTTTGCGAGCAGCTTCGACCAGGTCGGTCCCTTCGCCCGTTCCGTGGATGACATCGCCGCGATCTACAATGTCATTGCCGGTCACGACCCCCTGGACAGCACCACCAGTCGCAAGGCAGTGGAGCCGGTCACGCTCGCACATCCCGGCAAATTGCGCATCGGCTTCTTCCGTGAAGGGCTGGAGCGCACGGGCATGGATCCCGAAGTGGTGGCACACTTGCGCGCACACATCGATCGCCTGAAGAGCGAAGGCCACACGGTGGAAGCTGTCGAGGTTCCGCTGTTGGATCACCAGGTACCCTCCTACTACATCCTCGCAACGGCGGAGGCGAGCAGCAACCTCGCACGCTTCGACGGCATCCATTTCGGTCACCGCAGCAAGGAGGCCAAGAGCGTCGAAGAGACCTACCGCCTCAGCCGCACTGAGGGCTTCGGGCCCGAAGTGAAGCGCCGCATTCTCCTCGGCACCTTCGTGCTCAGCGCAGGTTACTATGACGCCTACTACGGACAGGCACAGCGCGTGCGCCGGATCATCCGCAACAAGACCTTGGAGGCTTTCGAGAAATACGACATCGTCCTCGGCCCTACCTGTCCCACCACGGCTTTCGCGCACGGCGCCATCACCGATCCGGTGGCTATGTACCTGCAGGACATCTTCACCGTGCAGGCCAACCTCGCAGGGACACCCGCGATCAGCCTGCCCACGGGCACACACAGCAATGGGCTACCCTTCGGTGTGCAATTGATGGCCAAGCCCTTCGATGAGACACGCTTGCTTGCGGCCGCTAAGAATTTGTTCTGAGCGCGTCCACATTCCTCTGTGGACGAACCGCCCGCATAACAAGTGCGCACTTCCTGCGTACTACAGATACCTTCGGCTCGATGCGCTCCCTCTTCACCCTTTGCCTAGCGGCATGCTTTCCGGTTATGCTTCTTGCACAACCCGAAAGCACGGCCGTGCGCCTGAGCGCCGATGATCCGGTGATGGCACGGCTGGATGACCTTGCTGCCCTGCCATGGATCCAGCGTTCTCTCTTCACCACCGATACCGCCGCACACAATGTGCATGGCTTCACGGCGGAGCAGGTTCCCATATGGTCACCTGCCGACGTGCAACACCGCTTGGCAGTGCTCGATGAACGCACGCCGTTCAACCTCATCTACAATGCTCCTGTGCAGGCGTACATCGACCTGTACACCGTGCGCAAACGCGAGATGAGTTCGCGCATGCTGGGCCTTGCCGAACTGTACTTCCCCGTGTTCGAGGAGGAACTGGACAAGCATGGGATACCATTGGAGATGAAATATCTCTCCGTGGTGGAGAGCGCGCTCAACCCTGCAGCACGTTCACGCGCGGGCGCTGTGGGCCTATGGCAGTTCATGCTGCCCACCGGCAAGATGTACGGCCTGCATGCCGACAGCTACATTGATGAGCGACACGACGTTTACCAGAGCACCGAGGCTGCGTGCAAGTACTTGAAATACCTGCATGGACTCTACGGCAATTGGGAACTCGCACTGGCCGCGTACAACTGTGGACCCGGCAATGTGAACAAGGCCATCCGACGCAGCGGTGGGGTAAAGGACTATTGGAAGATCTATGACCACCTGCCGCGCGAAACCCGCGGCTACGTGCCCGCCTTCATTGCGGTGAACTATCTCTTCGCACATTACGCCGATCACAACATCTATCCCGTGGCGCCGACTTATTGCGCGTACGAGGTGGACACCGTGCAGGTGTGCTATCCGTTGGATCTTGCGGCCGTGGCAGTGCTCACGGGTGGCACCGTGCAGGAACTGCGGGAGCTCAACCCCACCTTCAAGCTGGGCGTGGTGCCGGATGTGCAACAACCGGTGGCGATCTATCTGCCAAAGGACGCGGCAGGGATCTTCGTGAGCAACGAGGAGACCATGCGTTACAGCTATCAAGCGGCTCGCGCACTTGCATTACCCAATGCTCAGGAGGCAGCTCCCGTGCAAGTGGCTGAGTCGGTCGATCGCAAGCATACCGTTCGCTCCGGCGAATCGCTCGGCACCATTGCACACAAGTACAGCATTTCGGTGAGCGAGTTGAGGCGTTTGAACAGCTTGCGTGGCGACATGATCCATCCGGGACAAAAGCTGGTTGTGAAGCGCAGCCCGTTGAAGAGCGTCGAGCGCACAGCTAACGTCGAACCTGGTTCGAACAACGATGCGCTCTACTACACCGTGCAGCCCGGCGATACGCTTTGGAGCATTGCTCAACGTCACCCCGGCGTTAGTGTCGAAGACCTGCGTCGCTTGAACGCCGAACTCGATCGCGAAGGACTGAAGCCCGGTGCTCGGATCAAGGTACGGGTGCCGCAAGGTTGATCCTCGCCGAAATTTATTTCGTCAGCGAGTGTCCCCCCGAGCTCATTGACCTTCAGGCAATAGCATCACGCGTGCTACCGTTTTATCCACAGCACGACACCCTGTGTTGAAAATTGGATTGGTGTCGCGCATCGCATCGCTCTACTTTTCGGTGCACGCACACGCATGGACTTCGCACACATCCGCCAATTCGCACACCAACACTGCCGTTTCAAGCTGCGGGGTGGCAAGGAGATCTACGGCGTGGTGTGGGAAGTGGAGACCAGCGACACCGCCGGCGGCCTACCCACCAAGCGGCTCTACTTCGCCAGCGTGCGCGACTACGAGTTGCTGCAACGCGATGGTGCGCCCGTGCATGTGATCCCCATGCAACCCGAAGAGATCGTGGGCGTTGAGAGCTTGGCGAGTTGATCGCTTACTCCGCCGTCCCCGCCTGCTCAAGGAAGAACGCGTAGATCAGCGCGACTTCCTTCAGCATTTCGAAACGACCACTGGCGCCGCCGTGCCCCGCTTCCATGTTCGTGAAGAGCAGGATCGGCGCCTTCGACTTCTGGTGTTCGCGCAAGCGTTGCACCCATTTGGCGGGCTCCCAGTATTGCACTTGGCTGTCGTGCAGGCCGGTGGTAACCAGTAACGAAGGATAGTTGGCGTCCTTCACGTTGTCGTAGGGCGAATAGGCCAGCATGCGATCGTAGGCCTCCTTCTCTTTGGGGTCGCCCCACTCATCGAACTCGCCCGTGGTGAGCGGTATGCTCTCGTCCAGCATGGTGGTCACCACATCTACAAAGGGGACTTCGGCACAGGCGGCCTTCCAGCGATCGGGTCGCATGTTCACTACGGCGCCCACAAGCAGGCCGCCCGCGCTTCCGCCGAGGCAGAACATGCGCTTGGGATCGCCGTACTTCATTTTGTCCAAGTGATCGGCGCAGTCGATGAAGTCCGTGAAGGTGTTCATCTTGTGTTCCATCTTTCCGTTGTCGTACCAAGCCCGGCCCAGTTCCTCTCCACCGCGGATGTGCGCAATGACGTAAACGAAGCCGCGATCAAGAAGACTGAGGCGTGCGCTGCTGAAGGTGGGGTCGATGCTGCTGCCGTAGCTGCCATAGCCGTAGAGCAATAGCGGCGCGCTGCCATCGAGCTTGGTGCCTTTGCGGTACACGATGCTCACTGGCACTTTTGCGCCATCTCGCGCGGGCGCCCAAATGCGTTCGCTCACATAGTCATCCCGCTTGAAGCCGCCGATCACCTCCTGTTGTTTCAACAGTGTGTCGCTCGCCGTGTTGAGGTCGTGCTCATATACGCTGCCCGGGGTTGTGAGGCTGGTGTAGCCATAGCGCAACTTGTCCGTATCCCATTCCGGGTTGGTGCCGCTGTAGGCCACGTACGCCGGGTCGGAAAAGCCGATCTCGTGTTCCTTGCCATCGCTCAGTCGGCGCACCCGAATATGCGTGAGCCCTTCCTTCCGCTCGGTGAACACAAGGTGGTCTTTGAAGTTGTCCACGTCCTCAAGGAGCACGTCGGCTCGGTGCGGAACCACTTCTTTCCACTTGCTCTTATCGGCCGTTGCTCCTTCGGCACACTCCATAAGCCTGAAGTTCTGCGCGTTCCAGTTGGTCATGATATACCAATGCCCTGGCGCTTCCGGTGAAATGCCCGCCACATGCATCACGCTATGCTCGTGTTCCTCTTCGCGGGGAAGGAAGGTCGTGAAGGCCCCCAGGGGCTGGGTCGCCGCGAGGTAGTGATGCTCGCTGCTCAGGGTGCTTTCGGTGGTGATCATAACGTACTGTTCGCTGCGAGCGCGATAGACATCACAGCTGAAAGCAGCGTCCTTCTCCTCGTACACGACCACGTCGGTCCTGGGGTCCGTGCCAAGCACATGGCGGTAAATGCGGTAACTGCGCAGTGTCTTGTCCTTGCGTGGGTAGAAGACGGTCTTGTCATCGGCCCATGCGCAACCACCGCCGGTGTTGGTGATCAAGTCGGGCAGTTCTTTGCCGGTGGTGGTGTCGCGGAAACGGATCTCGTATTGGCGGCGGCTTACAAAGTCCACGCTGTATGCCACAATGTTGTTGCTTGGGCTCACCTCGAAATCTCCGAGGTCGAAATAGCTGTGCCCTTCGGCGAGCTTGTTCTCGTTCAGCAATTCCGTCCAAGCAGCATCCGCATCGGAAGGGGTCGCTGCCCCTTCGGCCTTGGCGCGCACATGCACGGCGTACTCCTTCCCTTCATCGAACCGCTGCTGGTACCAGTAACCATTTTCGCGATAGGGCACACTAAGGTCCGTCTCCTTGATGCGCGCCTTCATCTCCGCAAAAAGGTCCTCGCGCAGTTGCTTCACCGGCGCGAGCATAGCTTCGGTGTACGCATTCTCGGCGTTCAGGTGGGCCACCACTTCCTTGGTGTGCGCATCAGGTGGGTCGGCCTTGCGCTGTTCCTCGGAGAGGCGCATCCAGTAGTATTCGTCGTTGCGCGTGTTGCCGTGGATGGTGATCTCGTGCGGACGTTTCTCGGCCACGGGTGGCGCGAGCAGGTCTATGGCGTTCATGGGTGAGGGTGCGTCCGTGCAGGCGGGGATCAACAATGCGAGCGTGAAAAGGGATCCGGCGGTGCGACGCATGGGAAAATTTGGAGGCCGAAAGTACACCGCGCTCAATGCCGATCAGGCCAGTGCGGCGTGCAGTACGGCGGGTGATCGCAGTTCGCCGAGGCCGTCGACGTGCAGGCGGAAGTACAGGAGCAGGTGGTCGAGGAGTTCGCGGCGTTGCGCGGTCGGGATCACCGAACCGTGGGAATGAAGGAGGTCCCGTCCAAGGAGCTCGATGAACACCGTGCTCAGCAGAGGACCCATGGTGTGGTTGTGAGGTGCATCGGCCCGGAGGAAGCATCCCTCTTGTAGGTCGAAGTGGTCCTCTCCTTCCTCCGGCATTTCGGGCATGAAGCCGAGGTGCCCCGAAAGTTTGATCAGGAACACATGCGGAAAACAGCGGAGGTCGTCAACGGTGTCCATCGCTTCCAATGCTTCGTGGAGGAAGTGGTCGAGCGATGGGTCGGCCGCTTCGGCTCGCAGCACGCGATGCAGCACTTCCTGCACGAAGAGGGCAATGGCTCCGCGTTCGGGGTCGCGGTGCAGGTTGATGTACGGTCTGGAAACGCGCAGTTCGCGCACGCTTTGTAGCTCACGGTCGGCGCGTTCATCGGCCACCAGTTCCACCCTGTTCAACGGTTGAATAGCCGCCGCGCTGATGCCATTCTTCTTGCTGATGCGCACCACGTATGAGCGCAGGCCGGCCTGGCTTGTCCACGCCTTCAGGATCACCGTACCGTCGCCATGCGCGAAAGTCTTGAGCACGATTGCGCGCGTAGTGTTCAGCATGGTATAGCAAAGGACGTCCTTCGGCAGGCTCAGGATGAACACCTTCGATCATCGCACCACCAGCAACTTGGTGTTGCACTTGTAAGCGCCGGTGAGGTCGGTAGCGAATATCATGTACACGCCCGTGGCCACCCGGATGCCGCTCATGTCGGTGCCGTTCCAAATGGCCTGTCCGCCCAGCGATGTAGTGCGGTAGACGAGGTTGCCGCTCACATCGGTGATCTTCACTTCGCTATCGCGCACGAGGCCGGTGATCGCAATGGGGCCGGTGTAGCTCTCGCGCACGGGGTTGGGGAACACCTTCGCGCAGTTGGCCTCGTCACCACCGTCGGTGGCCTCGCCTCTAAAGCCGATGATCCCACGATCTGTACCGAAGAACACTTCGCCCGAGGAGCCATCGAGTGCGATGGAGGTGATGTTGTTGCTGGGCAGGGGGCTGTTCTCCTGCGTGAAGTGGTGGATCTGTTCGCGGCCATCAGCGCTCACGAGGTAGGCGCCGCTGGTCTGCGTGCCGATCCATTTGCGATTGGCACCATCCACGACGATAGAACTCACGGATTCGGTCTCGAGCAGGATCTGCACGTTGCCGTCCTGTTCGATCAGGATCTGCTGCGCATCCCAATTCCCCTCACCACTGAAGATGGCGTCGGGGGTATAGAACACAGCCACCCCCTTGGTGGTGCCTACCCAGATCTGTCCTTCTTTGTCCTCGGCCACGCAGAACACGTCTGGTGCGGGTAGTCCGCCGCTGCCTTCACTGTTGGTCACGAGCTTCCACTGGTCATCCCCCGTTTCGGCGATGGTACCTGCGTTGTTGAACACGAGCAGTGCGTTGCCGCGCGGGCGCACTATCCACTTATAGCCATTGCTCGCCGCAAGCACCTCTGCGAGCAGCAAGTTGCCATTGAGCAAGGACCCCGGCGAGAAGCTGTACCAGCTTCCGTTGGCACTGCGCACAGATAAAGGCGATGCCGCCCACGCGTTGGTCACCCACAAGTTACCGTCGATGTCGAAGGATAGACCTGCTATGTTCACCTTGCCCGAGTTGTCATTGGTGGCCAGGGCGAGCGAACTGTTGGCCTGTGTGTAGTTGGTCACGGTGACCCCATCGCGGAATTCGAGGAGCCCATCGTCCCAAGAACCAGCGAACGCATGGTTCGGGTCGTTGGGGTCAACGGCCACCGTCATCATATCGTTGACGGCCCCCGCAAAGGCATTCCCTCCGGAAGCAAAGAAGGGGTCCGTTGGTGCGTTGATCGTGTGCCAGGCTTCGTCCTTGAAAAAATGCACTCCGTCCTTGAGGTACTTGTTGGCCCAGTTGCCTTCGACACTGCCGGTGGCCACATATAGTGCGCCTCCATTGGCATCCATGCGGTAACAGCTGGCATTGAGCGGGCCGTTGGGGCGCACGGTGATGCCTTGGTCGCCGCCAGTGGCTTTCGCCAGCCCGTGCGAGCGATCGGCCACCCACATGAAGCCGGGGCCGCGAATGGCCTTGGCGGGTTCGCTGGAAAAACCAGCATAGCCATAATAGTTGGCCACCACGTTGAGTCCCAGATCAAAGAGCTGAATATCGTTCTCGTGCGCAGTGGCCAATAGCTGTCCATCATCGCTCACGCTCACACCACGATTGCGCCGACCCACGGTACTGGGCACCCACTGCCAGGTGTTGTCGGCGGTGAGGATCAATAAGGTGTCGTTGTTGTTCAGCTCGCTGCGGAAGCCGATCACAGGTCTTCCGCCAAAAGCCACCGCGAGTTCAAATGGGCCGTTGGCCATTTGTGCACCCATGTCCGTGCGCTTGTGCCAGTTGTCGAAAGCCGCGAGGTTAGGGGCGGTGCGCGATGCGGTGTACAATCCAGTTGAGGTGGCAGCGTATATCGAGTCGGCGCTGAAGGTGATGGCGTTCACCTGCAGTTGGCCTCCATTGGGTCCGATGAACCAGGTCTCTTTCACCTCGCGACGTTCAAGATCCACCACCACAATGCCAAAGCCACAAGCGAGATACGCGATGGTGCCCTCGCAGTGTACCCCATAGATGGCCTTATCGCCGAGTATGCCGCTGCGCTCGATGTCGCCTAGGTTGTAACTGGTGTTGCCTTGCAGCAGATCGAGGTTGCCGTTGCCATAGTACACCATGAGCGTCTGCAGGGGCTCGTTCCATTTGAGGCCCCGGATGTCCACATCGCTGAGTGCGTTGGTCTTGTTGATGCGCCCCATTTCGCCAGAGGCTGGGTCGTAAGAGAAAAGGCCGGTGCTGGTGGCGCAATACACCAGTCCTGCACCTTGGGCCACGTCCACCATGCGGAGGTACGGGAGGTGGTCTCGCCATTGGCCTATGGCCTGTTGCGCCAAGCCTTTTGTCGTGCAAAGGAGCACGGTTGCGACCAAAAACAAGCGGAGCATCACGTTCATGGGTTCGGGTTGGACAATGCGGTCAACGCAATTGGGGGGCGATCGGTATGGACAAGGTAGGTAGGGAACGGAAAAGCCCCCATCGCGATGAGGGCTTTCCTTGGAGGTCACGAGCGGACTCGAACCGCTGTAGCAGCTTTTGCAGAGCTGTGCCTAGCCACTCGGCCACGTGACCATGATGAGAAGAACGGCGGCGAAGATAGGAGGCACTACCCCTCGAGCGCATACTCCACCTCGGTCACATCACCGTTCACCGGAGGGCGCTCCTTCACAACGCGCACGCGGAAATGGTAGGCGCGCGGCCATTCGTCCTTCAGGGCTTCGAGGATACGGCGCGCCACGTGCTCGATCAGCTTGCTCCGCACGGCCATCTGTTCCCTAACAATGGTGGTTACACGGCCGTAGTCGGCAGTGTCATCCAGGTCATCGCTGCTTTCGGCCTTGCTGAAGACGCTGTTGATGGCCACATCCACTCGGTACTGGCTCCCTATCCGTTCCTCCTCGGCCAAGCAACCATGGTAGGCGAATACACGGATTCCGGTAACGGTGATCACGCCCATGCGCGACAGTGTTCGAGTCCGGCCCGCAGCCGAGCGATCACTTCTTCCTTGCCTAGGAGCGCGCTCACATCGAACATGCCCGGCCCTTGTGTGCGGCCCGCAACAAAGAGGCGGTAGATCGGCATCACCTGCCCCACCTTCAAACCCTTCTCCTGAAGCACCGTATTGAACGTGTGCTCCATCTGGGGTGTGGTGAGAAGGGAAAGGGAGGAGAGTGCGGCGATGTAGGCTTCGATAGCCGGGGCCGCTTCCGGTTTCCAGCGCTTTCTCAATTCTTCGGCCGCCACTTCATTGTCCTTCAGTGGTGACCCGGTGGTGAAGAGATAAACGCCCTCTAGCATGTCGTCCACGAAAGTGGCGCGCTCCTTCAGCAAGGCAGCAGCGGCCGTGGCGCGCTCCAGCGAGGCTTCGATGCCGTTCGCCGTCAACCTCGCTTGTAGTTCCAAGCCGATCTCCCCGTCTGGGCGCATGCGCAGGTATTGCTGGTTGAACCAGTTGGTCTTCTCGGGATCGAACTTGGCGCCGCCCTTGTGCACCCGCTCCAGATCGAAGAGCGCGGTGAGTTCGGCAATGCTCATGATCTCCTGATCGGTGCCAGGGTTCCAGCCGAGCAGCGCCAGCATGTTGATGAACGCTTCGGGGTAATACCCGCGCTCGCGGTAACCGCTGCTCTTTTCGCCACTTACCGGATCGGTCCAATTCAACGAGAACACCGGGAAGCCCAAGCGATCACCATCGCGCTTGCTCAGCTTGCCGTTGCCATCGGGCTTAAGGATCAGTGGCAGGTGCGCGAAAGCCGGACGTTCCCAGCCGAAGGCTTCGTAAATGAGCACGTGCAACGGGGCGCTTGGCAACCACTCTTCGCCCCGGATCACGTGCGTGATGCGCATGAGGTGGTCGTCCACGATGTTGGCCAAGTGGTAGGTGGGCATGCCGTCGCTCTTGAAGAGCACCTTGTCGTCGATGTTGGCGCTGTGCACCACCACCCAGCCGCGAATGATGTCCTCGAAGCGCACCTCGGCATGGCGCGGCACCTTTAGGCGGATGACGTGTTCGTCGCCGCGAGCTAGGCGTTCCTTCACTTCATCGGCGCTGAGCGTAAGGCTGTTCCTCATGTGCTCGCGCGTGACCGCGTTATATGCGGGCGCAGCCACGCCAGCGGCCTTCAGGCGGTCGCGCATGGCGTCCAGTTCCTCAGGCGTGTCGAAGGCGTAATAGGCTTTGTCCTTCGCGATCAGCTCATCGGCGTACTGCTTGTAGAGCTGCTTGCGGTCGCTTTGGCGGTACGGGCCATCGGGCCCGCCCACCCACGGGCTTTCATCGGGCACAAGACCGCACCATTCGAGACTTTCCCTGATGTATTCTTCGGCGCCGGGTACGTAACGGGTTTGATCGGTGTCCTCGATGCGCAGCAAGAATTGCCCACCATGCTTGCGCGCGAAGAGGTAGTTGTACAGGGCCGTGCGCACACCGCCCATGTGCAAGGGGCCGGTGGGGCTCGGGGCGAAACGGACTCTTACGGACATGTGCTCATTTGCTCATGTGTGCATGCGGTCATGTGCTCATGATCGCATGTTCCACGTGTGAAGGGTTGCGAAGATATCGGCGGCACGCACGCCGACCTTGGACACGAACCGCCCGCTACTGCTTCAGTCGCAGGTAGTAGTGCTTTACGTTGCCTTGTCCGGTGCTGCGCGCCTCCACCACCACACCATGGATCGCCATGATCAGGTCGGTGAGTTTCTTGAATCCGTAGTTGCGCGGGTCAAAGTCCGATCGCTTTTTGAGCAACCCATTGCCAAGGCCGCCCATGTCCAACCAGCCGCCTTCGTCGGCAAGGTCCTCGATGGTGCTTATGACGAGCGCCTCGAGTTCTGCGTTCCTGAAGATCTTGGTCTTCTCGGGCTGGCCTTTTGGACCGGATCTCACCTGTGGCGGTTCAGGCTTCAGTACTTCGATGTAGATGAACTTCTCGCAGGCTTTGATGAACGGCGCAGCGGTCTTGCGTTCGCCCATACCGAAGACGCGCAAGCCCTCTTCGCGCAAGCGGGTCGCCAAGCGCGTGAAATCACTATCACTGGACACGATGAAGAACCCGTCGACGCGTCGGGTGTAGAGGATGTCCATCGCGTCGATGATCAGCGCGGAATCCGTGGAGTTCTTGCCGGTGGTATAGCTGAACTGTTGCACGGGCACGATGGCGTGCTCGTTCAGCACTTGCTTCCATCCACTGAGCGCTGTGTTGGTCCAGTCGCCATAAATGCGCTTGAAGGTGGGAGTACCGTACTTCGACATTTCCTCCATCATCTCTTTAACTGACCGGCTCGGCACATTGTCCGCGTCGATCAGCACCGCCAAGCGCAGGTCCTTGTTGGTGTTCTGGTCGGCCATGCGGTGTAAGCTAAAAGGCCTAGGCCGAGCGATCAGACCTGCACACCCTTGAGCAACAAGCGCTGCCAAGCCGTGTGCTTGCGCAGGTATGCCTTGATCACTGGGTGCGTGGGGATCAGCTTCAGCTTGTTCTCCTCCACCCACGTGAGCGTTTTCTCCATGAACACCTCGGCTACGCCAAGGTCTTGCACAGGTCGTGGGACGTCCAAAGTGCCCAAGAAGATGCGGTCGCCGTCGCGATCATATTCCAGCCGGGCTCGATGTTCGCCCACGCGCAATACGAATTGACGTGAATCTGGCTCGTCAATGATGTTGAGCGAATCCAGGTCGATGATAGCGGGGCTTTCCTTGCGTGCCATGGTAATGGTCCGCAAAAGTAACAGGCAATGGCCCTGCTTGCACGGCCGAAGTGCCCCCGTCGTGGCGCACCCCCTTTGGTCCTTCCCGTAGGCGCACGACATACCTTGGTCGCATGGTCAAACAGCTGCTCGCCCTGTCGCTCCTGTTCCCCTTGGTCACCAGTGGCTACGCCCAGTGTGGCGCTTGTATGATCGGCGATACCTGCACTGTGGACCCTCCTCTTCCTACGGTTTGCCCCCCGTTCACTTTGCCTGGCACCGTGGGTGTGCCATACTCCTTGGATGTGACCTTTTGGATCCCTCCTAGTTTTCTGGACCCAATCACCCAACTCAATGTGGAGCTCGACCAGGTGGTATTGAACAGCCTGGAGAACCTTCCTTTGGGTTTCACCTACGAAGCAAGCAGCCCCAACCTCACCTATTACCCACAGCAGAACCCGATTGGTTGTGTGCGCATCTGCGGCGTCCCCATGGAAGCAGGCATCGACACCATTCAAATCCATGCCACCGTCCAGGGAACTGTGGGCGGCATCGCCACCACACAGACCTACGACATCAACTTGCCCGTGGTCGCATATCCTGCGGACCAGGATAGTGTAGCCGACTTCACCGCATCGGGCAATGCAGGATGCGAGCCGTTCGCTGTTTCGTTCGACCCGCTGATCAACCCGCCCGGGTTGTCCAGCACGTTTGCGTGGGCCTTCGGGAACGGGAACACCTACGCTGGCGCTACCCCTCCCGACCAGACCTACTCCACAGGCAATTATGAAGTGACCTTGCAGACAACAGTGGCCGGCGTCTTTCTCACACAACTCTCGATCACCGATGTGAACGAGGATTGGTGTGGCGATATCGATGAACCGAACCTGCCCTTCGTGGGTTGCACGGGACAGCCGGACCTCTACTTCACGGTGGTCGACGCCCAATTGGGTCTGTCCCGCTCTTCCGTTGCAAGCAACACGCAAAGCCACACTTGGAACGGTCTGTCGATCCCGCTGGGATTCCCCCCTTTCACCTTGACCGTGTACGATGATGATGGCATCAGCGCCGACGATGTGCTCGGCTCGTACACCTTCGACAACATCCCCGGCACTTTCCCGTTCAGCCAAGGCGGAACAGATGGGCAGCGCATGGTGCAAGTACAAACCGTGCATGTCTTCAGCTACTCCGACAGCATCAACGTGTTGCCTTCACCGAACACTACCCTGATCTTCAGCGGCAGTGCGCTATGTGCTACGGACGAAGACCTTAGCGCATACGGCTGGTCTCTCAATGGCGTATTGGTCGATGGCGAGTCCGGGCCTTGTGTACTCGCTTCCAACGGGAATTGGACGGTGACCGGCACGAACGCCGAGGGTTGTTCTTCCTCATCCAACTACCAAGTTATCGGTCTTGGGGTAAGCGAAGCATCCTCCAAGCCTTTGCTTGATCTGTTCCCCGTGCCGAACGCCGGGCACTTCACCTTGCGCGGCTCGGGCTGGGACTCCCCCTTAGTAGAACTCGAAGTACGCGATGCAATGGGCCGCTTGGTGCACGCGGAAACCCTGGTCTCACAAGCCCCTGCGTTCTCCCGTACGGTCGACCTAAAGAACGTGGCTGCGGGAACCTACTCGTTGCTGCTGCGTGATGGCGACGCCTCGATGATCCGCTCGTTCACAGTTGTTCCGCACTAGGCCCACCGATCGAGCGCTGATAGCGCGGCTACCTTCGCCCACATACAGCCATGGCCCATCCGCGTGTAACGGTCATCACCACGCTGTTCAACAAGGGGCCCTTCGTGGAGGAGGCTGTTCGCAGCGTGTTGAACAACACCTTCGGCGACTTCGAGCTTCTAGTTGTCGACGATGCGAGCACCGATGATGGGTTAGCGCGCGTACGCACGATCAACGATCCGCGCATCCAACTCATCACCAGCGCGGAGAACACCGGACGTGCCGCTGCCGCGAACCGCGGGTACGACTTGGCGCGTGGCGAATATGTCGCGGTGCTTGATGCCGACGATGTGGCGCACCCAGATCGCTTGGCGAAGCAGGTGGCCTTCATGGATGCGCACCCAGAGGTCGGTGTTTGCGGCAGCTATGCGCAAACCTTCGGAGAGAGGGACCACATTGCCCGCTGGCCATTGGAAGATGAGGAAGCTCGCGGTCTGTTGTTGTTCCAGGACCCACTGCTTTACGGGTCGTGCATGATCAGGCGTACGGTGTTGGAAGAACATGGGGTCCGTTGCTTGTCGCACTGGCGCACGCCGGGTATGGACTATCTCTTCCTGCTGGCCATTGCGGCGCATGCGCGCACTGCCACGATCCCTGAACCACTGATGAACTATCGGCTGGGCGAACAGAACTTCAGGCATGGCCACGACCTGATAGCTGTTCGCGCAAAGATCTACCGCGAGGTGTTCCGCTTCTACAGTATTCCAGCCACGGAAAAAGAGGTGGAACTGCAACTCCTCTTCCATCAACTCTACCGCAACGTGCCGGACACGAACACGGTGCGCGGTCTCCATAGTTGGATGAAGAAATTGAAGGACATCAACCAAGAGAAGAAGCTCTTCCCTGTGGCCGTGTTCGAGAAGCGTCTGCGGCAGGACTGGGAGCGCTGGTTCTTCTTGCTCGCCGACAAGCGGCTTGCTGCCGCGCTTCTACACCTCTGGCTCACCGGTGGTTGGCCTGGCGCGCGTTTGCTATACCTGCTGAAGGTTCGCGTGCGAAAGGTGATGGGATAAGCGGTCGCGGATCAACCTCCTACCTTGTCCTTCCATCGAGCCCTGTCGCATGACACGAAACCTACCCTTCACCCTGCTGCTTTTCTCATCCACCCTGCTTTCGGCATCGGCCCTCGCCCAATGCGATGGATGTGTTCCAGACCTAAGCTGCACGGTGGCCCCCCCCTTTCCAACGCTGTGCCCAGCGAACCCCCCTGATGCTACGGTTGGCGTGTACTACGTCGCAGACTTCACCTTTTGGATGCCCGCAAGTTTCACCGATCCCGGTTCGGGTTTCTCGGTGGACTTGTTGCAGCTCACGATCACGGGAGTCAGTGGGCTTCCGTTCGGCCTGGACTTCACCGCTAGTGAACCCAGTGGCGTGTATTATCCTCAGGAGAACGAATACGGTTGCGCCCGTGTGTGCGGCACTCCGCTCGGGCCGGGCACATACACTGTCAACATCAGTGTGCTCGCACACGTGAACGCGAGCGGTTTCGAACTGGATGTGCCGCAGGAATTCAACACGGTGATCGTCATTCTGCCGGGTGCTGGCGGTAACACGAGCTTCAGCTACGCGCCCACCTCGGGTTGCGGCAGTGTCACCAGCACCTTCACTGCGCTGATCGATGCGAGCCCATCACCCATGAGTTACGCTTGGGACTTCGGCAATGGCAACACAAGCAATGCTGCACAACCTCCTGCCCAGACGTATTCCTCGCCGGGCACCTATGTGATCACGTTGGAAACCACGATCGGCGGTTACGTTCTGAACGCGGTCAACTTGACCGGCGTGAACGGTAACTGGTGCGGTGATGTGGAGGAGCCCGACGTACCCTTCGTCGGGTGCACAGGTACTCCGGACCCCTACTTCGTACTCACCAATGCGGGCGGTGGCACCTACACTTCAGGCACCGAGGACAATTCATCCACGGCCAATTGGGCCGACCTGAACCTTGTTTTGGACAACCCACCTTATTCCATCACCTTCTATGATGAGGACGCCGTGAGCCAGAACGATCAACTGGGCACTTACAACATCCCGGCGAACGGCGAAGGCACCTACTTCATCAATGTGGCCGGTGGCACAACGGGCAGCTTGCAGATCAGCAACGAGCCACAACAAGCTTACACGGATAGCGATACGGTCACGGTATTCGCTTTGCCCATTTTGGTGTTGTCCGCCGGCGGTGCTGGCGAACTCTGCGTGGAGGATGCAACGCTCACCAGCTACGCGTGGTCGCTGGATGGCGTTGTGGTACCCGAAGCGATCGGGGCCTGCTTCATGACCACCGGCCCAGGCCTGTGGCAAGTCCTTGGCACCAATGGCTTCGGCTGCTCGGACACGAGCAACACCATCGTCATTTGCCCACAGTTCGAGATCGTGCAGAACGGGAATGTGCTCTTCGTGCCCAGCGGCTATATCTCCTACTCCTGGACCCTGGACGGAACGCCGATCGCTGGAAATGAAGCGTTCATTTTCCTCCAAGGTGATGGGTTGTACGAAGTGACTGTCGACGCTGGCAATGGCTGCTCCATCACCGATGGCTTCTCTTGGGACACCAGCGGGGTCGCCAGTGTGTCCGCTACAGGTGCCCGCGTTGCTGTATTCCCTGTGCCGAATGATGGCATCTTCACGGTGGTAGTGGAGGGAATGAGCGGTGCTTGGGCCAACGTAGAGGTCTTTGACCTCACCGGCCGAGCGATCCTGCTTCAGCGTGTTGGTGTTGCTCGCGGGGCGATCCGCGCAGAGGTGTCCATTGATGCCCCCCCCGGCGCATACGTGTTGCGGATCACCTCCGGCGAACAGGTCCTCAACACCCGCACGGTCGTTCGTTGAACTCCTCGCCGAACCATCGGCCACGTCAAGGTGTACCGTAGGGCATGCCCCGCCCGCCCTGCCGTAGTTTTGTACCGTAAACACCCGGCGGGGTGTTATCATCTCCGAACAAGCCATGCATAGCGACTACGAGCATCTGATCTCCAAGCTCGACGCCTTCATCCGCAAGTACTACAAGGATCGGCTGGTCCGAGGTGTCCTGTACAGTGTGGGGTTGGTGATCGGCGTTTTCCTTGTCGCTGCCTTGCTGGAGAGCTTTGGGAGATTCGGCACCGGTGTCCGTACAGCGCTCTTTTGGGCCGCCACCCTAACAATGCTCTTTGTTCTAGGCCGCTTCATCGCATGGCCATTGGTGAAAATGCTCCGCCTCGGCAAGGTCATCTCGCATGAAGAGGCCGCCGGCATCGTGGGTACGCATTTCGCCGAAGTGCGCGACAAGCTGCTCAACACCCTTCAGCTCCGGGACATGGCGGCACAGCAACCGCAGCAACGTGAACTGATCGAGGCCGCTATCGCGCAGCGCGGGCGCGAGCTCGGTCCTGTCCCCTTCGTTAACGCGATCGACCTCCGACGCAACAAGCGCTATCTCCGTTTCGCATTGCCTCCGCTCCTTGTGCTATTGGTCCTGCTCCTCGCGGCACCAAGTCTGATCACCGGCGGCGCAGAGCGGCTCATCGCGCACGGTCGCGAGTTCATTCCCGAGGCGCCATTCCGCTTTGTTGTGATCAACGACACCCTGCAGGTTCCCGAAGAACAGGACTTCGAACTAATCGTGGAACTAGAGGGCGATGCGATCCCGCAACAGGTCGATCTCGATGTGTCCGGGAAGCGTATTCCGCTCGTGAAGCAGGGCGCGTTGCGCTTCGTGCACCGTTTCCGCAATGTGCGCGAGAGCATTGATTTCGACCTGGTCGCCGAGGGCTATCGCTCCCGCTCCTACACTCTGACGACGGTTCCCGATCCCCTCCTGCTGGATTTCGGGATGGCACTGGAATATCCGACATACTTGGGTCGGCCGAATGAAATAAAGAACAACACGGGTGACATCACGGTGCCCGCAGGCACGAGGATCACGTGGAGTGCGAACGCCCGTAGCGCGGACCACATGCGCTTGACCTTCGACGACACCACTCTTCTTAGCAACGCTACCAACAATGGCGTTGGTCGCTCGTCGTTCCTGTTCGTGCGTCGCTTTCTACAAAGCCGCACGTACCAGCTTGTTCCTGGCAGTGGTGCACACGAAGGGCGTGAGGTCATGCGTCACCGCGTAGATGTCGTTCCTGACATGTACCCGACCATCGCCGTGGAAATGAAGACCGACAGCACCGCTCCGAAGCGCCTCTTCTACAGTGGCGAGATCGGCGATGACCACGGGTTCCGCCGCCTATTGTTCCACTACCGCTTTGTCGAAGGCGGCGACAGCGTCGCGGAAGACCTGCGCAGCGGTGTTCGCGAAATGTCCATCGACCCGAGAAATACGCGTCAACAATTCTTCCACAGCTGGGACCTCTATGATCTCACCATCCTGCCCGGGGATCGCATTGAACATTGGTTCGAGGTGTGGGACAACGATGGCGTCATGGGCAGCAAGAGCGCTCGAAGCGCTCCACAGGTCTTCGCCGCACCCACGCTGAAGGAGCTTGCCGAGAAGCAGAACCTGGAAGGCGAACTCATCAAGAAGGAGTTGCGAGAGAACATCCACGAGGCACAAGACCTGCAACGCGAACTGGACAAGTTGCGCCGTGATCTCATGGAAAAGAAGGAAATGGGTTGGCAAGACAAGCAGAACATGGAGAACCTACTTCAGCGCCAGCAACAACTGGAAGAACGCATCGAACACAACAGCGAGCAACTGCGTCAGAGCCACCAAGAACAAAGAGAATTCAGCCCACAGGACGAACGATTGGTCGAGAAGCAAGAGCAGGTACAAGAGCTGTTCGAGAACGTGTTGAGCGAGGAAATGAAGGAACTCTACCGGCAGATGCAGGAGATGATGGAGAAGGTGGACAAAGAGCAGTTGCAGGATCAGTTGCGTGAAATGAAGCTGGGCCAAGAGGACATCGAAAAGGAACTGGACCGTGCGCTGGAAATGTTCAAGCGCATGGAAGTGGAGCAGGACGCGGAGGACATCGCGAAACAGCTTGAAGAACTTGCGCAACACCAGGAGCGGTTGAGCGAGCAGACCAAGGAAGATCGCGCGCCGAACGAGGAGCTGCATAAGAAGCAAGAGGAGCTGAACAAGGAGTTCGAGGAGGTACGCAAGCAGATGGACGAACTGGAGAAGAAGAACGAGGCCCTCGAAGAGCCCCTGGCCCTGCCCGAAACCGACCAACAAGAACAAGAGATCAAAGACCAGCAGCAACAAAGCAGCGAACAGCTCGAGAAGAAGCAGAACCAGAAGGCTGTTGGTTCACAAAAGAGCGCGGCGGAGAAACTGGAACAGCTGGCGTTCCAGATGAAGAGCGCCATTCAGAGCAACGCGGAAGAACAACAAGAAGAGGACATGGACGCATTGCGGCAATTGCTCGAGAACATCGTGCAATTGAGCTTCGATGAAGAGGCCCTGATGGTGGGCGTCGGCAGCACCAACGTAAAGGATCCGCGCTGGATCGATCATGGGCGTACGCAGCGGAAGTTGCGCGACGATGCGCGGGTTATCGAAGATTCGCTCTTCGCTCTGAGCAAGCGAGTGCCGCAGCTGGAGAGCATCGTTAACCGCGAAATGAACGCCGTGAACGACAACATGGACGAGGCAACACGCATGTTGGGCGAGGCTAGGGCGAGCGACAGGATGAAGCCTGCTGCGGCCGACAAGCAGCAGCACGCCATGACCTCATTGAACAATCTCGCACTTCTCCTGGACGAAGCGCTCCAGCAAATGATGCAGCAAATGAACGCGCAGAGCAAACCCGGAAGTGGCAGTTGCAAAAAACCCGGCGGGCAAGGGGGCGGGGAAGGAAAGAAGCCAAGTATGGCTCGGATGCGCGCGCAACAAGAGGCCCTACAGAAGCAATTAGAAGAAATGCGCAAGGCACAGCAGGAGGGCAGGAAGAAGGGTGAGAAGCCAGGACGGCAAAATCCCGGAAGTCAAGGCCTGCCCGGTATGAGCCAGCAAATGGCCCAGCTCGCGGCACAACAAGCGGCGATCAGAAAAGAAATGCAGCGCTTAGCCCAAGAGATGAACAAGGATGGTAGCGGCGCGGGCAACGGATTAAGCAAGTTGGCAGCAGAGATGGAGCAGCAAGAGCGAGATATCGTGAACAAGAGCGTAACGCCGGAGACCATGCGTCGCCAACAGGACATCATCACCCGGCTGTTGGAGCATGAGAAGGCCGAACGAGAAAGAGAGCTTGAACAGAAACGCACCAGCAACGAAGGAGAAGACCGCCCCCCGGTCGATCCGGCTAGGTATTTCGAGCAACAGCGTAGCAAAGTCCGAGAGGCGGAACTTTTGCGGACCGTTCCGCCGGGACTCAAGCCATACTACCGCGATCGCGTGAACACCTATTTCGGTACTTTTGACCGACCCTGAAACCATGGCTGCGATCACCGAAGACCTGGCATTCACCGAGCGGATCGAGTTCCCGGCGAAAGCCGAGAACATCTCCTTGGCAGAAAAGCTCATTGATGAGGCTTGCGGCAAATACAACGTTCACGAGAGCCGCTATGGCAACATTTTGATCGCGCTCACAGAGGCGGTCAACAATGCTATTCATCACGGCAATGGATTGGATCCGTCCAAAACAGTGACCCTTGGTTACGAGGTTCATCCTGATCGGATCGTCTTTGTCGTGAAGGACCAGGGCGCTGGTTTTGATTTCCAACACCTCCCCGACCCCACCGATCCGCAAAACTTGGAAAAGCCCCATGGTCGCGGCGTATTCCTGATGCGTGCGTTGGCCGAAAGCGTAGATTTCGACGACAACGGCGCGACCGTGGCTTTGTCGTTCGATCTGCAGCCCGTAAAGGAGTAGCCCAAATGGCACTTATCACGTTCGCGGCGCACGGTGTGCCGAACGTGTTTCGGGAAACTGATCGGCTAAGGCGCTGGCTTGCTGGTGTGGCCCGAGACCATGGTCAGTCGATCAACGAGATCACTTTTGTGATCATGGGTGATCCCGCATTACTGGATTTCAACCAGCGCTACTTGGGTCACGACTATTACACCGATGTGATCACGTTTGCCGGACAAGTGGGCGCGGGCTTGAGTGGAGATGTGCTTATGAGCTACCCGCGAATTCGTGAGAATGCAAAGACTTTTCAGGTACCCGTTCAACTCGAGTTGCGCCGCGTAATGGTGCATGGTGTATTACACCTATTGGGACATGCCGATAAAACCAAGCGGGAGAAAGTGGCCATGAGAGCGCTCGAGGACAGGTTCCTCGACCGCTTCTGATCGTGTCCTTGCGCTCGGCGCGTGCGCTGCCGCCGCAGCGGGTTCTTCACCTTGTACAGCTTGCCCGCCAACTCTGCCTGCCTGGTATGCCCAAGGCCTTTGCTTTGTTAAGACTCGGCCCGAACTTGGTTTACGCGAAAGCAAACTTCTTTCAGGAGGTGTCACAAATCCACTGGGGTCAATGCCCGCTTTCTACCCCTATAGCTCTTCCCGCCCATGATTGGTGCTTGGATCTGGTCCGGACGACTGGTGTCTTTTTCAATCCACTTGGTCGAATATCTCCTTCTTGATAGCCCATGCCATTCACCACGGTTCTTAGGCCCCGAAGTGCTTATAGCCCTGCCCTTGAACACGAGTGGAATGCCCATCTTCCAAGACTCGTTATCGAACGCTTTGAGTGTGTTCCCCGTCCGCGACAAACAAGAACTCCTCTTGTTCCGGTCGGCCATGATTGACTGATTGTTGCCGCGCCTTTGTTACGCAACACCACCATCCATTGACACGTCGATCTCTGCGGTCGATTTATTTCAGCGGGTCAGAAATGGCCCTTAGGGTAATCCTGTTGGCGCTATAAAATTGCCCTTGGGGCCACTACTTCGCCATTCCGCCGAGGCTGATCGCCTTCGTCCGCACCAACTCCGCCTTGGTCCTGATCTCGGGCCACAATTCTTCGTTCGCGGTATTCACTGTTGTAAGCATCCCTTCAATCTGCGATAGGCACGTAACGAGGTCGCTCTGTTTGGCGCTTTGTTCCGGAGTTGCAAGAGAAGCATCCGGGCCGATCTCTTTCTTCAGAACACTGAGTTCTTGGCTTACCCCTCCGTATGCTTCTTTCAGCTGACCGCTCATTGTTCGGATCTCTTCTTGTACAGTAGGCGGTGCGTTGACCGTCGGCGCAGTCTGTGCCGTGGCGCTGATCGTGGCTAGTATGACTGCTATGCAAACAAGGAGGACGTGCTTCATCTTGGGGTTCTCGTTAAGGCGTAAATGTCTTGCTTTTGATCTATTCTGACAAGTACCAAGTATTTGCCTGCCGCGGAGACCTAGCGCTGCGTTGCTTCGGCCAAGGTCAAGTTTTCCTGAGCCTGGGTCCAAGGGTCGCGCTGGGATATTCGTCTTGACCAGCGCTTGCTCGTGGCTCGACTAGCTTTGGGCATTCATGGTGTACCAAGAGAATTACGACGTTGTGGTGGTCGGCGCCGGGCACGCCGGTAACGAGGCAGCGGCAGCGGCGGCTAACCTCGGTAGCCGCGTGCTACTGATCACCATGAACATGGGGGTCATCGGCCAGATGAGCTGCAACCCCGCAATGGGCGGCGTGGCCAAAGGTCAGATCGTACGCGAGATTGATGCCCTTGGTGGATACAGTGGAATTGTAAGCGACCGGAGCACTTTGCAGTTCCGCATGCTCAATCGCAGCAAGGGTCCCGCCATGTGGAGCCCCCGCACACAGAACGACCGCGCGCGCTTCGCCGAGGAATGGCGCCTGATGTTAGAGCGTACACCCAATGTGCACTTCTGGCAGGATAGCGTGGTGGAGATCCTCTCGGTGGGCGGCAAGATCACAGGCGTGCGTACCGGCTTGGGTATGGTTGTCCCCTGCCGTGCCGTGGTGCTAACTAGTGGAACCTTCATGAACGGCGTGATGCACATCGGTGAGCGGCAACTTGGCGGTGGGCGCGCAGGCGAAAAGGCCAGCCATGGCATCACTGAGCAACTGGTCCAATTAGGTTTCGAGGCTGGGCGCATGAAGACAGGCACCCCTCCGCGTGTAGATGGCCGAAGCCTCGATTACGGCCTCATGGAGGAGCAGCCGGGGGATGAGAAACCGGGAAAGTTCAGCTACCTCCCCACTACCGCGCTCCTCCCCGTCGGGGGAAGGCTGGGAGGGCGTCAGTTGAGCTGCTGGATTACTTACACCAATCAGGAGGTACACGACATGCTGCGCGCCGGCTTCGACCGCAGCCCCATGTTCAACGGCCGCATCCGCGGCCTAGGTCCGCGCTATTGCCCGAGCATTGAGGACAAGATCGACCGATTCGCCGACAAGGACCGCCACCAGATCTTCGTCGAGCCTGAGGGCTGGGATACCATCGAGACATACATCAACGGCTTCAGCACCAGCCTGCCCGAGGACGTGCAGGTAGCGGCCCTCCGCCTCATCCCCGGCTTCGCACAGGCCCGCATGTTCCGCCCCGGCTATGCCGTGGAATATGACTACTTCCCCCCTACCCAGCTGAAACATACCCTGGAAACCAAGCTCGTGGACGGCCTCTACTTCGCCGGGCAGATCAATGGCACTACGGGCTATGAAGAAGCCGCCTGCCAGGGCCTCATGGCTGGCATCAATGCCCACTTACGTCTAACCGGAAAGGAGCCCTTCATCCTGCGCCGGGACGAGGCATACATCGGCGTGCTCATCGACGACCTGATCACCAAAGGCACGGATGAGCCCTACCGCATGTTCACTAGCCGGGCAGAGTTCCGCCTGCTGCTGCGACAGGACAATGCGGATGTCCGCCTCACCCCGCGCAGTCACGCCCTAGGCCTAGCCAGCGATGAACGTCTGCGCAGGGTCGAGGAAAAGCTGCGTTTGTCTGCCCTGCTCGTGTCCGAAATGCAGTCCGAGGGGGTCGCCGCCGAGCGGGCCAATTCGGTCCTCGTTCCACGTGGAACATCTCCCGTTAAACAGAAGGTCAAGGTTTTCGACCTACTCCGTCGTCCGCAGGTTAACTATGACGATGTGGAGTCCTTGTCCCCAGTACTCCAGGCGCTGCGAAATAAGGCTCCCGAAGCCAGCTCAGACCCGTTGCTTTGGAACGAAGTAGTGGAGCAAGTTGAGATTAGGGTGAAGTACGACGGCTACTTGGAGAAGGAACGGGTGATGGCCGAGAAACTCACCCGACTAGAACATGTTCCGCTGGACCTAGGCCTAGACTACGGCCGCCTGACGTCTCTATCCATCGAGGCACGGCAGAAGCTCGACAAAGCGCGGCCCAGCACCATGGGTCAGGCCAGCCGCATAAGTGGCGTTTCACCCGCTGACCTCAGCGTGTTGCTGGTTTATCTCGGTCGCTGAAAAATAGCGACGAGCCAATCTCCTCACCCTGCTTTTCTGCTTCTTTGCATCCTCTGTGGAAGTTGTTCCACGTGGAACCATCTGACTTGGAACGTCTCTCAGCCTGTCCAATTTGCGCGAGCACTTTCCTGTCTCCCGCGCTGCTGGTCGTGGATAGGTCCGTGAGCCAGGAGCTTTTTCACCTAGTGGATTGCCGCTCCTGTGGTTTCCGTTTTACCAACCCGCGCCCTGCCGCGAATGATCTTGACCGCTTTTACCAGAGTGACGATTATATCAGTCACTCCAACGCGTCGCGTACCGTACGTGACCGATTATACCAGTCTGCTCGCAGGTGGACCCTTGAACGTAAACTCCGTCTTATCCGTCGCTACGAGCCTAGTGGGCGTGTGCTCGATGTGGGTTGTGGCACAGGTGAATTCCTCGCCCTGTTAAAGAGCCAGGGCTACCTCGTCAGGGGTGTAGAGCCCAGCGACAAGGCCCGCAAACAGGCAATCGCTAACCACGCGCTTGCCATTGTTCCGGTACTGGATGCCGTGCCACACTTAGAGCGCTTCCAGGTGGTCACGCTCTGGCACGTGCTGGAGCATTTGCCCGATCCGCACGAGACACTCAAAAAGCTCTTCGTGTTCGTATCCGATGGTGGGCTGCTTATCCTCGCCGTCCCGGATCGCGCCAGTTGGGACGCGTGGTACTATGGCTCTGATTGGGCGGCGTGGGATGTTCCACGACACCTTTCGCATTTTTGCCAATTCAACATTCACGCGCTTCTGCGCGAACATGGTTTCGAAATCGTCCGCACCAAGCGTATGTGGCTCGATGCGCTCTATGTGGCCATCTTGAGCGAAGGCCATCGCGGCAGGGGAGCATTTGCCGCTCTCGTTTTCGGGGCATGTATCGGAGCGTTCTCAAATTTGGTCGCGCTTGTCCTGGGCCGCCCGGCCTCGAGCTCCTTGTACATCGCCCGGAAAACCGCTCCCTAAGTTTTCAGCAATTAGCACGCTTGCTGGGGCGCGGCGTAGGGACGGTCCTGATAGAGGCGGGCCAAGGCAAATCAACTGCCTCTTTTTCAGCGTATTACTGTCAATATGAGCACCCCGCGTAACCGGACAGGGGACTATCCCAAAAGGGCGAACCGTTGCATCCTACCTTCGCGGTTCGGTAACTCCTTCCTTCCCCAATATGACCCAGACCCTCACCCTTGAGCAGAACAAGATCGGCGATGTGCTCAAAGAACTTGGCGTGAATGCCATCAGCGCTGGCGTGTCCACGGGTGTGAGCAGCATGCATGGGGAGGGTCTTGTTCTCAAGAGTACGAGCCCGGTGGATGGTGCTTTGATCGGAACTGTGCGCGGGGCCGGCCGCACGGAATACGATGCGGTAATCGTCGCCGCACAATGTGGCTTCGAAGAATGGCGCAAATGGCCCGCACCGAAGCGTGGCGAGGTGGTGCGGCAACTCGGCGAGGAATTGCGGAAGCACAAAGTGGCTCTTGGCAAGCTGGTTAGCTACGAGATGGGCAAGAGCTACCAGGAAGGATTGGGTGAAGTGCAGGAGATGATCGACATCTGCGATTTCGCCGTCGGTCTCTCTCGCCAACTGCATGGCCTAACCATGCACAGCGAACGGCCCGATCATCGCATGTACGAGCAGTGGCATCCGCTTGGCGTGGTGGGCATAATCAGCGCATTCAATTTCCCCGTGGCGGTGTGGAGCTGGAACACGGCGCTCGCCTGGGTGAGCGGTAATGCTTGCGTGTGGAAGCCGAGCGAGAAGACGCCGCTCTGTAGTATCGCCTGCCAGCACATCACCGCCGCCGTGTTCAAGCGTAATTGCGTGCCGGAGGGTGTGAGCTGTTTAGTGAACGGCGGACGCGAAGTAGGGGAGTGGATGAGCCACGATGTACGCGTTCCCCTGGTGAGCGCCACGGGCAGCACGCGAATGGGCAAGTCGGTTGGGGCTGCGGTCGGTCAGCGCCTGGGCCGTTCACTGCTCGAGCTCGGCGGGAACAACGCAATCATCATCAGCGACAAGGCCGACCTGGACATGTCGCTAATCGGTTGTGTGTTCGGGGCGGTGGGCACAGCCGGCCAGCGTTGCACCTCCACGCGCCGCCTCATTATCCACGATAAGGTCTATGACGCGTTCTCGCAGAAGCTATTGAAAGCATATGGGCAGTTGCGCATCGGCGATCCGCTCGACGAGAAGAACCACGTGGGTCCCTTGATCGATACACAGGCTGTGTTGATGTACCAGAGCGCGTTGACGGCGGCGCAAGAGCAGGGGGGGCGGATGCTGGTGGAAGGAGAAGTCCTCGTCGGCGATGGTTACGAGAGCGGCTGCTATGTGAGGCCTGCAGTGGTGGAAGCCACGCCGAACATGGCCATCGTGCAGGAGGAGACTTTTGCGCCCATCCTCTATCTGCTGCGCTATAGCGGCGATGTGAATGAGGCTATCGCGATCCAGAACGGCGTGAAACAAGGATTGAGCAGCGCCATCATGACGCTCGACCTCCGCGAAGCCGAAAGATTCCTAAGTGCAGCAGGTAGTGACTGCGGCATCGCCAACGTGAACATCGGCACCAGCGGAGCAGAGATAGGCGGCGCCTTCGGTGGCGAGAAGGAGACCGGCGGCGGTCGAGAAAGTGGTAGTGACGCCTGGAAAGCATACATGCGCCGTCAGACGAACACGATCAACCACGGCACTCACCTTCCCTTGGCCCAGGGCATCAAATTCGACCTTTAGCTCCCCCTATCCCGACCGGGCGTTTGCTTGTGGTTTCGAGGCTCCTTTGGCCTTGACCAATGCTTCTATCTTCACCGCCCCCGTCACTATGCGCCTAATTAAACACCTCGGGCTATGTGCTCTGCCGCTGGTCCTTTCCTGCGGAACAAATATCCCAACCGCGCCGTCACCCTTGCTAGGTGCTTGGCGCATGGAGCTGGATCTGAACGGCACCCCGCTGCCCTTCACGTTCGACTTGGACAAGTCCGATAGTGGTGCATGGACAATGCATGTGCACAACAGCGTCGAAGACATCCCCGTAACCGATGTTGATCTACGCGGTGACACAATTCATGTGCGGATGCCCTTGTTCGATTCTGAGTTCTTGGGCTCTGTTGTAAACGACAGCTTGATCATAGGTCGCTGGTACAATTACCTAAAAGGCCCAGACTACAGTATTCCGTTCCGCGCCAAGGCCGGCCAGAGTGGTCGGTTTCCCGGCAGCGGAGCACCCACTTCCGATATCACTGGTACATGGCGCACGCACTTCAGCCCGGGCACCCCCGATGCGTACAACGCCATAGGAGATTTCGTCCAGGATACTACGGGCGGCGTGTCTGGCACCTTTATGACCGAAACCGGTGACTACCGCTTCCTTGAGGGTGTCATGCGCGGCGATTCACTTATGATGTCCAGTTTCGACGGCTCTCACGCCTTCCTGTTCCTGGCGCATCTCAGTGGCGACACGCTTCGCGGCCGCTACATGAGCGGGGTGCATTGGCAAGAACCCTGGCTTGCGGTGCGTGACGCTCAATATTCGTTGCGTGACCCGGATTCACTGACCACCCTCCGCGAGGGATACAGCATGGTGGACTTCCGATTCCCCGATACGGAAGGCCGGGTCGTCTCCAGCGCGGATGCGTTGTTCCGCGGAAAGCCCCTTATGGTGCAGATCATGGGAAGTTGGTGCCCGAACTGTGTGGACGAGACTCGTTTGCTCAACGAGGTCTATGACAAGTACCACGGCCGTGGTCTGGAGATCCTGGCCATCGCGTTCGAGAAGTACGAGGACCCTGAAAGAGCAACAGAGGCATTGCGTCGATTCCGGTCCACATTGGGCGTGGGTTATCCGGTGCTTTACGGTGGCCTAGCTTCGAAGGAAGAGGCCGGGAGCAAGCTGCCCTTTCTCGACCACCTTATGAGCTATCCTACGTGCATTTTCATCGATCGCCGCGGGGTTGTCCGCCGGATCCGTACAGGGTTCTATGGGCCGGGTACGGGCGAGCACTATGAACACTACAAGCGAAATCTCGATGCCTTCATCGAGGAGTTGTTGAGCGAGGGAGTAGAGGTTCGTTGAACTTTACTTCGCGCTCTTGTCCACCACGATGCGCGTTTCCTGATTAGCCAATATCCAAGCCGTTAGGAACACGAGTTCGGCTCGTTGGCGCAAGAGGTCGAACTGGATCTTCTCAACATCGTCCGCGGGTTTGTGATAATCCTCGTGCACGCCGCTGAAGTAAAAGATGCTCGGAACCCCCTTGCGAGCGAAGTTGTAGTGATCGCTTCGATAGTAGAACCGGTTGGGGTCGCTCTCGGCATTGAAAGTATAATCCATATCGAGGCCCACATGTCTGTTGGCTCGTTCGTTGGCTTCGTGCAGGCCCGAGCTCAGACGATCACTGCCGATCACGTATACGTAAGGGGGCGAAGTCGTGTGTGCACTATCCGTGCGGCCGATCATATCGATGTTCAGATCGGCGACGGTGTTCTCTAGCGGGAACACTGGGTGGTCGCTGTAGTACTTCGATCCGAGCAACCCCTTTTCTTCGCCGCTAACTGGCATGATCAACACACTACGTCGCGGGCCATGACCTTCGGCCTTGGCCCGGATGAATGCTTCAGCGATCTCCAGCAGTGCCACCGTGCCGCTGCCGTCATCGTCCGCACCATTGTAGACCACACCGTTTTCGACACCAATGTGGTCATAGTGTGCGGTAAGCACCACTACTTCGTCCTTCTTGTCGGTTCCTTCAATGAAGGCCAATACGTTCTCCGCCTTGATCATAGATCCGCTCTCTCGAGCGCTTATGACAAGGTCAACCGCTAATTCGTGACCAGATCTCTTTTTTCGCAGCTTCCTAAACACTCGCGTACCAAGGATCTCCTTCGTGGTGGCCTCTTCCATGACGATCAACTGACCTCCCTGTTTTGTTTTTGTTGTACCCGTCGACTCATACGCTAAGCTCAAGCTGGAACCATCGGCGTGTACTTGGTTCACGAGGCTGCCGAACTCGGGCATGCTCAAGAAGATAACAGCCGCACCGGCCCTGCGCACTGGTTCAAGCGCGGCGCGCAGCGGCCCGAGAACTGCATCGCCCTTTCCCATCCGGGATCCATCCAGTAGAACTAACTTGTTTGTGAGGTCAAGCCCCGTCGGTAGGTTATTTCCGCCGTCCAGGTAGATGAGCTCACTCACCACGCGGTCGCCTTTCAACACTTCGTTGAAATAAACCAGCCCGCTCAACAGCCCAAGCGTTTTACCGTGGTGTTGAATGGTTAACCCACCCGTGCGCTCCTCTATCAGTTCATACTGCTGAAAATACCCCTCCACCACCCGTCCCGAATACGGTGCGGGTACTGGTGGAATTCCGATTTCAGAGAAGTACTTCTTTATGTAGTCCGCAGCCATTTTCTGTCCCTCTTTGCCGGTATCGCGACCCATGAACGAATCGCTGGCCAACACCTCCAAGTGTTCGCGCAATTCGGCAGCTGTGATACCCTTGGCGTAATGCCCTGCGAGCGTGTCACTCTGGGCTTGGGCCGCAACGAAGACAAGGACTGCGCACGCCAAAAGAACGAGAGGTCTTAACTTCATTGGCTCAAGGTTCTATCTTCTCAATTCTACGTTGGTGGCGCCCCCCTTCGAAAGAAGCGGTTAAGAACGCGTCAACAATGTCCAGTGCCCCTTGTTCTGTTATGAACCGCGCAGGCAGCGACAACACGTTGGCGTTGTTGTGCTCGCGAGCCAGCGAGGCCACCAGTGGCTGCCAAGCCAATGCGGCGCGCACGCCACGGTGTCTGTTTGCGGTGATGTTTACGCCGTTACCACTTCCGCAGATAAGGATCCCCAGTTCGGCCGATCCACTGGCAACGGATCCTGCCACGGCATGTGCAAAATCCGGATAATCGACGCTGTCAGAGGTGTCGGTTCCCTTATTCTGCACGACATGACCAAGTTTGGATAGGTGCGCTTCAACGGCGCTCTTCAGCGCCACGCCTGCGTGATCGCTGCCTATGACTATGCGAATGAACATGCGCCAAAGATACCAGCAGCCCCACCTAGAGGGTTTTGAACGATCGGTCGGTTGATTACTCCGAATCATGGTGGATAATGAATGATAACCCTTCTCTTATCAACATCTTCCACGGACAGAACATCTTCGTGATCGAATAACAGTCAGTTCCTACCGATCATCAACCTCCAACGCACACCAACAAGTCCTCCAGCAACATTCAACTTATCCACTAGGTCTGTACAACACCACTATCAACGATCGTTCATAACCCAAGAACAACCTACGCCTACCCCGCCTTTACCTATAACTGAACAGCCAAACGATCGTGCATGGATAGTGGACTAATTTTGAACTCCTTGAAATGCAAGAGAACACACCTCAGGATACCAACACTATCAACAGCACATACTACACTATCATCAATTCATATAAAGAATTAAGAATGAAGAGGGGTGTGAACTGCGTGATGATGATGATGGGTTTGTGCATGTATGTTCGTGCTCAAGTTGGTGAGGATGGTTTAAAGCAATACTTCCACCCCAATGGGATAGTGAGCAGCGAGGGGTATCAGATAAATGGTAAGCCAGAAGGTTGGTGGCGCACCTATTATGAAACAGGCGTGTTGCGATCTGAAGGGGGGCGGAAGAATTTTCAGCTGGACAGTCTCTGGAAGTTCTATGCACCCAACGGCAGGATACAGAGCGAAACTTGGTACAAGGCGGACAAGAAGGAGGGAACAGCATTGCGCTATGACACAGCCGGTGTGCGGATAGAAGAGGAGAACTACATCAATGATCTGCGGGAAGGCACCGCGAAACACTTCCACCCCAACGGTGCTCCATTCCGCGAAGTCCCTTTCTTGAATGGAAAGGAAGAAGGAAAAGGAATAGAATATGCCGAAGACGGGAGAGTGGTGGCCGTATTGTATTACGGCGCCGGAATGCTGCGAAAGCGCGAAGAGATAAACCGCATTGATGCGCTCGGATTGAGGCAAGGCCAATGGAAGGAATTCCACCCCAACGGCAAAGTGCGTTGGGAAGGCGGCTTTGTCGACGATCGCCGGCAGGGGATATTCAAAGAATACGATGCGCTCGGAAACCTGAAGGAATTGGTGAAGTATGACGGCGGCGAGATCGATGTGCGGGCACAGGAAAATCTCACCACCGAGATCAAACGCACTTTCCACCCCAACGGTCGCGTTGCCTCCATGGGCGGTTATTCCAAGAGTGGCAAACGAGAGGGCTTGTTCAAAGAGTTCGACTTAGAGGGAGGCGTTTCTTCAGCCAAGATCTACCAAGGCGACCTGCTCATCAGTTCGGGCACGGTGAATGAGGCAGGCGCCATGGAAGGCGGTTGGGTGGAATACTTCATCACGGGGGAGAAGCGGGCCGAAGGATCATACAGCGGGGGCAAAAAGGAGGGCGAATGGACCTTCTATCACCGCAGTGGAAAAGTGGAGCAAAAGGGCAAGTATCTGAACGGGCTGGCGCAAGGCACTTGGCAGTGGTACTACGAGGGTGGTGCGCTGCACCGCGAAGAACTCTATCGGAAAGGAAAGGAGGATGGCGCTTCGGCGGAATATGATGAGGAAGGAAGGGTCATCACCCAAGGAGAGTACATTGATGGCCTGCGCGAGGGCAAGTGGACATATGAAGTGGGGGACCACAAGGAGGAGGGTGCGTACAAGGGTGGACAGAAGGACGGAGCATGGACCTACACGTACGCGGGTGGCCGCAAATATTTCACAGGCTCCTTTGTGGATGGCGAACCAGCGGGCAAGCACAAATGGTATTGGGCCAATGGGCAGTTGAAATTGGAGGGCCGCTATGCCAAGGGCTTTGAACAGGGCGACTTCACGCACTTCGACCCCAACGGTAACATCACACTAGTGATCAAGTATAGCGATGGAGTGGAGATGCGGGTGGACGGCACGCGCATTCCCCCGCCGTTCCAAGCCGGAGGCGACCAACCCTGAAGGCGCGACAAGAATTAAGTTAGGCGCATGCAACTGGACGCGGGTACCGAGTTGGCGCAGGCCTATTTGGACCTGAAGCGGCAGTATGACGACCTCGTGAGCCGCAACCTCGCGGGCATTTTCCGCACTACGGTCGGTGGCCACTTCCTGGAATGCAACGATGCCATGGCGCACATCCTTGGCTACGTCGACCGAGCCGACCTGCTCAAGCACAACGCACTGGACCTGTACCATACGCCAGAGGAGCGGGAAAGCTTCATCGAAGCGCTTGCTCGCGAGAAACGCCTGATCAATTACGAAATGCGGCTGAAACACCGCAGCGGCCGCGAGGTGTTCGTGCTAGAGAACGTCTTCCTCGACGAAGAGAGCGGCCGCAGCGCCACAGTGCAGGGCATGCTCATCGACATCACCGCCTACCGCCAGGCCGAAGCCGAGCAACGAGCTCTCATGGCCAGCTACCGAAGCCTTGTGGAACTTATCCGCGAAGGATTGATGGTGGTAGCACAAGGACGCGTGCTTTACGCCAACCCAGCAGCAGAACAACTTCTTGGGAACCGCACCACGGGTCAAGACCTCCTTCCTCTGTTCCTTGCCGATGACCGGCCCGCGATCGAAGAAGTCTTGAGCGCAACACTTCCATCCAGCACCACCGCTCCGATACGCGTGAGGCTCATGCGCCACCCCGACCGCGAACTGCTCTTCACCTGTGTCGCCACGCTCCATAATGGCGCGCCCGCGGTACAGGTGACACTACAGGACCAAAGCGCACAACAGCATCTTGTGCGCGAGCGCGTGCGGCTGCAAATGGCGGAAGAGGTGAACCAAGTGCTGCGCGAAGAGATCGCCGAGCACCGCAGGACACAGGACGCGTTGCGTCGGTCAAGGAGGTTTGCGCGCAACCTCATCGATAGTTCGTTGGACATGATCATGGCCGCAGACCCCGACGGCCTCATCACCGAATACAATCCGGCGGCAAGCATGCGCTTCGGTTACGAAGCGGAGGAGGTGATCGGCATGGACACCCAGAAATTGTACGCCGACCCCAAAGAGTACTTGCGGGTACAGCAAGAACTGGACACGCACGGCGCATATGCCGGAGAAGTGCGCAACGTGGACAAGTACGGCAACGGGTTCACCTCCTTCCTTGCTGCCTCACGCCTCTTCGATGAGGAGGGTCAGCCTATTGGTGCCATGGGCGTATCTCGGGATATAACGCGCACCAAACACGACCAAGAAGCACTGCGGATCAGCGAGGAGCGCTACCGTGACCTCTTCGAGAACGCCACCGACCTGATCCAAAGCGTGGATACTGATGGCCGGTTCGAATACGTGAACGATGCTTGGCGCCGGATCCTTGGTTATTCCCAGGAAGACGTGGAGCGCCTCACGATCTGGGATGTGGTTCACCCCGACCATCGCGCATCGTGCGAGGGCTTGTTCGAAAGGGTCATGCGCGGCGATGACCCCGGGCAGATCCGCACCGCGTTCCGCACCAAGGACCGACGTACGGTAATAGTGGAGGGAACCATCAACCTGCGCAGCAGCGAGGGTAGGCCTATGGCTACACGCAGCATCTTCAGGGACATTACCGGTGTACTTGCTGCGCGGCAACAAGTGCAAGAGCACGAAGCAAAATTGCGCGCGCTGTTCGAGAGCAGCGAACACATGTTCTGGACAGTGGGCCCCGGCGTGCGGCTCACCTCCTTCAACAAAGGCTATGGCGACATGATCGAGCGACTGCACGGAGGGCGTCCCGAGATCGATACCGACCCCGCGAGGCCTCGGAAGAAGTTCGCCAGCCAGAGCTACCACGATTTCTGGGAGACGAAGTACGCCGAAGCCTTCGCTGGCAAACCCATCCGGTTCGAAACAGACCTCCTCGACAAGCGTGAAGAACGCGTGTGTAATGAGGTGTTCCTGAGTCCTGTTTTCGATACCGAAGGCCGCGTGACCGAGGTCTTTGGTGTGGGCCACGAGATCACCGAGCAAAAAGTGGCGGAGGACCTCGTGCGCGCACAGGCTGCGCGCCTGAAGGCCATCTTCGAAAGCTCGGCCAACATGATGATCTGGACCCTGGACAAGGAAATGCGCATCACTTCGTGCAACGAGCACTTCCTTCGCACGATCGAGCACACGCACGCTATTCGGTTCAACGTGGGCGACCACTTCGCCGAACGCATGGCCGCCCGGATCGCTCCTGACCGCGCCAAGGTGTTGTTGGTGAACTACGCCAACGCGCTGCGCGGCAAACCACAGCAGTTCGAAGTGGAACTCGTCGACCTGCATGGCCAGCCCGCATGGGTGGAGAACTTCCTCAACCCCATTGTTTTGGATGGCGAAGTTCAGGAGATCTCGTGCCTTGCATACGGCATCACCGATCGCAAGCAAGCACAGCGCGAACTGGAACAGGGCCTCAGCGAGAAAGAGGTACTACTGAAGGAAGTGCATCACCGCGTGAAGAACAACCTGCAGGTGATCAGTAGCATCATGAATTTGCAGAGTGCCAAAGTGGACGACGACCCCCGGCTGAAGGAGATCCTACACCATAGTCGCGACCGCATCCGCAGCATGTCGCTGATCCATGAAAGCCTCTATCAGACCAAGCAGTTCAGCCTCATCGACATGAACAGCTATGTCGAAGGCCTCGCGCGCAATTTGGTGATGAGCTACAGCCTCAGCGGCCGGATCGAACTGTCACTGGACCTGCCGAAGGACCGGGTGTACCTGGTGCTCGATCAAGCCATTCCCTGCGGCCTCATCCTCAACGAACTTATAAGCAACTCGCTCAAGCACGCATACCCCGGAGATGGTAGCGGACCCGTGCGCGTATCACTGGGCCTCTCTGGAGAAAGCGTGCGGATCGCTGTCGCGGACGATGGCGTGGGGGTGGATGATAAGGCCGCACAGCGCGAGGGTAGCCTCGGTCTCGAACTCGTGGGCATGTTGGTGGAACAGCTCGATGGTCACCTGGATCGCAGCGATCGACCAGGGGTAACGTATTTGCTTACTTTTGAACGTCTCAAGAACAACAGCAGAAATGGCGCAGACGAACGTCCTCGTAGTGGAAGATGAAAGCATTGTGAGCAAGGACATCCAGCACAGTTTGAAGAAACTGGGCTACAATGTGGTTGGCGCAGCGAGTACTGGCGAACAGGCCGTAGCACTGGCGACCGAGCACATGCCGGACATTATTCTCATGGACATCATGCTCAAGGGAGAGATGAACGGGATAGAGGCCGCCGACAACATCCGGCGCACCACGAACATCCCGGTGATCTTCCTCACCGCCTATGCCGACGAGAGCACGCTCGCGAAGGCCAAGGTGACACAGCCCTACGGATACATCATCAAGCCGTTCAAAGAGATCGACATCCACACGTCGATAGAGATGGCGCTTTACAAGCACAAGAAGGAGACAGAGGTGCTCAAGGAACGCGACCTCCTATACGCACTCGTGGAAAGCAAGGAGAGCGGCAAGGACCTCCTCTTTGTGAAGAGCAACAGCCGCTTGGTGAAGTTGAAGACGAGCGACATCTACTTCATCGAAGCTTTGAAGGACTACGTGGTGATCAACACGCTCAACACACGCTACACGGTGCACAGCACTATGAAGGATATCGAGGCGAAGTTGCCCGAAGTAGAGTTCATTCGCGTACACCGCAGCTTCATCGTGCGAGTGGACAAGATCATGGCGATCGAACAACCCAATCTGATCCTGGAGAACGACAAAAAGGCGATCCCCATCGGCGGTAGCTACAAGGACGACCTGGCCAAGCGCCTCAACTTGGTTTAGCCCGAACGACAAATCTCGGAACCCGGTGGATCAGCGTCGACCGGGTTTCCTTTTACCACTTGGTCGGCGCTCGAACTTGCCCGATGTGGTAATGGGTCCGCGCCCCTCCACGAGTACGAGGTCCACTGTGCGGCGGTCCATGTCCACGGCACGGATGGTGACCATGATCTCATCGCCGAGCCTGAATTTGCGTCCTGTCCGTTGGCCGGTGATGCAGTAGTGCTCCTTGTCGAACCGGAAGAGATCTCCGGGGAGCTCTCGCAAACCGACCATGCCTTCGCACTTGTTCTCGCGCAGCTCCACATAGATGCCCCAGTTCGTCAAGCCGCTGATGATGCCCTCAAAGCTTTGTCCGATCCGGGCCAGCAGATATTCGGCCTGCTTGTAACGAATGCTCGCTCGTTCGGCATCTGCCGCTTGCTTTTCCATACGCGAGCTATGCTTGCAGCTCAGCTCCAGAGCTTCTTGGTCAAGGTGCGCGCCGCCCGCGAGGTAGTGCGCCAAGGCACGATGTACGATCAGGTCCGGGTAACGCCGGATGGGGGAGGTGAAGTGCGTGTAGTGCTCGAAGGCTAGGCCATAGTGTCCGATGTTCTCCGTGCTGTAGATCGCCTTGGACATGCTGCGTATGGCCACCTGCTTGATCATGTTCTCCTCCTCCTTACCACGCACATCGTGCAGTAGTCGATTGATCGCATGCGGAAGGTCCTCGCCCTGTTTGGTCACCAACGCATGCCCGAAGCTCTTAGCCAAAGAGCGAAGCTGTTCCACCTTCTCCGGGTCGGGCAGATCGTGGATGCGATAGACGAACGGCGGTACGCCGCCCTTCTTCTGCTTGCCCACCCAAGCGGCCACGCGCTTGTTGGCGAGCAACATGAACTCTTCGATAAGCCAGTTGGCTGGGCCCATCACCTTCTCATACACGTCGATCGGAGCGCCCTTCTCATCTAGTTTGAATCTCACCTCGTTGCCACCGATCTCCAGTGCGCCATTGGCAATGCGCTCCTTGCGCATCACTTGGGCAAGGCGGTGCAGCGTGAGCACCTCTTCTTTGAAATCACCATCTCCGCCATCGATGATCGCCTGCGCCTCTGCATATGCGAATCGGCGCTGTGAACGCATTACCGTGCGCCCGAACCATTCGTTCGAGATATGCGCTTTCTCATCCAACTCGAAGATGGCGCTGAAGCTCAGCTTGTCGGTGTTCGGGTTGAGAGAGCAGAGGTCGTTGCTCAACTTCTCCGGAAGCATGGGCACCACACGGTCCACGAGGTAAACGCTGGTTGCGCGGCTCGCGGCCTCGATATCCAGTATGCCGCGCGCGCGCACATAGTGGCTCACATCTGCGATATGCACACCCACCTCCCAGTGTCCGTTTTCGAGCTTGCGAAGGCTCAGTGCATCATCTAGGTCCTTCGCGTCATCGGGGTCTATCGTGAGCGTGGGGATCCTGCGCACGTCGCGGCGCTTGCCGACCTCTTCCGCCGTAACGCCGTTCGGGATCTCCTCTGAGGCCCGCACCACGCTTTCGGGGAATTCTAGCGGCAGGCCGAACTCCGCGAGGATCGCGTGCATTTCCACATTGTGCTCACCGGCTCGGCCAAGCACCCGCACCACTTTGCCACGCGGCACGTCGCGTGTATCCTTCCACTCGCCCAACTCTATGATCGCTTTGTCGCCCTCTTTGGCGTTCATGGCCTCGTGTGGCGGAATGAAGAAAGGCTTTTGCACGCGCGGATCGTCAGCCACGAGCATCAGTCGCCCTTGGCGCTTATGTACCGTACCCACGAATTCTTTCCGTCGCCGCACAAGTACCTCAAGCACCGCGCCCTCGGCGCGCGAGCCCCTGGCGCTCAGCACCTTGACAAGTACCCGGTCTCCATGCAGGGCCATGCCCACATTGCGGCCGTGCACGAAAAGGTCCTCTGTTCCGCCCTCAATGCGCACATACCCAGCCCCGCTGGTAATTATATCGATGGTTCCCTCCACAGCATCCTTTCCACCCTGCGCTGTATATCGACCCTTCTTGCCGCTTTGTATCCTGCCCTGGTCCAGCAATATGTCGATCGCATCGAAGAGGAGGTACCGGTGGTCTTTGTCCTTGAAGCCCAATTGCAGGGCAAGCTGCTGGCTGGTAACGCCCGCATGACCAGCCTTCCTAACGGCGGCCAGTACATCTTGGGCAAGCTGGCCGGGAGGGGGCAGGGAATGGCTTTTGGGCATGTGGTCGAAAGACTCCGGAAAGAACTTCCGAGGCGGGTGGCAAGATAGCCGGGGGCCGGGCCATGGCCTCACCGGCGATCGTTGATAACCCGCTGGGGATCTCTACATTTGCGGCCCGTTTCCGAGACCCACCCACATGCTAGAAAGCGCTAAGATCTTCAGCGGTACCGCCACCCGGTACTTGGCCGAGCAGATCGCCGCAGTTGGTGGAGAGCGCTTGGGCGAGGTCACGGTGAGCCGCTTCAGCGATGGCGAGTTCCAACCGAGCTTCGAGGAAACCGTACGTGGCGACTTGGTCTTCGTCGTCCAGAGCACCTTCCCGCCGGCGGACAACCTGCTGGAGCTGCTCATGATGGTGGATGCCGCGAAGCGCGCAAGCGCCAAGCGGATCGTTGCGGTGATACCCTATTTCGGCTTCGCCAGACAGGATCGCAAAGACAAGCCGCGCGTGAGCATCGGCGCAAAGCTGGTGGCCAACATGCTCACCGCCGCAGGGGTGGATCGGATCATGACCATGGACCTGCACGCCGACCAGATCCAAGGCTTCTTTGAGGTGCCGGTGGACCACCTCTTCGCCAGCAGCATCTTTCTTCCGCATATCAAATCGCTCGGGCTTAAGGATCTGGTGATGGCTGCGCCGGATACGGGCGGCACCAAGCGCGCCAACGCATACAGCAAGCACCTGGGCTGCGACATGGCCATTTGCTACAAGCAGCGCAAGGTCGCCAACCAGATCGAGCGCATGACCGTGATCGGTGACGTGAAGGGCAAGAACGTGGTGCTCGTGGACGACATGATCGACACCGCCGGCACGCTCACCAAGGCCGCCGATATGATGACCGATCTCGGGGCGCTCAGCGTGCGCGCTGTATGCACGCATGCTGTGCTCAGTGGCGAAGCCTGCCAGCGGATAGAGAAGAGCACGCTCACCGAACTCATAGTTACCGACACCATTCCTCTCGGGCCGGAGAAACTGGCCCACACCAACAAGATCAAACAGATCTCCGTAGCCCAACTCTTCGCCGACGTGATCCGTCGCGTGCGCAGCCACGAAAGCATCAGCAGCCATTTCATCATCGCATAACAACCGTTCGCACATGAACACCATAGCGCTCAGCGGCTCAGCCCGCCAACAGATCGGAACCAAGAACGCCGCCCAATTGCGCCGGGCCAAACGCGTTCCCTGTGTACTCTACGGCGGTGGCAGCACCGTGCACTTCAGTGTGGAAGAAACCGCACTACGTAAAGTGGTGTTCACCCCCGAGGTCAACAGCATCGAGCTGGACATCGACGGCAACAAGACGCTCGCCCTTGTGCACCAGAAGCAGTTCCACCCACTGGGCGACCATGTGATACACGTGGACTTCATGGAGATCAAGGCCGATCGCGAAACCCGCGCACTGCTCTCGCTCCGCATCACGGGTCAGGCTCCCGGCGTGCGCGATGGTGGCAAGCTGAACCAGACCATGCGCAAGCTGCTGGTGAAAGGGCTACCAGCACACATTCCACAGCACGTGGATGTGGACATTAGCGGCATGAAGCTGAACAGCAGTATTCATGTGAGCGACCTGAAGCTCGAGGGCCTCACCATTCTGGAGCGCCTCACCGATGTGATCGCTACCGTGAAGATGCCGAAGAAGGTGGAAGAAGTGGCGGCTACGGCCGCCGCCGTACCCGGTGCCGCACCTGTTGCTGGCGCTGCGCCAGCCGCTGGCGATGCCGCAAAGGCCGCCGACGGCAAGCCCGCTGCCGATGCCAAACCCGCCGGGAAGAAGTAGGCTTCGACGGGCTTGGCCCAACAACGACCATGATCGAGCCCCTGACAATGTCGGGGGCTCGCTTCTTTTGCACCCGCAATGAAGTTCCTCATCGTAGGCCTTGGCAACCCGGGCCCGGAATACGCCGGTACTCGGCACAACATCGGGTTCCAAGTGCTCGATCATTTGGCGGCGAGCGCTGATGTGCGTTTCGGACCCGAGCGCTATGGTGATCGTGCGGACCTGCGCCACAAGGGCCGTTCCTTCATCTTGGTCAAGCCCAGCACCTTCATGAACTTGAGCGGAAAGGCCGTGCGCTATTGGATGGACCAAGAGGACATTCCTTCGGAGCGCGTGCTGGTGATCGCGGACGACCTGGCTCTTCCGTACGGCACCATCCGCATCCGCAGCAAAGGAGGAGCGGGCGGGCACAAAGGGCTGACCAGCATAATTGAACTGATCGGCACGGAGGAATTCCCCCGCCTGCGCTTCGGCATCGGAAGTGATTTCAACAAAGGCCGCCAGAGCGAATACGTACTGGGCCTTTGGAGCGCCGAAGAGCAGAGAACATTGAACGAACGCATCGAGCTCTCGGCCAAAGCGGTATTGCAGTTCGGGCTCCTTGGTGTTGCGAGTGCGATGAACAACTTCAATAAGCGCTGAACAAGGCCGGGCAGGCCCGCGTTACCTTCGAACCCCCAATACCAACGACCATGCTTAGCAAGAAGATCGAAGCGGCGCTTAACGGCCAGGTTGCCACCGAAGCAATGAGCAGCCAGGCCTACTTGGCCATGGCCTCATGGGCCGAGAACCAAGGCCTGCAGGGCACGGCAGCGTTCCTTTACCGCCACAGCGATGAAGAACGCCAGCACATGCTGAAGCTGATCAAGTTCGTGAACGAACGTGGCGGCAAAGCGGTGGTGCCTGCGCTGAAGCAACCCAGCACCAACTACAACAATATCACCGACATCTTCAAAGCACTGCTGCATCACGAGACCGCAGTGACCGAGGAGATCAACAAAGTGGTGGACCTTTGTTTGAGCGCCAAGGACTACACCACGCACAACTTCATGCAGTGGTACGTGGGAGAGCAGATCGAAGAAGAAGCCTTGGCGCGCACGCTGATCGACAAGCTTAACCTCATCGGGAACGACAAGGGGGGCCTGTATCTCTTCGACCGTGACCTGGAAGGCATGACAGGAGGACCGGGCGCGAACAAACAAGGGCGCTAGATCACCACGGCCAATCGCCCCCGATCCGCAAGGGTTGTTCCAGCCCAGCGGAGATCAACCGTTCACGTAACTGATCCGTGTTGAAATGTGGAGGAAGTGCTTCCGCCGCAGCGAGTCGATAGACCAACTGGCCAACGAAGCGCACATTGTTCACCATGGCCTGCGGATCCACTAGGTGGATATCGTCGCAGCTACTGTGATAACAACCATACACATGTTTGCCCAGATCGCTGAGCGGGTAGATCGTGGGCACACCTTGTAACAGGAACGGCTGATGGTCGCTGTGCAGCCACACCTCCTCGCTGAGTTTTCCTTCGAAGGCTGCCGTGTCGATCGCCGCGATCTCCTTCGATAATGCGCCGATCAACTGACCCCAATCATCGGGTCCCGCCACGCCGAACCCTTGTGGGTTGCCGCTCATATCCAGGTTGATCATGCACTTGATGCGCGCCAGCTCTCCGGTCTCCGCATAGTGTTTCACTAGCGCGCGTGAGCCGAGGAGTCCCTGCTCTTCACCCATGAAGAGCACGAAGCGCACGGTGCGTTCCGGCTTGATGGGGAACACCGCCATGGCGCGAGCGAGATCGAGGATGGAGAACGAACCGAGCCCATTGTCGGTAGCTCCTGTGGCAAGGTCCCAACAATCCAGGTGGCCCCCAACGAGGATCACCTCGTCGGGCTTTTTGGATCCCGGGATCTCCGCTATGATGTCGTGTGCGCTCACCATGGTGCTTGTGTTGCCCATGGTCAGTCGCGCGGTTGGTGTTTCTTGGCGTGCGAGACGTTCGCGCAGGTCTTTCCCGTCCTCGGTGGAAACACACGCCGCCGGGACCGGAATGATGGTGCCATCGATCGATGCCGTGCCGGTTAGAAGAATGTGCCCTTCGACCTGATTGACGAAGATCAACATGGCCGCTCCGCGCTCCATGGCCAGGGCAGCCTTCTCGCTCCGATGAAGGTTCTTGGTGCCCTCGGGAGCTCCCACGAGGCCTAGGTTGATCAGCAGCGCGGACCCCTTCGCGCGAACACCCAGCGAGTCGAGGTCGGCGGGCAACCCATTGTACGCGTCAACAATTGGCGCCTCCACCTGCGCTTGCAATGGAGTGTTGGCCAACGCCACTGCGGCCATGTGCGTGGCGCCGGAGGTGCCGCTCACGGTGAGCTGTATGGTTCCGCGGGACCAAGCCTGGGCCGTGAAGGGGAAGCGACCCACCACGGGCAGTTCGTTCGCACGGAGCAAACTATCGGCGAGATCCTCGGCCCGCACACCGTTCAAGCTGCCGGTGAGGCGGTGTCCGATGTGCTCGGTGCTCCAGCGCAACCATTGGTACCCCTGGGCCTCTTGCTGCACGGAAAGATCGAACTCTGCTGCCCCGGGGAACTGCGCGCATACGTCAACACCCGCGTGTTGACAGATGCACAAGAGCAGCAGGGCACGCAGCCCCCGCAGTCCGATACTTTGCCAAGTGTTGATGTTGTTCGGCATGGGATCGGCGAAGAGCGCCGCCAAATCTAAAGGCACCTTGTGGTCATTGGGCAGGTATGCGCGCACATTGGTGCTGATCCCGCTGGTGGTGTGCGTAGCCGCCACCCCACAGCGCGATGCTGAGAAGGACACCACATCCATCCTGCAGGCCAACTACCTCTACAACATCGCCAAGCTGGTGGAGTGGAAGGACCCCGCGATGCGGAGCGGCAATTTCATCATCGGCGTGATCGGCGGAGCCAACCTGTACCAAGAGCTGATCAAGCAGTACAGCACGCGCACCATCGGCAAGCAACCGATCGAAGTGCGCAAGCTGCCGCGTTCAGCCGAAGTGGAGCGCTGCCATATGCTCTTCGTGGGCAAGGCCGACTTGGCGATGCTGCCGGAGATCTATAAGCGCATGAAGGACCAACCTACGTTGGTGATCACCGAATACGCAGGCGCGCTCGACGATGGTTCGGTCGTGAACTTCGTGAAGGTGGACAATCTGTTGAAGTACGAACTGAGCATGGCCAACGCCAAGGGCCATGGTCTTGTCGTTGGACTCACACTTAAGAACCTCGCACACCGCGTGGAAGAATGAACAACCGCCTCCTCATAGCGCTCGTGAGCTTGTTGCTGGCACCACTGGCAATGGCACAGGACCCCTTCGTGGAGGCGCTGCGCCGCTACCAAGCAGGCGAGCTTGGACAGGCACGCGCACTGATCGACGAGGCCGTGACCATGCCCGCTCACACGGAGAACCCCGAGGCGTGGCTTTTGCGCGGTTTCGTTTACAAGGACCTGTACAAGGCCGCAACCACCCCGGCCGATGCGGACCGCTCACGCGACGAAGCGCTGAACAGTTTGTTCACATGCCTGGAGCTGGACAAGGACTCCGCCTACGCCGAGAACGCCACACAAGCATACGACTACCTCGCGCGGTCGTGCTTCAACGAAGCAGCCAAGGGGCTCAATGAGGGTGACGAAGTGCGCGCCACGGAATTGTTTGCGAAGTATAAAGCCGCTGTGTTGCGCCTGGACCCCAAGGCCGACCTGCGATCGCGTGAAGCGGAGTTCTCGAACGCGCTGGGCACGGTGTACACCAAACGCTTCAATCAGGACCGCACCCAGTTGCAATGGTTCGAAGAAGCGGTGGACGCTTACCAAGCCGTGCTCGTACTGGACCCGGAGAACTACGGCGCCAACTACAACCTCGCCACACTGTACTACAACCTCGGCGTGTACCGCATCCGCGCCATCAAGGCCGATGACGACATCCCCAGCATACAGCAGATCCAGGAGGCCGCGCGGGAATACTTCAATCTCGCACTCCCCTTCATGCTCAAGGCGCATGACATGAACCCCACGCGCCGCGAGACGCTATTGGGGCTGGAGGGGATCTACTACAGCCTGCAGGACGAAATGAACTCCGAAAAATTCCGAGAGCTCTTCGATCTGTTGCCCCCGGAAGAAAAGCGCTAGCACCATGGCCATGCGCATGACCATCGGGCGGAAGATCGGAATGGGCTTCGGTCTGTTCATCTTCTTCGCCTTGCTCGTGGTGGTGCTCACCAATCGCACACTGGAACGCAGCCGGGGTATCAACGAGGAGATCAATCAGGTTTATTCCCCCTCGGTGGATGCGCTCGTTCGCCTGCGCAACCTCACCGTGAGTACGCATATGCTGATCAAGCACTGGGCTTTGCTCGAAAGCCGCGCGGACGCACCGGAAAAGACAGAGCTGGTGGAGATCACCACGCAGGACCTTCCGCAACTGCTCGATCGCGTGGACACCCTGATGGCGCACTGGGGTCGCGATGAAGTAGCGTTGATGAACCAGGTCTCTGCCGAGCTCGACGCGCTCTTCGTGTTGCACGAGCAGATCAAGACCATGTTGCCCTCACTGGAAAGCTATCGAGACCCGTTCGTGCACATGCAGCGCAATGATCTCGCCGAAGAAGGCGGTCCGTTGGATCAACAGACCCGGAAGGTGCTCGACGAACTGGACCACCTGCTGGAGTTGCAGGAGACCAAACGACGTGAACTCGGCGGCGGGATGATCCGCAGCTTCGACTCGCTCAAGTTCTTCGTGCTCTACATGGGCATTGCGTTGGTGGTGATCGGCCTCATCGTGGCCTTCGTCATCGTGCGCGACATCGTTGCGCCGGTGCAACGCCTGCGTCTTGTGCTCTTGAGCCTTGGCCGCGGCGTGTTCCCGCGCACCAAGGTGCGCACCACCAACGACGAGATCGGCGATATGAGCAAGGCGCTCACCTCGCTGGTGGAGGGGTTGCGGCGCACTACCGACTTCTCACACTCGGTGGCCGCGGGCAACTTCGAAGCGAGCTACCAACCGTTGAGCGAAGAGGACGTGTTGGGGCATGCGTTGCTAAAGATGCGCGACGAGCTCGGCCAACGCGAGCGCATCTTGGAACTGAAAGTGGTGGAGCGCACCGAGGAGGTGGTTCGGCAGAAGGAGGAAGTGGAACGGCAGAGCCGCAAGGTGGTTGAACTGTACAAGAACGTTACCGATAGCATCCGGTACGCGAAGCGACTACAGGAGTCCATACTGCCACCGGAGCGACGGATAAAGGAGATGCTACCGGAGACCTTCGTGTACTACAGACCAAAGGACATCGTGAGCGGCGACTTCTATTGGTTCGAACGCATCGACGATAAAATTGTGTTCGCTGCGGTGGACTGCACCGGGCACGGCGTGCCCGGTGCTTTCATGAGCCTGATCGGCCACAATGGACTGAATCAGGCCGCGAAGGAGCGTAACCGATCCCGCCCGAGCGAAGTGCTCGCTGACCTCAACCGCATCGCCTACGAAGCCCTGCACAAGGACCGGGAGCAATACCTGGTACGCGACGGCATGGACATGGCCCTTTGCAGTTACGACCCCGCACGCGGCGTGCTGGAATATGCAGGAGCGAACTGCCCCCTGTATCTCGTTCGCGAAGGACAGGTGCTTCCCTTCGCGCCGGACAAGAACGCCATTGGCAGCTTCGACCTCACGGGACATGCATTCACCGACCACCGCATCCGGCTGCAATCGGGCGACATGGTGTACATCTTCTCCGATGGGTATCCCGATCAGTTCGGAGGTCCAAAGGGGAAGAAGTTCCTCTACCGTCGCTTCCGCGAGCTGCTGGTGGAGATCAGCACGTACCCTGTGGATCGCCAGCGCAACATGCTCAACGATGAATTCAATGCGTGGCGCGGCGCCCACGAACAAGTGGACGACATCCTTGTGATCGGGATGCGCGCTTGAGCGCTATTGGAACGTCCAGCCGCCGCCGGAGCCGGTGTCGCGCGGGTTCATGCACATCACCGGGATCTGAGCTTCGTTGGTGATCACCTCCTGCTCGTAGGGCACCCCAAGCACACCGAAGATGTTTCCTTGCGAAAGGTTCATGATCGCAATGAGGTCGGCATCCATGGCCACGGCGTGCTTCACCACAGCCTCTACGAAATCGCCGCTGTCCTTGTCCGCGATGGTGGCGTCGTGCGTAATGCCGCGGCCATCCAAGTACTGGTTTGCGAACTTGATATGGTTCACCAACTGCTTGTGCAAAAATTCATCCTCCTCCTTCGGCGTGATCAGGTGCACCTTGCTGTTGAAGTACTTCGCCATGTCGGCCACAAGCGTAAGCTTCTGGCGGGTCTCTTGATGCAGGTCCAAGGGCACCACGATGGAATCATAACCACCGTCCTTTATCGGCCGCTCTTGGACCACCACGAACGGAACATTGCTGCTGGTGATGACGCGCAACGCACGGCTACCGGTGAGGAACTGCATGCCGCGCATGCCATGCGTACCCATCACGATCAGGTCGGCGCCGATCTCCGAAGCCGCATCGCCGATATCATCGAAAATGCTTCCTACACGAACCAGCTTGAACACCGGGACCGCAACGTCTAGTTTTTGGGCCCGAGCAACTTCCATTTCCAGCTTGCGCCGCGTGTCGTCCACATCGTCCTGGGAGGGCACAACATGCAGCAGGTACACCTCACCCTTGGTGTGCGAAGCAAGCTTCATGGCATGGCCGATCGCATTGTCGGCAACGTGGGTGAAATCCGTGGGAACAAGGATCTTGGTCGTCTTGCCGCTCATCTTCCGGTCGTTTGCTTGTACGGGTCGCGCTTCTTGCAGGCGTTTTCCCCGGTTCATCGGGGGCGGCTAAAGTAGCGATCAATACCCCTTGAGCAGGCGTCCGACAAACGGCGGCAAACGCCAATGAACGATTACAAACGACGAACGGACGGATCGCCATTCCGCAACGCCGCTGCTTTGTCCCCGGAAGTCGGCAGGGTGCCGGCAACAACAAAAACCAACGACGATGAAGAACAAAGTGCAACTGATGGGACACCTAGGCAATGAGCCGGAGCTGAAGAAACTGGAAAGCGGGCAACACCTGCTGAAGCTGAGCCTGGCCACCAACGAACGCTTCCGCAGCGGCGAAGGTGAGTGGAAGGAGGATGTGCAGTGGCACCCGATCGTGGCGTGGGGCAAGCAGGCAGAACGCCTGGCCGCCATGGTGCACAAGGGTACCGGCCTGTTGGTGGAGGGCCGCCTCGTTCACCGGAAGTACGAAACCAAGGAGGGCGAGAAGCGCACGTTCACGGAGGTGGTGCTCACGGACTTCTATCTGCTCGCTGCCAAGGAGGCGGCAGTGGCGGAATTCAATGCTTGATGATGCGGATCACCGAAGAGCGTTCGGGTGTTGAGAGGTGCAACAAGTACGGACCCGCCTCAAGCGAGGAGAGGTCCAGCCTTGCGCTACCAACGCCCGCGCTTTTCGGTGGTGTGAGCGCCGTGCGCCCGAGCGCATCAAGCACAACGGCTCGCGCAAGTAGCGCATCGGCACCGATCACCATTATCACGTCGGTGCACGGGTTCGGGAAAACAACCCAAGAGTTGTTCGCAGAGGGTTCCTCTAGGCCCACGAGTTGTGGCCATACCGTATGGCACACGGTGCTCACGCAAGTGTCGCCCAAGAGAGGTCCCCAAGCGCGTAAGGTGCCGCATAATTGGAACTCGCCCTCAACAGGGTACGCATGCACGGCTACGCTGCCTGTGGCAAGTGCACCATCGCCGAAGTCCCACTCAATGGAGCTATACATGCCCGAGGTGCGCGAAGTGTCCAGCACGCCGACCAAGTTGTCCGCTTGCAGTAGCCAATAACCCTGATCGATCAATTGCGCACACTCCACATTACCCGGCCCCAAGTACAACCACTGGCACAAGGTGGCCGAGCAGTAGGGGTCCGAACTCATTAAGGTGAGGCAGATCTCGAAAGGACCCGGCCCGACGAAAGTGTTAGTAGGGGTGGAGGTGGTGGCTCCTGCACCGTCGCCAAAGGACCATGTCTCCTGATCGATCAAGCCGGCGAAGGTCGAGGTGCTGACGAAGGTCACGGTTTGGCCATCAACGGCGGCGATGTCGAAGTTGGCTACGAGCGATGTACAGAGCACGTCAGAAACGGGAGTGATCAGGTCGCACACCGTGGTGCTGCAGGGTTGCTGTGCCTCCAGATCATAAGCGTTCACAGTAAGGCACACGGGGTACTCTTCCTGCCAAGGGAAGTACAACTCGAAGGGAGTATTGTACGCTTGAGTGAAGGTCCCATTGTAGTAGTAGGTCCACACCAAGTCCTGCACTTGGGTTGACCCCGGAATGATCACTGGATCGAACACGCAGTTGTATCCATTGAGCAAAGTGGTGGCAATGCTCACGTGCATGGAAGTATCGCAGGTCTGCAGGGTGCCGCCGCCGCGTTCTTGCGTGCGGTCAGAGTATAGTTGCGCGTGCGCTATGGAGCTGGCGGCGAAGCAAGCAGCCACGGTACAGGATCGTATGTGACGGGGTAAGCCGATCATAGGTAGTGGCAAAGTTGAAAACGGATACCGAGTCTTTCAGGGGTTGCCTGCAATGCCCCCTGCGCGCCCGGTACGAAACCGCGCGCATAGTGTGGTGTTGCCAACAATGTCCAGCGCTCGTGCAATGCAAAGCCGAGGTCGGCACCAATAAGGCCGGTGACGCAAGTGGGGTAGCGGGCCGCAACGACTTCAGCGCTCAGCGCAGTAGAATAGATGTGACCATCCTCATCGGCCTGCACCAATGAAGAGGTCGAACGAACGCGGTTGATCTCTGCCATGGTACCAACGCGCACTCCCAACACCCAGCGGCGCAAGCCCACATGCCAGTAGGCCTCCAACGGAACACGAACCGTAGTGCGTTGATCCAGTCCTTGAGCGTCGTACTCGCGCACTACGTTGTTGCTTAGCGTGTCGTAGACCATGGCGATCACCGTGGTGTTAAGGGTGACCATGTTGGCGATCACGGTGTGCTCTTGTACGATGTTGTGCTCGAGGTGCCGGTAGGCCTGCTCGGTCTGCTCCACTTCCACCCCAAGCCCGGCACCCAAGCCCGAACGCCAGCGCCTGCCGACCATGATGCCCAAAGCGGCGGAAGGGCTGAGGCTCTCCGCTTTGTTCAGCGCATCTGCCAACCGCGTCGAAGTACCCTCCCAGTTGTGCTTGGCCGCGTATGCGCACAGGTGTGACGCCAGCCACCAATCGCCATGAGGCAGCACGTAAGTTTCGGGGATCATCGCACGATGAACTTCCCCGGCAATGACCGCGGGTTCCAGACCAACATGATTCCCCATCAAGCGGAACGCATCTTCGGTTTCAATTGCAACGACAGGAACCCCTGGGGTTAGCGCCAGACCGCCGTTGTTGACCTCGGCTGCGGTCCCGAGCTCATTGGGCGAGCTCAACGGCTCTTCATGGACTACGCCCAGTTGCGTAGCAACCCCTTCGTCACCAACCGGAACAGTTGTCGGAAGTGTACGAGCCTCTTGCCCACCGGAAAAGTTCCTAGGCCGCGGTCCTTCGGCACCAGGTCCACTGCGCACGTGTGTGTCGGGTACATCTGCTGTTGATGGATGGACGCCTTCCTCCAAGTGAATGACCGAGGTCTCTGCGCCGCTCGTTTTCGGAGCCCGCAACCCAACGTCGTTCGCAAGATCAACAGCGGACACGCCCGAGCCTTGCTCAACCCTGCCTGCACCATTGTTCACGAACCAATATCCAGCGGGGCTAAGCAGGAGCAATAGCAGAGCAAGGGTCATGCGCGACCGTTTGCGCCACAGCGTGCGTTTATATCCACGCTGTGCCCCAGCGAGGATCGCTGCACGCAGGCGCGCTGGAGGCTCAGCGGGTATCCCGCTCAGCTCGTGCTTGAAAAAGTCATCAATGGGATGCTGCTCCCGCATAGGCCGGTGTGTTCTTGGCGTGGATCTTCAGTTGCAATAGTCGTCGGGCCTTTGCCAATTGGCTGCGCGAGGTGCTTTCACCGCAGCCCAGTAGGTCGGCGATCTCCGCATGGTCATATCCCTCGATCGCGAAGAGATTGAACACCGTGCGGTAACCGTCCGGAAGCGAGGCGATCATGTCCAATAGCTCCTGTTGGCCCAGCCGGCCCATGGCATCAGCTTCCACAGGCTCCTCTGGCAGGCGCTCCAGCCCAAAGCGCTCTTGCTGGAAGGATTTCTTGCGGTAGTGGTTGATCGCAGTGTGGACCATGATCCGGCGGACCCAGCCCTCCAAGGACCCCTCCATGCGGAAATCCTTCAGCCTCTCGTACACCCTTATGAATGCTTCCTGCATGATGTCCTCAGCCTCCATTTCGTGCCGTGCGTACCGCAAGCACACTGCGTACATGCGGCGCGCGAAGCGGTCATAAAGGGTTTCCTGGCAGCGACGATCGCCGCTCAGGCATCCCTTTATCAGTTCGTGTTCGGTGGGTTCACGCAACCGGTGGCCTCTTAATGCACAAGACAACGCACCTATGCTGGATGCTGCCCGGAGCTAGAGACTGCATACAAGATAGGAATCCGGGTACTGCGGTTGGCTGAACGGCGTAGAAGTCCGGGGACCGGTCAACAAATGACAGCAAACGGCTGTAATCGCCTACAAATGAAAATCGACCGGCTCCCCCTTCTTCCCCAGCCAACGTTTGCATCGGCTCCGGTTTCAGCACCGGGTCAGCAACGAAAAGTCGAACCCTAAAACACAAGTCCCATGAACACGCTGAAGAACAAAGTGCACCTCGTTGGCAACCTCGGTTTCGATCCCGAAGTGCGGGAGATCGCCAAGGGGCGAAAGGTTGCCCGCCTCTCGGTAGCCACCAATGACAGCTACCGCAATGCCAGCGGCGAGCGCGTTACCGACACCCAATGGCATACCGTGGTGGCCTGGGGCCAAACCGCCGAAATGGTGGAGCGCTTGCTGCGGAAAGGATCGCCCGTGATGCTGGAGGGGCGATTGGTTCACCGCAGCTACGAAGCCAAGGATGGCAGCAAGCGTTACATCACCGAGGTAGTGATGAACACCTTCCAGGTCTTGCCGGGCAAGCAAGAGGGGGCGGCGGCAGCTTAAGGGCGACCATTGGTCGGCGGACAGAAGAAGGGGCGGCCATCATCGGCCGCCCCTTCTCATTTATTGAAGCTCAACGCCCACTGTTCATTCAATAGCGACCCGCCTCCATAGGCTTCCCTCGGCGGTCCGCACTTCCACCGAGTAGATCGCGGGAGCAAGTGTTGTAACGTCCACCATCGTGCGCGCACTGTTGGTGCGTTGCGCCAGTACCAAGCGACCCTCTGTGGAGAAGACCCGTAGGTCCGCCCCCAAAGGAGCACCGTCGATGATGAACGAGTTATGCGCAGGGTTAGGGAACAAATGCACCAGCCCGATCGCAGCCTCGTTGATCCCTACATCGAACGGGTCGATCTCCTCACAATGTTCGGCCCAGCAGGTGTCTTGTGTGGCGTTGTTCCAGTACCAAGCCGCAAGGCACACATTGTATGGGCCGGGTGGCTCGTAGAGGTGCGTGATCACTTGGCCGTATCCCTGGTCGCTTCCATCGCCGAAGAACCAGATGTAGCCCACCACCGGAACGCTGGAGGTGGCTTGTAAAATGGTTGCCGTGCCTTGAGAGGTCGCAGTGAAATCTATCTCGAACGGCTCGCAACCACCGGGCCCCTCGACCACAATGGTCGTGCAGGTTGTGTCGGTGCAATTCTCCCAATAGGCCGTGAGGCACACCTCGTAGGTGCCTGGCCCTGCATAGGTGTGATCGGCGTTGATCCCGCCACTGGTCGCACCGTCTCCGAAGTTCCACAGGTACTGGATGTTGGTGTTTGGCGATGTGCAGTTAACGAAGTAGAAGCTGTTGTTGTCGATCACCGTTGTGGTGAAGCAGGCTTGGAGATCATCGCAGGGATCGCCACCTCCCTCGATCGTGACTTCATAGCAAGTGGTGTCGGCACAAGTGATCACGCCGCCACCGGCAAGTTCATAAATGCTCACAGCTGTGAGGCACACCACGTAGACGCCGGGCTCGAGGTAGGTATGGAAAGGCTGCGCGTCATCGCTGATGCCACCATCGCCGAAAGTCCAATACCAGTTCGTTTGGAAACCGACGCCCACCGTTCCATTGCTGAACTGCGTACCGTTCGGCGTGGTTGTCCAGGTGAAGCCAGCTTCAAGGCCATCGCAAGGGTCGGTGCCGCCACCGGTGACCGTTATTGTTGTGCAGGTGGTGTCCGTGCAATTTCCCCAATAGGCGGTGAGGCAAACCTCGTAGGTGCCGGGCTCGCTGTAGTTGTGGTCGGGGTTCACGCCGCCACTGGTCGCGCCATCGCCGAAATTCCACACGTACTGGATGTTGGTGCTGGGTGTGGTGCAGTTGACGAAGTAGAAGCTGTTGTTGTCGATCGCCTCTGTGGTGAAGCAGGCTTGGAGCTGATCGCAAGGATCACCACCGCCCTCTATCACCACGTCATAGCAAGTGGTATCGGCACAAGTGATCACGCCGCCGCCGCTCAGTTCGTAGATGCTCACCACCGTGAGGCACGCCACGTAGACACCGGGCTCGAGGTAAGTGTGCACCGTTGATTGAGCGGTGCTCGTTCCACCATCACCGAAGTTCCAGTACCAAGTGGTCTGGAAGCCGGTGCCATTAGAGCCGTTGAGGAAGTAGGTGCCGTTGGGGGTTGTGGTCCAGGTGAAGGCCGCTTGCAATCCATCGCAAGGATCGGTGCCGCCACCAGTAACGGTCACTGTGGTGCACGTGCTGTCCACGCAATTCCCCCAATACGCGGTGAGGCACACTTCGTATGTACCGGGTTCAGCAAAGCTGTGTTCGGCGTTCACGTCGCCGCTGGCGCTACCATCGCCGAAGTGCCACTCGTATTGAATGTTGGTGCCTGGCGTTGTGCAGTTCACGAAGTAGAAGCTGTTGTTGTCGATCACTTCCGTGGTGAAGCAGGCTTCGAGATCGTCGCAGGGGTCACCTCCAAGAATGGTCACCAACTGGCAACTTGTTTCGGAACAAGTGTCCTGCGTTGTGGGATCCCACGCCCAAACCGTGAGGCACATTTCATAGGTGCCTGCAGCGGCATAGGTGTGCGTGCCTTGTGGGCCGTTGTCCGAATAGGTGCCATCGCCGAAACTCCAGATCCAATTCGGGCCAGCGCCTGTGGTCGCGGAATAGAAGATGCTCGCCGGATCACCGCCGTTGTTGCCGAACCAGAATTCGGCGCTGAGCCCATCACATGGATCCGCGCCGCCGTCGATCACAACAGCATTGCAGGTCGTATCCGCGCAAGTGAGCAACACGCCGCTGCCCGTGTTGTACACCGTGAGCGCGTACAGGCACACTTCATAGGTGCCCGGCGCTGCATACGTGTGGAGGGGTTGTGCATCGTTACTCGTGCCGCCGTCGCCGAAGGTCCAATACCAGGTGGTCGACTGTCCTGTCCCGGTGGTGCCATTGCTGAACTGCGTTCCGTTCGGCGTGGCGGTCGAGGTGAATCCAGCTTCGAGTTCATCACACGGATCAGTGCCGCCCTGCACCACTAACGGCAAGCAGAACGTGTCCTCACAACCATTGCCATAAGCGGTCACGCAAACCGTGTAGGTGCCGGGCTGATCATAGATGTGCGTGGGCGCAGTGCCCGATCCATTGGCGCCGTCGCCGAAGGTCCACAGGTATTGCGTGTTGGTGCCGGGCTGCGAGCAGTTGAGGAAGGCGATGGTGTTCGGGTTGGTCTGCAATGCTTCGAAGCACGCCTCGAAGCCGTC
>JBKJPT010000209.1:0-14090 GCA_046595075.1 Flavobacteriales bacterium
GTTGATCATGCCCTGCAGGCCCATCGAACGACCGTCGTCCGGGTGGTACAAACGCGTAATGCCGTACGCGTGCAGCTCTTCGATCTCGCTCGGCAGGATCGTGCCACCGCCACCGCCGAAGATCTTGATGTGCCCCGCGCCCTTCTCCTTCAGCAGGTCGTGCATGTACTTGAAGTACTCCACGTGTCCGCCTTGGTAGCTGGTCATCGCAATGGCGTGTGCATCCTCCTGGATCGCCGTGTTCACCACATCCTCCACGCTGCGATCGTGCCCCAGGTGGATCACCTCGGCGCCAGTGGCCTGGATGATGCGCCGCATGATGTTGATGGCGGCATCGTGGCCATCGAACAAACTGGCGGCGGTAACGACGCGGATCTTGTGCTTGGGGACGTAGGGGGCGGCTTGGACGAAGGACATAGGGCGAATTTACCCGACGGACAGCGAAAGAGAGGAATGGCGACTGTCCGTTTGTGATTTGGCCGCCTTAACGGGCTGTCCGCTTTAGCCGGACTTGTCTCGCGCGGCATCGCATCGGGCTGCGGTGGCTTCCTTCGGTCGCCTCCTCGCTCCGTGCGCTGCTCGCGTTCGCCTGCGCGGGGCTGCCGCTACCATCCCTGGCGGAGATCACGTCGGTGAACAATACCTTCGTTCACATTTACAGGTCAAACATGTACAACATCCGCAGCCTTCCGACAACGATCGTATTCGCCTGTGCGCTTTCGACCGTATTTGGACAAATCCCTAACGGTGGTTTCGAAAACTGGAGCAACCAAGGTGGGTACATGGAGCCGGTCGGTTGGCTTACATACAATGATGTCCAAACCCTTGGCGGCGCAACGGTGGAACAGGGCACACCGGGCAACCCCGGAAACTTTCATGCGGTGATTTCCACACGTGAGTCCAGTGGCGGCGGCTTTATTCAGGGCTGGGCCTCAGCGGGCATGTCCGGCACAAACGCCGGCTTCCCATATGCAGCGAGACCGGCCATGCTCACCGGACAGTGGCAGTATGGCATCCAGCCCAACGACACTGCGCAAATACAAGTGGCCTTGAACAATGGCGGCAGTGGAACACTGGTCGCTTTGGGTACTCTGGAGGTGACCGGAAGCCTCGGGAGTTGGCAAACATTCCAAGTCCCGCTCACCTACATCAGCTCCGATATACCCGATACCGCATACATCCAGATCGTATCGAGCATCAACTTCTCCAGTCCCGTGGTAGGCAGCTTTATCAAGGTGGATGACCTGGCCTTCGCCGGTTCGGTCGGCATGGACGAACCAGCCAGATCGCAAGGCCCGATCCTTTTCCCATCACCCGCATCCGACGTGTTGAGTATCTCACCTGCTGGCTCCGGCGAACTGCTACTGATGGATGCCACCGGCCGAGTAGTTCTTCGGTCACGGACCTCTGCACAGGTCAGCTCATTCGATGTCTCACACCTCGCGCCGGGGCTCTACACCTTTCAGATGCTTGATCCGCACGGCAGGCCGGTCGCATCAGGTCGTTGGGTAAAGGAATAAGTTTCACCCAGCGCATCCTCCTGGATCGCGGTGTTCACCACGTCCTCCACGCTGCGGTCGTGCCCCAGGTGGATCACCTCGGCGCCCGTCGCCTGGATGATCCTCCGCATGATGTTTATCGCTGCATCATGGCCATCGAACAAGGAAGCGGCGGTAACGATGCGGATCTTGTGCTTGGGAACGTAGGGTGGAGCTTGGACGAAGGACATACGGCGAAGGTATTGAGGGCGAGGTTGAAGGTTTAGAAGGTTTGGAACACCACCTACTCTTGCTATCGGAGGCAATATGGCCCCCACAAAGGCGTTGCCGTGCTACATTTCACCTAGCCGTGCTAGTAATGGTCAGATCCCTCCTTCTTCCAATGGCCGTTATCGGTTGGGCATGTGTCGTGCTCGGCCAGGGAACCTTTCTTTCTCCTGTATCCATAGGTCCAAACATCAATGCTGTCAAAAGAGCTGTGGTAGTTGATGTCGATGGCGACGGCGAGCGGGAAATGGTCCTTTCTTCAACAGGTGTAGGACAAACCATCGCGCTGGGCCTGACCGGGGGTGAGGTTACGTCCTTCAAGCGCCTGGTCCAGGATGATGGCAATAGTGATGTAGGAATGGTGGCCGACTTGAACGCCGATGGCTATCCGGAGATCATCCGGAGCGGATTGGACCATTTGTACGCTGGGCTTCCTACTTCCATCTTCGTTTACTGGGGCGGGCCTGAAGGCACATATGGTGAGCCAACCATCACCCATGAAGGCAATGACTGCGTGCCGCGCTTGATCGCCGACATCACCGGCGACAGTATTCCCGAACTGATAGGCACCAGCGGCTCCGGAACCATTGAGATCTATCACTTCGTGCCCGACGAAGGCGAACTGCGCTTGTTCCGCTCTCTGGCTATCGGTGGGTACTGGTTCTATTTGACCGTGGCTGACATCGACGACGATGGGATCGGCGATCTCATCTTCGCGCCAAATAATTCTTACTCCGGTCAGGTTCGTGCATGGTTCGCTTCGAACGGCCCGGACTCCCCGACCACTGTGCTGTCCACGTTCACGGAATGGATCGGCGAGCTGAGTGCTGCTGACATCGACCAGGATGGCCTTCTTGATCTTTTCGCCGGTTCAAGTTCCAGCCAGGGGCAACACTTCTTCGATGTTTGGTTGAACCAGGGCGGAGGGAGCTTCGACCATCATGAGGATCTCAATTTCGGAGCTTGGTTCTACGATCACGCACTGACGGATCTGGATGATGACAACATCGTGGATATGGTGTACGCCTATGACAAACGACTTTACCGCTCCCGTATTCTTCCGGACTTGAGCATAGCACCGCCTGACACACTGGTCGAGACCTCGTCGCCCATCGAGTCATTTTCGATGGATGATGCGAACGGCGATGGATGGAAAGATCTGCTGATCATCGGGACGGATGCGCGGCTGAGTTCCTCCAACGGGACGGACGACCCCTTGGATTTTGCTGCGCCTATGCAATTGTTCAAATGGAACAAACCCGTTGTAGCTGGAATGGCACTCTACGAAGCAAATGGGATCTCAGCGCCAGAACTGGCCTTTGTGTCGAGGGAAGATGAGTTCGAGGTGGATCTGCTGGAAATGGACCGACCTGACAATGTTCCACTGATCTACGATGTACAATTGGGAACGGGATACTGGTCGTACACCAACGGCGCGAGCTTGTTGGTGGAAGATCTGGATGGTGATGGAGACAAAGACCTGCTCGGCTGTCAGAGTTCCGATTCCTATTTCAATCCATGTCAGCTATTCGCTATTGAAGCCCAAGATGGCGTCTTTATCGACCATTGCTTCGGTGCATCACTTGCGTCCATACAATCATATTCCTCATTGGAATCCGTCGCTGTCGATCTGTTCGATGTTACCGGTGACGGCATGTCGGATATCGTGGTTTCCGGCAACTGGGACGAATTGGGCAGCCAGCAGACATGGATATCGGCAACCCAGGTGCTCGAAAGGACAACCCCTTTCACGGCTCAATCCACTACCACCACCCTTCCCCCTGCTGCCTACTTCGGCCATCGCGACGTGGATCAAGACGGTGACGAGGACCTGTTGGAAAACAATGTCCCGGGGAACGAGATCATCATCAAGTACAACAATGGGTTCGGTCAGTTCCCCACTACGAACTCATGGCCGTGGGATTTTAGCGTACGTGGAGGTGGCTATTGGTGGGCTGATGTTGACGGCGATGGTTTGGATGAAGCGTGCTGGATGCGATTGGAAGGTTTGGTAGTCCGTTGCTACAGCCAAACGTTCACCAGCGATAGCATAGGGGTTGAGCAGCTCATCTTTGAAAGAACCTTCCCCGAAGAGTACCCATCAATGCAACTGATCGACATGGACGGCGACGCTGATGCCGACCTTCTCTTCCGTTGCAGGAAGACCGATGGTACCTACGACTGGGTCCTCGAATATCACGAGAACACCGACGGTCTCATGGGCGATCAGGGCGAGGTTCTATTCATTGACAGGTGGTTCTCGAACTTGGCGACAGACGTCGATTCAGATGGAGATCTTGATATGGTCATCAACCGATATGCCCGATTGCACCTGCTCCGCAACACGACGGATCCTGTACTCGACCCTGAAGATCCGCCGAGCACCTCGGGCACCTTCCAACTCTATCCTAATCCTGCCGTCGGTTCGGAGTTTACGCTCGACCTTGGTCTGCTGCCAAGCAGCGATATATCGGTCTCCATCATTGACGGGACTGGTAGGCTGGTCCAATCAAGTTCGGCCAACAGCGCCATTATCTCGATCCCCACTACGAGCTTGGCGAATGGGTACTATGTCATCCGGGCGTGGGACCCCACAACCGGCAAGAACATCGGTACGGCCCGACTTTCTGTTCTACGATCAATGTGATCGGACCACTTCGATCTGGTTTTCGTCATTGTTGTCGGCAATAATCTTCGAGCTCGAACACAGTTTGCATATTGTGATCTTAATGTCTGCTATTCCGCTATGCGGTGAATATGTGGCGGCATCGTCCCCATCGAACAAACTGGCGGCGGTTAGCGACTCGGATCTTGTGCTTGGGAACGTAGGGCGGGGCCTGGACGAAGGACATAGGGCGAAGGTATCGGGAGGACCGATTTCGGCCGCTCACCCCTTCGCCAACTCTTTGATGTCCTTCACCTCCAGCACTTTCTTGGAATAGCCCTTCAGCACGCTGTTGATCATCGCCAGACCCACCGCCTTCATGCTACAGGTGGCCCAGGGCATCACCACCGCGAACACGGGCACCAACATGCGCATCCACCACTTCGGGTTACGCATGCCGGGTGTCACGGTCATGATGCCCGGTCGGAAATTGAACTGCTGCGCGAAGCCGATGCGACTGAGGTCGTTCTCGGTGCGGCCCTTCACGCGCGCCCACATCAGCTTGCCCTTTTCACTGCTGTCCGTTCCTGCGCCAGAGAGATATGTGAACGTGGCTTGCGGCGAAGCACTGACCACAGCCTTCGCAAAAGCGATCACGGTATCGTAAGTGAGCCGCGTGAAATCGACTTCGTTCTTCCCCACGGAACTGACGCCCGCACAATAGAAACAACCGTCGTAGCCGCGAAGTTGTCCCGCAACGGTCTCGAGCGAGAAGAAATCCTTTACGAGCAACTCCTTCAGCTTGGCATGTGTTCGCCCGCAGCTCTTGCGGCCCACCACGAGCACTTCATCAATGGCCGGATGTTCCAGGCATTCCAGCAATACGCCTTCACCCACATAGCCTGTTGCACCGGTGATGATCATCTTCTTCCCCATGAGACCAAGGTATTGCGGCGCTTGTGTTACTATCAAATCACCCGCGCATTGGGTCAGCCATAGCTTGCGTCACATGCATCACTTCCGGTTCCTGCAAACCCTAGCGGTCGTTCTGTTGCCCTCGGCATTGATGGCCTGCACCTTCTTCAAGGTGACGCAGAACGGCTACACCATGGTGGGCAACAACGAGGATGCGTGGAGCATCAATTCGCGAATTCGGTTCGAGAACGGCAAGTCAGGTGAGTATGGCGCCGTGTATCTGGGCCATTTCAACGGAAGTCCCATGCGCGAGATGCTTGACCAAGGCGGCATGAACGAAGCCGGGCTGATGTTCGATGGGCTAGGCGTGCCTTACGCCTACATGCCACGCCAGGACGGTTTACCCTTGGGCGACTTCGCCGTGGTGCTCCAGCAGGTGATGCGGACCTGCTCCACTGTGCATGAAGCTGCTGCACAGTTCCGGAAGTACGACATGGGCCTTATCGCCCACGCCATGCTCGTTCTCGCTGACCGTAACGGCGACTATCTGGTGGTTGAAGGCGACACGCTCTACACCGGAAATGATGCGACTTATGCGCTCGCCAATTTCAGGCCATCAACGTGTACGAACTTCGATGCAGTGCCGATCCCTCGCTACCAGAAAGGACGCGCACTGATCGCGCAAGGCGCCGATACTTCACTCGCCTTCTGCACTGCGGTGATGGACAGCATGCGCGCCTGTCGCACCACGCTCGGCAACGGAACACTCTACACGAACATCCTCGACCTGCAACGCGGCCTCATCCACCTCTACTTCTACCACGACTACTCGGAGTTGCGCACCTTCGACCTGAAGAAGGAACTTTCGAAGGGCGATCACAACATCGAGATGGCCTCGCTTTTCGGCAAGCGGCCGGAGTACGACGCACTCCTCGCGTACATCACACCATTTCACCAGCCTTGGTTGTTCTGGATGCTTGCGGCATTCGAAGCGATCGCGTTGCTCACATGCGTCATCGTTCCCCTTATGCTATTGCTACGAATGATCGGGCGGGCGCGCGGCCGCCACAGCGAGGGATCCAGATCGGCCTTGGTGTCCATGCTTCCATCCGCTGTGATCACTTCCTTCCTCATCCCCTTTCTGCTGCTGAACGAAGGCGTGTTCTATTTCGGACTTGGCGAAGGCGTTGACAAGATCCTGCACGTCCTCGTCTACCTTCCACTGCTGCTCTTTGCCTTCACCGTGCCACTGGTGAGGTCCACCTACAAGCGCTGGCGATCGCGCACCGAGGATCCATTTGCTCGCACGGCGTTCGCCACGTTCACCGCGAGCCAATGTGCGTTGGTCGTAATGCTTTTCTATTGGGACATGGTCTGGTAGTAAACGATCATTCGTGGATCACCGATCCACTTCCTGTGACCACCTCTTGCACGTCCTGCGGATCACCGCGGTAGTACACATCGCCTACGTCCTTGATCTGCACGTTGAGCTGATCCGTCACCCAGCATCGCACATCGGCAATGCCACTGTTGTTCACGTTCACGAGCCGCGTGCGCAGCTGCGATGCATTGATCGGGCCTTGGATCCCACTGAAGAGATCAGCGGTCTGCATGCAGCGGCCTGCTAAGTTGACATCACCGGCACCAGTGTGCAAGGCGATGGAACAGGAGGTAACGCTGAGCAACAACGATGCACTTCCCTGCGCGCTCCATTGCTCCAGTTCGAAGCGATCGCGGATGATGCTATCGCGGCAAGTGACATTGCCAGTGCCGCGCAAGACCAGCTTCGCGAGTTGATCCACCGGCACATGCACCGTTACGCGTGGTTTGAAACTGCGCACCCAGTTGCAGCGCATCTCGTTGCGCACGGTGAGGATGCCGTCGCCCACTTCGGTGGTGATCTGGCCCAGCAAATTGCTTCCTGCTTCTACGGCAATGGAACCAAAGGCATGCTCTTCGATCACGAGGTCCACACGATCACCGAGATCGATGGTGTGGAAGTCGCCGGTGATGCGCTCCTCGGTGCGCATTGATCCAGCGCTGGTGATACAATCGTCCATTTGCTCGCGCTGGCAGCCGAGCAGCAGCATTGCACATAGCGGTATTGCGTACCCCCACCTCCGCAGGGTCTCTCGTCTTCGAGGACCCTGCGTAGCTGATGGTATGTTCTTCATCAGTTCCATCGGTAGCCTAGGCCGAACTCCCAATGATCGGCCACGGCGTAGTGGCTCTTGAGGGAAACGTTCCAGATCAAATGCTTGCCGGTGCGGTAGCGCACGCCGATGCGGTGGAAGACCGGCGCTTCATCCTCCACGGGAGAGTACACATACGCGCCCATGTGCAAATAGAGCTCACCCCTGCCGAAGCCGAGCGCATAGCCACCGTGCACGCCGAGCTGCGTGTACTCTGCGCGATCACGATCCTTCATTTCCGGATGCGCGGTGACGAGCGATCCTTTGTTGAAGATATCGATGCCACCCATCAGATGCGATTTCACCGAAACCTGCCATTGCCGCTGACCCACCAGCGAGAACACGCTGTATTGCCCGCTCAATGGTCTCGCGGTCTCGCTCTTGAAGGCGGCAACGACCACGCTCCACTCGCGTAGCAGCGGATCGCGCTGATCTGTGAGCACCCGCTGCGGAACCGGTACGACCGGTGTAGTGAGCGCATAGCTCGCACCGAGGCTCACGCTCAAATAGTTCAAGCCCAAGTTCGGCAGCTTAACGGATCCGTTGCTCCAATGATCTATGCCCACTCCCACATGGAGGTTGGTGCGGGGCCGCGTAAAGCGCAGTTCGGGCATGATCTGGATCGCGGTGTTGAAGCGCGAGCCGATGGCGATCTGCTTGTTGTTCTCGATGCGATCAAAAGGCTTTGCGATGTAGCCCACACCCCAACCGAGGCGCATGCCGAAAGTGAAGCGCTCGCCATGCGTGAAGGGCAAGTACAAGTACGGAAGCACACGCACACCCGCGCCGATGCGATCAGGATTGGCCATGCCGGTGTACAACACACCAACGCCATAGGTGGGCAACGCATAGTCGTGGTGCCCTTGCTGATCGCCGCTCACCCTGCGCTCGGCGAATAGTTCATAGGCCGGTGCATGGCCTTCCACAAGGATCCAACTGCTTGGGCGGTGGGGCCACAGGTAGCCATAGTGCCCCCGCACGCCGATGGACCAGGGTTGTTGCGCGGTAAGCGCTGTAGCGACCGAAAGGAAGCCAAAGACAGAGAAGGCGCCCCGCATCGGAAGAACTAGACGACGACGGGCTCGTTCTGCGGATAGCGCACCTTGCCGTACTGTTTCATGTACAGGTCGTAGATGATGCCGTCGGCGAGGCCCACTTTGGGAACGAAGACCTCGTCGATGTCGGCGAAGTCCATTACGCGCAAGAAGATGTCGGCAGCGGGAATGATCACGTCGGCGCGATCGGGGCGGAGGCGCAGCAATTTCACGCGGTCCTCGAACGAATAGCTGCCGATGCGATCGCGCTGCTCTTCGATATGAGCGCGTGAGAGCGGCTCACCAAAGGCGTTGCCGTTCTCCTTGAAGATGCGGTTGATGTTACCGCCAGTACCAATGGCGACGAGTTGTCCGTGTTGTGCGCGCAGTTCTTCCAAGAAGGTCTGCATCTCCACCCAAGCGCTCAGCGGCACTTTGTTCTTCAGGGTGCGCACCGTACCGATCTTGAAGCTCGCACTTTTCACACGTCGGCCCCCTTCGATCCAGGTGAGTTCGGTGCTGCCGCCACCCACATCGATGTACAAGTAGGGTCGGTCCTTAAGCAGGTCCTGTGTCCAGAAGGTGTTGGTGATCAGATCCGCCTCGAGCTTGCCACTGATCGTCTCTATGTGTACCCCGCTCTCCATTTCCACACGCGCCAGTACTTGGTCCTTGTTCACCGCTTCGCGCATGGCGCTGGTGGCGCAACAGCGCAGGTAGGCCACGTTGTACACTTCGGCCAGCAGGCGAAAGGCCTTGAGCGACTTGATCAGGTAGTCCTGCTTGGCGGTGGTGATGGATCCTTGATCGAACACATCCTCGCCCAAGCGGATGGGCACGCGCACGAGCGTTTGCTTCTTGATGATGGGGTGGTCCTCGCGCTCGATCACCTCGCCCACGAGCAACCGCACCGCGTTGGAGCCGACGTCGATGGCTGCGTATGTGAGATCGCGGTCGATGGATGCGACCGCCGCCCGCATGATGGCGGACGATGGCGAACGCGGGGCGAAAGTAGATGTGTGGACCGATCGCAGGTACGGTCGTTCGCGCGACCTTCACTCCGCCGAAGTCGTGGGCAACGACTTTGGACCACCACCGTCTTCCCAGCGAACCCGGCACCAAACCAGTCTCCCATGAAGGGATCCATACGCGCACTCGCACTTTTCACCGCCTTCACTCCCACCCTGCTTTTCGCCGTCACGGTCACCGTGCAGGTGACCCCTAGCCGCTGTGGGCAAGCGAACGGCTCGGTCATCGCCACGCCTAGCGGAGGCTTGCCACCCTACACCTATAGCTGGAGCAACGGCGCAACCACCGCGAGCATTTCGGGGCTGGTCGCTGGCGCCTACACCGTTACCGTGACCGATGGCCTTAGCAACACTGCACAGGCCACGGGTACGGTTACCGATATCCCGAACCTTGCTCTACCAAACCCGATGATGCAACGGCCGGATTGCCAGGGCTCGTGCAACGGCTGGGCGAGCATCTACGAGCCGGACCTACAAGGCACTCCACCATACACCTACGATTGGCCCAACCCTTACATCCTATCCGGGCAGGCCACGTTCATGGGGGTGTGTAGCTCGCTGCCCGGAATGGTTAACGTCACCGATGCGACGGGTTGTCCTGGAACATTCCAGTTGTACGTGAATGATGTACCATGGGGCCAGCCGAACATAATTGCCAATTCACCCGCTTGCGGTGGTCAGGCGAACGGGAGCGTGACGATCGAGGGAGGATCCTACGGCTATTTCCAAGTAACACCTGTAGGTGGCGGAGTGGTGCAATACCCTGAATTCTTCGATCCTCCATGGACCATAACAGGATTGGCAGCCGGCTCCTATGAAGTGCTCTACTACGATCAGTTCGGCAACCCGCCGTTCTATGGACCGGGGGCGGTCTATTGCACTTTTCCCACGCCATTCACCATCGGTTCCATCGCCTCGCCTTGCGGAAGCATAAGCGGTACGGTGTACCACGATGCCGATCAGGACTGCGTGTTCAATGGCTTCGATCTGGCGCAACCCTACCGGGTTATCACCATCGCTCCTGTCGGCGCGTATGGGATCACCGACGGAGCAGGGCACTACCAACAGAATCTCGATTATGGCAACTACGATCTATCGCAGTCACCTGTGCCCATGGAAACACAGATCTGCCCGGCGGTCACTCCACAACCGTTCACGATCGATGCCGCCAACACCGATGTCGTCACCGACTTCGCCAACCTGAGCACCGTGCCGCACGATCTGGTGGTCTCGTTGTGGTCGACGAGTGCAAGACCGGGCTTCCCGACCAAGGTTTGGGTACGGTTGCACAACAACAGCGCATTTCCAAGTGGTGCGGTGGACATTGATCTCGCCTTCGATGCATTGCTCGCCAACCCTTCGCCGGCGAGCGGCCAATGGAACCTGGGTGTGCTACCACCCTATGCATCGGTGATCCGCACCTTCGAGGCCGATGTTCCTGCCAACATCAACCTGCTGGGCACGGTGATGAACTACACGGCCACAGTAACCAACAGCGCCAGCGAACTGAACACGGCGAACAATACGGCATCGCTCGATGTGGCCATCACTGGCAGCTACGACCCCAACGACAAACAGGGCACAACGAGCAGTGGCTTGAGCCCCACGCAATACTTCCTCGACCAGGACGAGTGGGTCGACTACACCATCCGCTTCCAGAACACCGGGACCGCTGCTGCGGAGACGGTGACGATCCGCGACACGATCGACAGTGATCTCTTCATCCCTTCACTGGAGATCCTCGGCGCATCGCACGCGTTCACGCCTTCCTTCGGCTTCGACGATCCGCGTGAACTGGTCTTCACCTTCACCAACATCGACCTGCCCGACAGCACGACCGATCTGCTGGGCAGCCAGGGCTTCATCAGTTTCAGGCTGAAGCCGAACGACGATATCATCGTGGGTGATGAACTAGCTAACATGGCAGGCATCTACTTCGACCTTAACCCGCCGATCATCACCAATACGGTGACGCATGTGGTGGACTTCAGCACGGGGGTGCCCGACCAGGACCTGTCGGATCTCATGGTCTGGCCTGTGCCGGCAAATGACCATCTGCGGATCTCCAGCGTTTCTTCGATCGATGTCATCATCATTGCATCGGCCGACGGGCGCGAGATGATGCGCCGGAACCCGAGGGCGACCACCGCTGACCTTGACATCAGCGCACTGAACAGCGGCGCGTACCTCCTGATCGCCAAGCTCCATAGCGGCGGATCGGTACATCAACGATTCGTCAAGCACTGACCAACGCATGCATCGCATCCAACACGGTATTCGGCCACGCGCGATCGCATTGGTCATTGCAGGTGTGCTGGCGCAACTTGCTTCGGCAACGTCCGTGAACATCAGTGTGAACACACACGACTACTGCGGCAATGCGACCGGGAGTGCGTACATGGGCACGAATGCGATCGGTCCGCTCACCATTCTCTGGAGCACCGGCGCCACCACCGCCACCGTTACGGGCCTTTCTGCTGGTACCATCTGGGTGGATGTGGTGGATGGCATGGGCACGGCTTACAGCGATACGGCGGAAGTGATCGGATATGCTCAACTACCAGTGTACACGGATGGTTCGGTACTGCTTACCGGCCCGGTCATTGGTTATGTGGGGGCACCCTGTACCGGGCAATGCAACGGAGCGGTTGGTCTTCATGGCCCTGATCCCGGACTGGGAGTTCCTGGCCCGTTCACCTACACGTTCGATCCCTCCATCACTTTCGAAGGCAACGAGCCCTTCAATGGTTTCCCGATCTACAGCGGGTTCTGTGATGGCATGACCACGAACTTCACCTACTCGGACATTAACGGATGTACGGGCAGTGGATCGGTATTTCCCGACTTCTTTTTTAACGTGCCGCCGGAAGTGACAGCTGTGAACACCACTGACTATTGCCAGAACGGCGTTGCGGGGACAGCGGCATTGATGGCCGCATGGCCTGTCGCTGCCGATTCGATCGAACTCTTTTTGGACGGCAGCTACTTCGATACATACACCAGTGGCATCATCGATAGCCTGCCTCCCGGTTATTACGACGGTGTGTTTTGGGCTTTTGAACCAGACTTGGGTGGCACACTTTGGCCTTACCAGTGCGGAAGCACATCGTTCTCCTTCACCATAAACGACATGGGGCCGGGCTGCGGCACCTTGGAAGGTGATGTATGGTACGACCAGGATGCCAATTGCATATTCGATGGCACCGACCCCGGTTGGTCAGGGCAAATACTGGAAATATCGCCCGGTAGTGCGAATGCCTATGTGAGCAGCAGCGGCCACTACGCGATCCAACTCCCGGCGGGTAATTATCAGGTGAGCCAAATTGGTACGTACGTCGACCCGACATGTCCGGCCACGCAACCCGTACCGTTCACGATCAATGGTGGAACCACCACGGTGGACCTTGCAAGTGCCAGCACGCAGCCCATGGACATCGCGATGTATTCGGCGAGCGGTCCGGCACGACCGGGTTTCGATCAGGAGATACACGGCCAGGTGCGCAACTCCACTGTGCAAACCACGGGACCGGTAACGGTGGTGTGCGTGCTGGACCCGAACGTGGTTTTCGTGAGTGCAAGTCCCGCAGCTAGCGTGACCGGCAACACGGTGACTTGGGACTTGCCTGACTTGAGCGTCTTCGGTGAGGCCGGGTTCCACGTTCTGGTGAACGTTCCGATCGCGGTGCCCTTGGCCACATTGCTCACGCACAGCTTCACGGCGTCCAACACCTTGCCGGAGGCCACGCTCGCCAACAACACAAGCGCCACAACGGCGATCGTTACCGGTAGCTACGACCCCAACGACAAGACCGCGCGGACCAGCACCGGCTGGAGCGATATGCAGTACTTCATGGACACCGATGAATGGATCGACTACACTATCCGCTTCCAGAACACCGGAACCGATACTGCTTTCACGGTGGTGATCACGGATACGCTCGATGTGGACCTCGACATGACCTCGTTCGAGCAAGGAGCCTCGTCGCATGCGGTGGAAGTCGCGTTCCGCGCCGGGCGCGTGGTGAAGTGGACCTTCAACACCATCCTGCTGCCTGATAGCAACACCAACGAGCTCCTGAGCCATGGGTTGGTGAGCTTCAGGATCAGACCCCGGAACGGCATCCAGATCGGTGATGAGTTGGAGAACACCGCAGGCATCTACTTCGACTTCAACCCGCCGATCATCACCAATACCACGAGCCATGTGGTGGACTTCAGCACTGGAATACAGGCGCAGGCGCAAGGGCAGGAGCAATTGCGCCTTCTACCAAATCCGGCGACCGATGTACTGAACGTGATCCTGGCCGATGGCGCGGATTCCGCCTTTGAACTGCTCACGATGGATGGAAGAAAGATCCAGCTACCAACAACGCGCCGCGCGAATGGATTTCAGCTGGACTTGCTCTCGTTGACAGCGGGCCTCTACATGATCCGCACTGCGCACGGCACCGCACGCTTCGTGAAGCAGTAGGGGTCCTACTTCAACACGGCGAGCCGCTCTTCGAGCGCCTTGATCTTCGCTTCGGCGTCGGCTTTCTTCTTGCGCTCGT
>JBKJPT010000221.1:0-29459 GCA_046595075.1 Flavobacteriales bacterium
ACTGCTGGCGGCACCACCACCATCTGCTCCAATGCCAGCGTGACGCTCACCGCCAATACAGGCGCGGGTTACACGTATCAATGGAAGAAGGATGGCGCCACCATCAGTGGTGCCACGGCCTTTAGCTATACCACCAACACCAGCGGTGCGTACACGGTGATCGTCACCAACAGCGGCTGCTCCACCACTTCGGCCAGCACCACAGTAACGGTGAACGCCTCACCTACGTTAAGCTGCTCGAACAATGCCACCAATGCATCGGTATCGGCGTTGGCATCGGGTGGTGTCACGCCCTATACTTACTCGTGGAACACCTCGCCCGTGCAAACCGGAGCAACGGCCACGTTAAGTGCTTCTGGCACGTACCAAGCAACTGTGACCGGCAGCAATGGCTGCAACGCGGTCTGTTCCACTACCATCACGCTAGCACCGCTTTCGTGCACAGGCATTCGCACCGAAGCACAGGGCACATGGGGAGCCACGGCTACGGCCTACAATGCGGCTGGCTACATGGCCAACAACTTCGCATCTGCATTCCCCGGCACCACGTACCTGACCGTAGGTTGCGGCACGCGCCTGGTCCGTTTCAGCTCTGGGGCGGCGATCATCACCGCACTGCCCACATATGGCACACCTACAATTCTGGCCACCGGTACCGCAGTGAACCCTACCACTCCGGCAAACACGTTGGTTGGGCAGATCGTGTCGCTCAAGCTCGCCATGCGCTATGATGAATTGAATGCGGCCTTCAGCGCATCAGAAGTATTACTGAAGAACATGCTCATCGCGTCAGGCACATTCGGAGGTTGGACCGTGGAGCAATTGGTGAACACAGCCGACCAAGTGATCGGAGGCTGCTCCACCGCCTATCCACTGAGCACCTTGAGCACCGCACTCACCAATGTGAACAACGGCTACCAAGGTGGCATCATGAACAGCGGGTACCTCAGCTGCCCCGGCGAAATGCGAATGCTGTGGGAGGGCAGCGATGAGATACATGAAGCATCAGGCCCAAGTGTGAGCGTGTTCCCCAACCCCTTCCACTATGCGACAACCATCGCGCTGAGCGGATTGGATGTGAACGAGCGCCTGTTCTTGGAGGTACGTACCGTGGACGGAAAATTGGTGGGTCCGGTGTTCGACGCGATCCCCACTGCAACCGAACAGCGCATCGAATGGCAGGCGGCCGGAAATGCAGCTGGGATGTACTACTTGACCGGCACAAACGGTACGGATCGCGTGCACGAGAAGTTGATCATCGAACAGTGATCAGATGCGTTCCACCGAAGCCGGTGGCATCCAACCCACGTTGCCGTTGGGCAGTTGCACTTCGCACCAACCCTTCGACTCCTGCAGCACGATGACCTTGGTGCCCTTGTGCAGTACGAACAACACCGTGGACCCATCGCGAGGTTCACCGCGCACATCCACCTTAGCAGCCATGATGATCGCTCCGCTATCGTCGCGTACCTCGGCATGGCGCACTGCGGCGAAGGCGATGCACAGCATCATCAACAGCGCGGCAACTGCACACAAGGCCCAAAGCAAACGGCGCAAGGCGATGGCCCGCACTACCATCGCTCCGGAAAGCAGGAAAAAGAAGAACGAAACGGCCCACAACGAGCGCCGCGCCCACTGATCGGGATCGTTGCCGCTACGGATGCGCTCCCAAGTGGTGCCCAACGCAAAGGCCGGTGGTGCCGCGATGCGGTCCTTCACCTGTTCATTGGCGAGGTCCAGGTTGGCTTGTAGGTCAACGTCGCCGGGTGCCAAACGCAAACCCCTTTCATAGTGCAGGATAGCGTGCGCAATTTCGCCCAGCTTGAACCAGCAGTTGCCCAGATCGAGCTGCAACGCTGCGGAATTGAAATGAACGGCCACGGAGTCGAACATGTTCAGCGCGGCCTGGTGATCGCCCACAGCATAGGCGCGCTGGCCTTGTGCCACCAACGAATCGGCTTGCGCATCGGACATGGCTCGTGCGTCCAACGTGGCGCACAACAAAAGGATCAGGATCGAGCGTATCATGCGCGGGTGGATCGTTCAATGCGCTGGATGAGCTGGGCGGCTTCTTCGTAAAGATCCTTGCGCGGACGATCCTCCACCGGTGCAAAGCGGGCCATGTCGCAAGCGGCCAGCAACCGCGTGCATGCATCGGCGAGCTCGGCACCATCGGTGAACGAGGCGAAGCGTTCGCGGAGCTCCTGTGTGTTCACCTCGGCCACACCCAGCGCGAATTTGTCACTGAGATAGCCGTGTAACGCACGGGCGAGTGCTGCATAGAAGGGCTCGCGCACACCTTGCTGTAAGGCAGCTTCAGCATCGCGCAACCGCTGGCGGGCCATGCGATCGGCGCGCTTGCGTCGGCTACCCTCCACATCGCCGCGTTCTTGCTCCCACTTGCGATGCCAGCCCACAAAGAGCAGGAAGGCCAGCGCTGGAGTACCCATGCCAGCGATCCATGGCAGCGATCCAAAGAGGAACTGGCCTCGCGGCCGAAGTTGCAGATCGCCGTTACGGATGTAACGGATATCCTCATCGAGCATCACCACGTCGCTCTTGGTGGTGCGGGGCGCCTGTGCTCCGGGTCCGCCGACGCCAGCAGCGACATCGATCGTGAGCGGATCGCTCGTGAGCGTGCGGTAGGCGTTCGCTTGCGGATCGAAGTAGCTCAGCGTGATCGCGCCCAATTCGAAATGCCCTTCGTGCCGGGGGATCACCGTGTATTGGAATTCGCGTGATCCGCTCATGCCCGCAGCGGACACGTTGATCTTGTCCACCACCTTGGGGTCGTAGGTCTCGAAATCTCCGGGGAAACCCAGCTTGGGTGCAGCAAGCAACTTCAGGTTGCTCCGACCGCTCAAGCGAACACGGATCTCGATGGCCTCATTGGCGGCAACGCTGCTGCGATCGGCGTGTGCTTCCAAATGAACCTCGCCCACTGCTCCATGGAAATCAGCGGGCGCACCAACCGGCAACGCCAGCGCGTTGAACTCCACGGCGTTGGTCGTTACATCCACCTTGGTGCCGCGCCCGAACCAGTCCACATCCGCACGGTAGGAGAGCTTGCCAGCTTCGATGCGCAGCTTGCCGGTACGCTGCGGGATCAGTAGCTGCCGCTTGATCACAGCCTTGTAGTACTCGATCCCGTTCACCGCCACCACCTGATCCAATGTCACATTGCCAAGCTCGATCTCCTCGCTCCAAAAACCATTGAGCGCCGGGATCTCCGAAGCCGCCAGCTGTAGCGTACCATAGCGCGAATACAACGTGTAGGTAAGACCGATCTGCTCGCCCACGTAGCCTTTGCTCTTGCTCAGGTCCACGGTGATGAAGATGTTCGCATTGCTTCGTTGCTGCCGCGATGCGCCGGTGTCGGCGCCCGATGCACCCTTGGTGACCTCGATCGTGATCGGCTGCGTTTGAATGGCCCCGCGCGCGACCGAAGCCTTCGCCGGTCCTATGGTGTACTTGCCCGGTGCCGTTGCCGTGATGATCCAGATCTTCGTCACCGCAACGTTCATGCGGCCGGGCGATCCGCTCATGCGACTGCTGTACTGCGGGCCTGCCACCACCACCAGCTTGCCCAAGTCGGGCAGGTCGAAACGATCACCACCGTTGGTGAGCGTGAGCGAGAGCCGCACATGCTCGCCCACGGCAATGCTGTTGCGGTCCACGGTGGCCGTGAAGGAGATCTCCTGCGCATGCGCGGTCTGCGCACCCGAGAGGAGCGTGATCACCGTTAGCAGACGTCCGATCCAGTTCATATCACCAGTCCTTTGCGATGCGTGCGCGACGAGTTGGGCGCATCTGCGCACGCACTTTCTCCTGTGTGTCCTTCTCCTGCCGTTGCAGCGCGTCCAGGATCCGCTCAGCGTCTTCCTGCGCAATGCCTTCGCCCTGCTTGCGCTGCTCGCCTTCTCTTCCCTCCCCTTCCTGCGCTTGTTGCTGTTGCTCCTGCTGCTCCTTCTTCTCTTGCTCCTGCTCCTTCTGTTGTTGCTGTTGCTGTTGCTGCTGTTCTTGTTGCTGCTGTTGCTCCTTCAACAGCGCTTCGGCCAAGTTGATCATGCGTGGGTCGCCTGGGTGCGCCTTCAGGCCTTTGTCCAATGTCTTCAGCGCCGCGAGCTTATCCTCCTTCACGTACTCACGTGCTGCACGGTTGAAGAAATCATCGGCAGTGGACCCGGGCGTTTGGGCATTAGACGTGTAGGAAGCGAAAGCTGCCAAGAGTAACAGCGCAATGTGCTTCTTCATTTGGCTTGTGCTGCTTTGTTCACGGTGTCCAGCTTATCCATGTATTCCTTCTTTTTCTTCAAGGTGGGATCCTGCTTCAAGCCCAACTGCAACAGGTCCAGAGCATCGCGGAACTTGAAAACGTCCACGAGCGAATCGGCACGGTGCATGAGCCGCTCAGCGTGCGCGCTCAATTGCTGGTCCTTTTCCTTATCATCATCCTCGCCACTTTCGCCATCGTCCCCGGCATGCTCCTTGATCAACCTACGTGTGAGCACCAGGTTGTGCCGCGCATCCTCATCGTTGGGATCACGCCGTAAGCTGGCCTTGAAACCCTCCACTGCTTGCGTGAGCGAGGAGTCGATGAGCGCATCCAAGCGATGGATCTCGCGTTGCACCGAGTCGCGCATCACGAACTGGTTCACCTTGGTGGTGATGTCCGCTGCCTCCACACGGATGCCGGCCAGCTCTTCATTACGTTGGCGAAGGAGCGTATCGGCGTGCATGGCTTCCGCAAGATGCGCACGACCGAGGTTAAATTGAACGATCGCCTGCTCATCAGCGGAACTGTCCATGGTTACAGCGTTGCGGAGCTGGGCGATCGCGCTGGGCCAATCCTTCAACTTGTACAGTGCGTTGCCTCGGTTGCGCACCGCATGTTCGTCTTTGGGGGCAAGGGCGAAGGAGCTATCGGCCTGCTGGTAACGGGCTGCTTTGTAGTGGTGCGCACCATGGCGCAAGGCGCCATCCGTGAGCTGGTCCTGAGGCGTTCCACACCCTATTGCCAGCAAACAGCAGAAGTACCCGATGCGCTTCATGCGGCCATGGCCCGCCAGAACGGACGTGCATTGCGTTGCTCGCCGAGCAACAAGTAACCGAGATAGAGTATGAGCGCGGCACCGAGCGGCCATTGGTACTGGTCCTCCCGCGCGGTGTAGGTATAGCTGCCGGTGTCGGACTTGTCCATCGCCTTCAACTGGTCCACGATCTCCTGCACGCCACTACTGGAACCCGTGGCGCGCACATAACTGCCATGGCCTTCGGCGGCTATACGGCGCAGCATGGTCTCGTCCAAGCGGCTCACCACGGTGCTACCACCACCGTCCTTGCGGAATCCCATCATCTGACCGGCGTTGCGCACAGGGATCGGGCCACCTTGGGGTGTGCCCATGCCGACGGTATGCACCACGATGTTCTCGGCTGCTGCGCGTTGTGCAGCTCCAATGGCGTCATCCTCGTGGTTCTCGCCATCAGTGATCACAATGATCGCGCGGCCGGCATGTCCTTCGCCTTGGAACGAACGACGAGAGAGATCGATGGCTGCGCCGATCGCGGTGCCTTGCGTACCCACCGACCCTGTGCCGATAGTGCCCAAAAAGAGCTTGGCCGCTGCGCGATCGTTGGTGATGGGCAGTTGCACGAAGGCTTCACCGGCGAAGACGACCAGACCGATGCGATCGCCCTTGGACCGCTCGATCAACTGTTCCAACGAGCGTCGCGCAGCTTCCATACGACTGGGCTTGAGGTCCTCGCATGCCATGCTGTTGCTCACGTCCACGGCCACCACCAGATCGACCCCATCGGATACAACCTTCTCCTCGTGCAGGCCGAACTGCGGTGTGGCCAGCGCGATCACCAATAAGCCGAGCGATCGGCGCACGAACAGAAAGCGCAACACTTGACGCGTGGTGGAAATACCTGGTACCATACGCTCACGTGTGATGGTGCGCGCAAAGCGCTTCAACGCACGGTTGCGCCACGCGAGATCGATGAGGAAGAGCAGAACCAGCAATGGACCAGCGAGCAGTGCTCGCAACATCTCCGGCTTCTCGAACCGGAAGGAAGGCACTTCGCTATCGAGCAACCACCAAGCGGCGAGCATCGCTGCCCAAGCGAGCATTTCAGCACCACCGACGATGAGCGCCGATGTGATCCAATGGTATGTGCCACGCGTGCTCATACCATACCACGCAATAGGGTGCGTTCCAACAGGAAAGCGCCAAGCACCAATAATGATCCCCAGAGCGCGATGCTGTGGTACTCATCGGTGCGCAGGGTGAACTGCTCCACTTCGATCCGCGTTTTTTCCAGGCGGTCGATCTCGCCATAGATCTCGCGCAATTTGCGTTCATCCGTGGCGCGGAAGTACTTGCCACCCGTGGTGGTGGCCACCTTTATCAAGGTGGGCTCGTCGAGGTCCACATCCACGTAGTCGAAAACGAATTGTCCGTTTGCCAGCCGGGCAGCTGGGCCGTATGCCTTGCCACGCGTACCCAGACCTATGGTGTACACCCGCACGCCCATGCGCTCGGCGATCATGGCCGCATCCAGTGGTTGCAAAGTACCGCGGTTGCTCACACCGTCGGTGAGCAGGATCACCACTTTGCTCTTGGAGGTGCTTTCGCGCAAACGGTTCACAGCGGTGGCCAGCCCCGAGCCCACAGCAGTGCCCCCTTCAATGAGGCCCGAGCGGGCTGCGGCGAACAATTCCTTCAGTACACGGTGATCGGTGGTAAGGGGGCATTGCGTGTACGCTTCACCCTCGTATACCACCAGCCCGATACGGTCGTTGGGGCGACCATCGATGAACTCTGCAGCCACCTTCTTCGCAGCTTCCAGCCGATCAGGCTTCAGATCGCGCGCAAGCATGCTCACCGATACGTCCATGGCCACCACGATGTCGATGCCTTCCTGCTTCACGCTCTCCTTGCTGTCCTCGCTCTGCGGACGTGCCAGGGCCAGCACCAACAGCACAGCACCTGCGAGCGATGCCCCAAAAGCCACGGGCCGAAGGATCGCGAGCGGATCGATCCTGCGCTGCACGCGGCTGTTCAATGCCGACATGCGCACTTGCGCGCCCGTACGTCGTTCGCGCCGGAATCGTAGCCAGATCACGGGCACGAGCGCCAACAATGCCCAGAGCAGTTGAGGGACGGCCAGATCGAACTCGCCAACTGTGCCGTAGATCACCACCGAAGCGGCGATCAGCGCGGCCACCACCCACACCATGAAGGCCCAGCTATCAGGATCGCGGCGCATGAATGGTAGGTTGTAGCGCCGTTTCCTGCACGAAGCGCATGGCGTTGGCCATCATCTGTTCGTTCTCCTGTGGTGTGGGCAAGGCCTTGGCGAACTTCACCATATCGGCGAGCCGCAGCATGTTCCCCAGTAGGTTCTGCTGATCGGTGTTGAGGGGGCTCACACGCAGCTCGTGCAGGAGTTCGTCCGTAGTCCTCTCCAGTGCAGGCACTTGAAAGCGTTCTTCGATGTAGCCGCGCAACAGGTCGGTTAGGCGTGACTGATATCCCTTGTGATCACCCTGCTGCCACACGCGTTCTTTGTCCAACGCCACGAGTTGCTGCCGCACACGTTCGTGCAAGGAGAGTTCAACAGGTGCTGTTTCCACGAGCGGCTTCCTTTTGTGCGCCCTGCGGATCATCAACACCAACGCGATCACAGCCAGGCTCGCGAGAGTTCCTCCCGCAACCCACTGCAAGTTCTGCCTCAGCCACCAGCCCAAGCTGAACGGTGGTTCATGGATCGGTTTGATGTCCTTTGGTGTCGCATTACTGTCCAGCGCGATACCGCGCACATGCAGCAATAGTGCTTCGCTCTCGATCTCCTTGGATCCTATGGTGAAACGCAATGCGGGCACTGCCCAGTAGCCGGTGTCGAAGGAGGTGAGGGACAGTGTGCGCACCAAGCGCATTTCGGTGGTGGTGTCCGCACCGCTGTCATGCACTACTTCGATGTGCGAGGTGATCGTATCACCGATCACCGGCCATGTCACGTTCGCGCCAATGGCATCCAGCTCGAAGGTGAGTAACGCGCGACCACCCAATGGGATGCTGTCCGGCTGAAGCCGCACGGTCACGAGCGCATCGCCCTGTGCGAAGGCGAGCGATGGTAGCAGGGCGATGGCCGCAGTGATCCTCATCGGGCTCCTTCGCGTTGCTTGAACAAGCGCATGAGGGGGCGCACATAGCCTTCGTCCGTGGTGATCACCGCGTTGTCCACGCCGCTGCGGCGCAACAGTTCGCGTGTGCGTTGCTGGTGCTTGAGGGCCGAAGCGCGGAAGGCGTTACGTACCGACCGGCTACCGGTGTTCACCCAGCGCATATCGCCCGTTTCAGGATCGCCGAAGCGCACCAGGCCCACGTTCGGCAGTTCGCCCTCACGAGGATCCACTGTGCGCAACACCACAAGATCGTGCCTCCGGTTGGCGATCTTCAAGGCATCCTCGTAGCCGTTGTCCAAAAGATCGCTCACGAGAAAGGCGATGCTGCGCTTCTTGATCACGTTGTTGAGATAGCGTAACGCACCGGCGATATCGGTGCCCTTCCCATCCGGACGGAACTCCAAGAGCTCGCGCACGATGCGCAGGATGTGGCTGCGCCCTTTCTTCGGTGGTATGAACTTCTCCACCTTGTCGCTGAAGAGGATGAGGCCCACCTTGTCGTTGTTCTTGATCGCGCTGAAAGCGATGGTGGCGCATACCTCGGTGATCAGTTCGCGCTTGAGCAGATCGGCCGTACCGAAGTCCTCCGACGCGCTCACATCGGCCACGAGCATGGCCGTGAGTTCACGCTCTTCCTCGAACACTTTCACGTACGGATGACCGAAACGCGCAGTGACGTTCCAATCGATCGTGCGTACTTCGTCACCCGCACTGTACTCCCGCACTTCGCTGAATGTCATGCCGCGGCCCTTGAACGCACTGTGGTACTCGCCACTGAAGATGTGCTCGCTCAAGCCGCGTGTCTTCAGCTCGATCAGGCGCACCTTCTTCAGGAGGTCCTTGGTGTGTTGGGTCGTTTCCAATTCAGTTGTAAATTGTCAGTTGCCGATTGTCCGTCGTTGTCCACAAAGCGCTTCGTTGGGCCTGACGATCGACAATTGACAACGCACAAGAACCTTCTATCACGGAACTTCGACCGTGTTCAGCACGCGATCAATGATCTCCATTACGCTGATGTTCTCGGCTTCTGCTTCGTAGGTTAAACCAATGCGGTGGCGAAGCACATCGGGGCACACGGCGCGTACATCCTCCGGGATCACGTAGCCACGACGCTTAGTGAAAGCGAAGGCTTTGGCCGCGAGCGCCATGTTGATGCTGGCACGCGGGCTGGCGCCGAAACCGATCATGGCGGTGAGGTCGCCCAGCTTGTACTGGTCGGGCTTGCGCGTGGCATACACGATGTCCACGATGTACTGCTCGATCTTCTCGTCCATGTACACCTCGCGAACAAGCTGGCGCGCGGCCAGGATCTCCGCTGCGGTCACCACCTTCTGCGGTTCGGGCATGGCGCCGGGCCGTGTGTTCAAGCGAATGATCAACTTCTCCTCTTCGCGACGCGGGTAGTCCAGCACCACCTTCAGCATGAAGCGATCCGTTTGCGCCTCGGGGAGCGGATAGGTCCCCTCCTGCTCTATGGGGTTCATGGTGGCGAGTACCAGAAAGGGCATTGGCAACGCGTAGGTCTGAGAGCCGATGGTGACCTGCCGTTCCTGCATGGCTTCGAGCAAAGCACTTTGCACCTTGGCCGGAGCGCGGTTGATCTCATCGGCAAGGATGAAGTTGCTGAAGAGCGGCCCCTTCCTCACGGTGAACTCCTCGTTGCGCTGGCTGTAGATCAACGTACCGATGAGATCGGCGGGCAACAGGTCAGGTGTGAACTGTATGCGGCTGAAGTCCACATCGATGGTCTTCGCCAGCGTTTTGATCGCCATGGTCTTAGCGAGGCCGGGAACGCCTTCGAGCAGCACATGTCCGTCGGCGAGCAGGGCCACCAACAGTTTTTGCACCATGTCCTTCTGCCCCACGATCAGCTTCTCCATTTCACGATCGATCAGATCCACGAAGGAGCTGGCCTGTTGAATACGGTCGTTGAGCGCGCGAATGCTCTCCGAGGTGACTGCCTGTGCGCTCGTTGATAAGATCTCTTCCATGATGCTGTTCGTTCGATCCGGCCTACGGCCGCAAGGTGAACGCAAAGGTCTTCGAGGGCGGTTCCTAGGCGCGTTCGGTAGCGGTTAAACTGTGTTAAGCTTCGAGGGAAGATGGCAGTGGACCGGGGAGTGGGCAGTCACCCCGAAAACGTTGGTTGCCTTACTGCCAACTGACCACTGGCGCTCTACTTTCGGCCACATGGAAACCACCACAAAAGCGCTCACCCTTGCCGAGGCAACGGAACACGTTCGCGACTTCCACGATGCGTTCGGGATCACCAATGCCGCCAGCTTTACCGGAGCCATCGGCGACCGCGATGCGCTGCTGCGGTACAAACTCATTCGCGAGGAGAACGAGGAGTACCTCGATGCGGCCATGAAGGGCGATCTGGTGGAAGTAGCCGACGCGCTGGGCGATATTCTCTACATCCTCTGCGGCACCTTGCTGAAGCACGGACTGGAACACAAGATCGACGAGGTGTTCCGCGAGATCCAACGCAGCAACATGAGCAAGCTCGGTGCTGATGGCAAGCCGATCTATCGCGATGATGGGAAGGTGATGAAGGGACCAGGATATTTCAGGCCGGACATCGCTTCGATCCTGAGTTTGAATGAGTAGTTGTTCGTTGTTAGTTGTCAGGCCTCGTCCTTCTGTCACGCTCGGGATGGCTCAGCCTGACAACTGAGAACTGCGAACTGACAACTGAAAATCCCCATGAACGTACCCGCAATGCTTGCCGCCGCGCGCACCTCTGCACTTCAACGCTGGTGGGCGAATTTCATCCTGCCATGGATCATCCCGTTCAACGGTCCGCATGGCTTCAAAGTGGTGCCGCTTATGAAAGGCGGTATCAGCGTGGAGATCCCCTACTGGCGTATCAACCAGAACCACATCCGTGGCATGCACGCTTGCGCGCTCGCTACCGCCGCGGAGATGTGCAGCGGCCTTTCCGTTCTCGAACTGGTTGATCCGAAGCAATACCGCATGATCATGCGCACGCTGCGTATGGACTACCACTATCAAGCGAAGAAGCGCACCGTCGCGGTGTGTACACCCACTTCACAGGATATCACAGAGCAAGTGGTGCGTCCCTTGGAGAGTTCCGATGCAGTGGAATACACCAACACTGTTCAACTGCACGATGCCGCGGGTAACCACGTTGCCACTGGCACAGTGACCTGGCAGGTGAAGCCGTGGAGCAAAGTGCGGACGAAGGTCTAAGGCCATGGGACCGCTCCGTCAACTCCTCTCCCAATACCCGAGACTCCCTAGCATTCTCTTTCTGGTCGCCTGTATAGCCATTGCCTTTTACTCCAAGGCTTGGATCGAGCGTAGGCAGCACGATGAACAAATGCGTTGGTGGAAGGATTCGTCTTTCGCAGGGCGCGTGGTCGAACGAGCCATTGACCATGCAAACCACAACTTCAAAGAAGTAGTCCTTGATGAGAACGGGTCGAGCATTGAATTCTCCTACCCTGAGATATACGCGGCTGTAATGGTTGGGGATAGCCTCCTAAAAAAGAGCGGTGATCTAGATGCGGCGATCAAGTCTCCAGACGGATCTAGTCAGACCTTTCGGCTGTTCAGCCAGGAAGAAGAGTGATTTCGATACTTGAGGTAAGCAGCCATCCCACGACCATGGGGTTGCTTCCCAAACACTTGGGAGTGCGGCTAGCTCACCGCCGCCGATCCGGTCGTGGCGCAATGGGTTTGGCAAGGTCCTCAACAGGAAACCCGATCGCTTTTGAGAGCCGCTCGGCCATAGCCAACGCGGACTTGCGGTCTTCGTACTCGTTGAGGTGCATAGCCATCGTCTCGCCCTTGAGCGAGAGGAAGTAGGTACGTATGTGCGCTTGCGTGCCCAAGTCGCGGCCAAAGGTGTGCGTGAACTGTTCGCGGTAATGCGTCACTGTGAGGCGATCGAAGTGCGAAAGCTGCAGCCACGCACCCACCTTGAACAGCACGAAGCTCCGGTACATGCGACAACGCTTCCCTGCCGGATCGATCATAGTGCCTTGCAAGTTCATGAAGACCACCACGCCCATGAAGACAAGGAACAGACCGACCACGCCCATGAAGCTGCCTTCACCGATGCCAAAGACCAAAAGGATGATCCCGACGAACAGCACAATGAAGCCGAGGTAAGGGCTCAACCCCGAGAAGGTCATGCCTTGCTTCACGTCGATCATTGCACCACCATGGTATTGTGCAACACTATCTCGGCATGACGTTGGATCGCGGCCTTCATTTCCTCGGTCATGCCTTGCGTTCTGTCGCTTTCTTCAGGACGCAGATCGCGCTTACATAGCGTATCGTTCATGTAGGCGTACTGTGCCGTGGGCTGCTCACCATCGAACATCAACATGCGATCATCCTCGATCAAGCGGTACTGCCCGCCGAGGTGAATGAAGGCGCGGTTAGGCCGGTCGCGCCGGAAAAGGCTTTGTCCGAAACTGCTGATCGTGCCTTCATAGCCGATCGCATCAAGGATGGAGGGAACGAGATCGAGCTGCTGTGCCACGCGTTGATCGCTTCCGGAGAAACGGCCGTCGGGTGCATAGAAGATGATGGGCACTCCGAAGCGACCGGCAGGATTGGTGTACCGGGCGGGGTGCTCGTTGTACTGGAAGGTGTGATCACCCGTGATCACGAAGACCGTATTAGCGAACCACGGTTTTGTGCGCACTCTATCGAAGAAGCGGCGCAATGACAGATCCGTGTAACCGAGGCTCTCGTGGATGTCCGAACCATTGCTGGGGAACTTGCCTTTATACCGATCCGGGATCACGAAGGGATCGTGCGATGAGAGCGTGAACACCGCTGCGCAGAATGGTTGCGGTAGCTCGTTCACGCGTTCCGCGCTCCATTGCAGGAACTCTTCATCGTAAACGCCCCAGTGGCCGTCGTAGAACGCATCATCACCGAATTCGTCCTTACCGTAGTAACGATCGAAGCCGCAAGCCTTGGTGAACGAATCGAACTTGTACTCGCCATTGATGCCGCCGTGAAAGAAGGCAGTGCTGTATCCCATCTCCTTCACGCGAGTGCCGAGGCCTTCCATTGCGTTGCCCGCATATGCCGTGTTCATGAACGCATCATCGGTGAAAGAGGGAATGCCCGCGAGGATGGCGCACATGCTCTTGTTGCTGCGCTCGCCATTAGCGTATGCGTTGGTAAGCACGAGCGCGTGTGTGCACAACGAATCGATGAAGGGGAAGTAGCCCGTGTTTCCGTTGAGGGAACCGAGGTATTCGCGGCCCATGCTCTCCACGATCAAGAGCACGACGTTCGGGCGCACTGCGGTGCTGTCGCCATGTATGGCGTAACGCAATGGCATGATGCGGTCCAATTCTTCAGCAGTGAACCACGCGCGTTGCCGCAATGGCGGTTCGGTGAGCGAGTAGCCCAAGGTGAAGGCTGAGTTCGTGACCAATGGCGCCCATGCAGACCCCACATGATCTGCAGCATGTGCCGGTGATAGGCCTTGGTACTGCCAGCCACCACGACCAGCCACGAAGAGCAGTGCACACAAAAGAACGGATACCGCGAGCCTCGGCAATGGCGCTGATGGCACCGCTTCTTCCTTACGCCGCGTGAAGCGCACAATGAGGATCACCAACACGATAGCTGGCAAGGTGGCCCACCAATAGCGGATCATCATACCGGGCAGTTCGCGCAAGCCAGCTTCGGCCTGTCCAAGCACATCACTGGTGAGCCGCTTGCCATTGAAGCCATAGAACGGAAGATCCAGACAGCACACCCAGATCAATGCGCAGTTGACAACGATGAACAGCATGCGCAACGCGCCCCGCCACCACGCACGTTGCTCCCAAGGAACAGGCAAGAGCGAAAGCATGATCCACAGTGCGTTCGCCAGCACGATCGTCACGGCATCGAAGCGCAGGCCTTGCGCATTCACCCAGAAGAAGGCCCCAGCATTCAGCGCCGGGAACGAAGATCCGTATGCGATGAAGAAGATCCAGCGCAGCACCGTGAAGATCAGCAACACCAAGCCCAACTGCGTGAGCAGAACGAGCGGACGATCTAATTGCGCACGCATGGATCGCGTTCAGCGCTTCGCCACCGCGCGCTTAACGGTACTTGCGATCAGCATCGCAAGCACTGCTCCGGTGAAAGCCAGGCCCATGTCCTTCTGTGCGTCCCACACATCGCCTTGCGAGCCGAGGTAAGCAGCGCCTTCTGCGGGGAAGAAGACATCGGCCACGGCCCACTCTATCAGCTCGTATGCTGCGCTGAAGCTCATGGTGATCTCCACCGGCAGCGTCCAACACACCCAGCGCGGCCAGTGGAAGTGGTTGGTGAAGTAGTCACGCATGGGGTATGCGAGCATGAAGCCGAAGCTGAAGTGCACGATGCGGTCGTAATGGTTACGCTGCCAGTCGAGTATATCGGCAAGCCAGTTGCCCAGCGGATTCTCCGCGTACGTGAACATGGCACCGTAGATGTGCAGCAGGATGTATACGAACATGAGCGTATAGCTGAGGTCGCTGAACTTGAAGCGACGATGCGAGATCACGAGCCCGCCCACGAAGAGGATCGTGAGGGCGTTCTCGGTGAACCAATTGGCGAGGTTGGTCGTCCCGACGAATGTCCAGACCCATACCGCGAGGAAGATGAGGAGATAGGCCTTCAGCAAGCCATGCTGTCGGAATGGAACACGAGCAGCGGACGATGCGGTGGTGAACAGCATTATCAGGTGGATGAAAGTTGGGGCGTGAGCAGGTCGGAATATCATTTCTCCTCCTCTACAGCGTAGGGTTTATGGCCGCCCATGCGATATGCTACGGTGAGGGCATACACCACGTTCTGCACATTCACGATCGGCTGGAAAGGCGTGAGGCTCGTTTGCGCACGCACATCGAACGACCAACGATCACCGTCCACTCCAAGGCCCAACAAGATGCTGAACTGGAAGCGTCGATCGCTCTCCTTGAGGTCGTACTTGTAGTCGGTGTTCTTTTCCCCGAAGAGCCATTTCTGGTAACGGCCGGTGACGAAGTAACCCATACTGGGCCCGGCGAGCAGGAACATGCCATCCTTCTCCTTGTCAGTGGAGATCTTCACCAGCACCGGGACTTCGAGGTAGTGGAAGGTGTTGCGCTCCCTGACTCCGAGCGACTGATTGCGCACCACCGATCCTTTGGTGACCCATAGCACTTCGGGCATGATGCTGGCCTGCCAATGCACAGGCGCTTCCCAGTGCCAGCCGAAGTAGGGACCGAACAACAGGTCAGTGCCGTTCTGAAAAAATCCGCCAGTGCTTTGGCTCGCCATGCCAAAGCCGATGCGTGGTCCGTTGTGCGGGGCAGGAAAAGGTGGCGGCAGTTGAGCGCTGCATGTAGATGCCCATATGAACAACGAGGTGACGGAGATCGAACGCATGGCCCGAATATCGGTGATCGGAACGATCAGGCGCCGACTTTCACCGCCGCCATCTTCAACACGGCCACGGCGCAATCCACGCCTTTGTTGCCATGCTTACCGCCGCTGCGGTCGCGCGCTTGCTCCATGGTATCATCGGTAAGCACACCGAATATCACGGGCACACTGAACTTAAGGCCCACATCCATAATGCCTTGAGTGGTGCCATTGCAGACGTAGTCGAAGTGCGGTGTTTCGCCGCGCACGATGCTACCCAGGCAGATCACACCGTGAAGACCGCCGCGTTCCAAAAGGAACTGTGCCCCAGCCGCGAGTTCGAAGCTGCCGGGCACCCAGCATTCCACAATGTCGACTTCGGCCACGCCGTGCTTCACTAATATCTCTCGTGCACCACGGCGCAGCGCGTCGGTGATCTCGTGGTTCCACTCGCTCACCACCAGCGCAAAACGACGACCGGCGCCACTGGGGACGCCGGACGGATCGTAATGCGATAGGTTATGGTCCGCGGTGGACATGGCATTAGCCGCCCATGGCTTCGGCGTGCCCGGCGTACTTGCGGGCCTGGCTTGCCTCGGTGCTCAACGGGAATTCTTCGGCGATGCGCGAAAAAGCCTTGGCGGCATCGGCCCAGTTGCCTGCTTGTTGGTGCAGGATCCCGGCCTTCATCAAGTACATCGGAGTGGTGAAATCGTTCTTCACGCGGTTGGCGGCCTTCTCGAAACGCTTCACCGCTTCGTCATTTCGGCCGAGTTCCACGAGCGCATCCCCTTGGTTGCCCACGGCCATGGTGCCCAGCACATCATCGTCGATGTCGGCTTCTTCGTAATGTGTGAGCGCTGCCTCGTAATCGCCCTTCTGCATGTAGATGGCGCCGAGGTAGTAGTTGGCCAGCTCGCCAGTGGGTGTATCGCCGTAGTCTTCGGCAATGTTCACGAAGCCGGGCCACTCGTCGTCGCCATCGAGTGCTTTGTCCAGCGAATCGATCTCGAAGTAGTACTGCGCCTTCCACGCCAGTTCAGCGGCGTCCTTGGCACGAGGCTTTCGGTAGAAGCTGTTGAAGGCGATCAGACCGCCGACCACCACCAAGAGGCCAATTGTGGCGAAGGAGATGGCCTTCTTGTGTTTGTCCAGGAACAATTCGGTACGGGTGTACACGGCCCCCAGGTCCAGGTCGCCTTGTCCAGGTGCTTCGGTCTTCTTGCTCATAGGTGGTATCCGGTTAGCGCTGAGCGGTTTTCCGGGGCGGCAAATGTAGGATCCTGTGGGGAACTGTGGAAGGGTCCATTTGCAATGAAAAAGCCGCGTGCCTTTCGGCATCGCGGCTTTCCTTGGCGGAGAAGGGGGGATTCGAACCCCCGGTACAGTTTAACCCGTACGGCAGTTTAGCAAACTACTGGTTTAAGCCACTCACCCACCTCTCCGTTCGAGGTGCTGAAAGAACGAACCTTCTTTCGAAGGGGTCGCAAATATAGGAGGCCACTTGGTTCGGCATATTGAGCATTGAGCGCGGCTAACTTCGCCCCCCTTCCGAACAAATAATCCATACACATGGCCCGCGAAGTCGTCATCGTTTCAGCAGTGCGCACTCCCATTGGTTCCTTTGGTGGCAGCCTTGCCGAAGTGCCTGCGACCAAGCTTGGCGCCACGGCCGTGAAGGCCGCGATCGAACGTGCGGGCGTGGCCCCGGAAGCCGTGGATGAAGTGATCATGGGCAGTGTGCTCCAGGCCAATTTGGGGCAGGCCCCTGCACGGCAAGCGGCCAAGTTCGCTGGGTTGCCCAATGAAGTGGCCTGCACCACTGTGAACAAGGTGTGCGCCAGCGGCATGAAGGCGATCATGATGGCCACGCAGGAGATCCTGTTGGGCGATGCGGAGATCGTGGTGGCGGGTGGCATGGAGAGCATGAGCCAGACACCCTACTACTTGGAGAAGGCGCGCTACGGTCAACGCTTCGGGAATGGCACTGTGATCGACGGGATCGGCAAGGACGGCCTCACCGACGTGTACCATCAGACGGCGATGGGTGTGAGCGCGGACAACACCGCGAAAGAGCACAAGATCACCCGCGAGGAGCAGGACGCCTTCGCCATTGAGAGCTACAAACGCAGCGCTGCCGCATGGGCCGAAGGCAAGTTCAAGGACGAAGTGGTGCCCGTTACGGTGCAGACCCGCAAAGGAGATGTGATCGTGAGCGAGGACGAAGAGTACAAAGCCGTGAACTTCGAGAAGGTGACGGGACTGAAGGCGGTGTTCTCCAAGGACGGCACGGTGACGGCTGCGAACGCAAGCACGATCAACGATGGCGCTGCTGCGCTTGTGCTGATGAGCGCGGACAAGGCGAAGGAGCTTGGGCTGAAGCCGATCGCGAAGGTGTTGAGCTATGCCGATGCGGAGCAGGCACCCGAGTGGTTCACCACCACACCGGCGAAAGCACTTCCACGCGCAGTGGAGAAAGCAGGTTTGAAAATGAGCGACATCGAGTACGTGGAGTTGAACGAGGCCTTCGCCGTAGTGGGGATCGCGAACACACGCCTGATGAACCTCGACCCAGCGAAGGTGAACGTGAACGGTGGCGCAGTTTCGCTCGGGCACCCGCTCGGTTGCAGTGGCGCACGCATCGTGGTGACGCTGATCAACGTGCTGAAACAGAACGGAGCGAAATACGGTGCGGCCGGGATCTGCAACGGCGGCGGTGGCGCAAGCGCGATCGTGATCGAAGCCCTTTAATCCGATACCATGTCCAAGGTCATTTGCCCACTCTCCATAGTGCCGATGCGTTCGGCGCCGAACGATCATGCTGAACTGGTTTCTCAATGGCTCTTCGGCGAAACGGCCGATGTGATCGATACCAAAGGCAATTGGTCGCGGCTGCGTTGCGATCACGATGGCTACGAGGGTTGGGTGGATCACAAGCAGATCCTCCCCTGCTCCACCCCCAACTTCGATCCCGATCTGCGGGTGATCGATCACAGTACGATCGTGGACCTTGGCGAACGCCAGGTGCCGCTAACCTATGGCGCCGTGCTTCCTTTCTACGAAGATGGAACGATCCTGTGGCAGGGCCACCGCGTGCCGGTGCAGGCCGTAACGAACCACAAGCCCGTGCTGGAACGTGCCGATCTGCTCGAACTCTACCTGCACCCCTTTTTAGGGGCGCCCTACCTGTGGGGCGGCCGCACGCCATGGGGCGTGGATTGTAGCGGACTTGTGCAGATGATCTTCATCCTGATGGGGATCTACCTCCCACGCGATGCCTCACAGCAGAGCGCAGAAGGCGATAGCATTGACCTGTTGGACCTGTGCGAGCCCGGCGATCTGGTCTTCTTCGACAACGAGGAAGGGAAGATCGTACACGTGGGCATCGTGCTCACCCGCAATGATGAGGACGACCTGCAAGTGGTGCACGCCAGCGGCCGCGTACGTGTGGACAAGTTGGACCAGCAGGGGATCTTCAGCGGAGAGGAAGGCAAGTACACGCACAAACTGCGGATGGTGCGGCGGGTATTGTGACGGACGTGTAATTCCGATCGGATCCCTTCGACGCGCAGTTGAGAGCGTTCTGCTCTGTTCCTCTTATACTTGAGCACTCAAGTAGGAATTCTGCACAAGCACTCCGGGGACGATACGTACGATGACCAGGACGGCAACAGCTACCACCGGTAAATGGCACCGCGAACTCCCCAAGGGGTGGTGGCGGTTGGTGCCTGCCTTGCATAGCCTGCGTCGTTACAGGAGCGGTGATGCACGCGCCGATCTGGTCGCGGGGCTTTCGGTGGCCACCGTGGCGGTGCCACAAGCCATGGCCTACGCGCTAGTGGCCGGCGTAGCACCGGAGTACGGACTTTACACTGCGATCGTGATGACGGCGATCGGGGCCTTCTTCGACAGCAGTCGCCAGTTGATCAACGGCCCCACGAACGCGATCTCCATCGCCGTGCTGAGCGCCACCGCGCTGATCGCCGCCGACGAGAAGCTGAACGCCATCATCGTCCTGGCGTTGATGATCGGGGTGATCCAAACGTGCGTGGCCCTGTTCCGCTTGGGCGACGTAACCCGGTACATCTCGCATTCGGTGATCGTGGGTTTTACGGCGGGTGCCTCGCTGCTGCTGGTGTTCGATCAAATGAAGAACCTGCTCGGCAAGAAGAGCGTGGGCGACATGCACGATCACTTCCTGCTGCGGTTCTGGAACAGCATGAACCAAGGGGGCGATATTCATATCAACACGGTGAGCGTCGGGCTGGCGTCGATCGCACTTGTGTTGCTGCTGAGGTGGGCCAAGCGGCGCGTTGGTTGGGTGCTCTTCCCCGAGTTGCTCTTCACGGTGGTGGCGATGTCCGCTGCGAACTTCTTCCTGCACCTCGACGGCGTCACGGTGGTAGGTACCATCCCCGCCAAACTTCCTTCGTTCAATGTGCCCAATGCCAATTGGTCGCTGATGCGCGAGCTCGCACCGTCGGCGCTGGCCATTGGTACGCTGGGGTTGCTCGAAGCGATCTCCATGGCGAAGTCGATCGCGGCCACCACACGCCAGAAGCTCGACCTCAACCAGCAATGCCTGAGCGAAGGACTGGCCAACCTCGGCGGTGGTTTCTTCCAGTGCATGCCGGGGTCCGGTTCGCTCACACGCTCGGCGATCAACACGCAGGCGGGTGCGGTCACGCAATGGTCGGGGATAGTTTCCGCCGCGGCGGTGGCGTTGATCGTGGTGCTCTTCGGGCCTTACGCGCAATTCATACCCAAGTCGTGCCTGGCGGCCATCCTGATCATGACCGCCATCCGCATGGTGGACCCGAAGGCATTGCGTTACCACATGCGCGCCAGTCGCTTCGATATGCTCATCGTGCTGATCACGGCGTTCTCCGCGGTGGCGATCTCGGTGGAATTCTGTGTGATGATCGGCGTCTTCCTCTCCTTCATGCTCGCCGTCCCCAGGGCAGGCCGCATGTTGTTGACGGAGTTCACCGTGACACGCGATAGGGTGGTAGCCGAGCGCGTGGCCGACGACGTGCGCTGTTCCCGCTTGCTGATTTTCGGTTTGGAAGGCGAGATGTTCTTCGGAAGCGTGACGAAGTTGGAGGAACACTTCGCTTGGATAGACCGAAAGCTGGAAGGAGGCGCCAAGGTGCTGGTGCTGCGCTTGAAACGCGTGCGCAGCCCCGATGCGGTGTGCATGCGGCTCCTGAACGATTTCGTTGAACGCGTGAACGCCCGCGGTGTGCGCGTGATCGTCTGCGGTGTGCGCGACGAACTGTATCGCGCTATGCAGCGTACCGAATTCAACATGGAGGCGGTAGAACTTTTCCGCGAGCAGAAGGTGCGTTTCAGCAGCACGCTGATGGCGGTGAAGCGAGCCTACGAAGTGCTGGGCGATGATGTGTGCGAGCATTGCCCGCGACGCACGGCCAGTGACCGCGAGGGGTTGTACTTCATGGTGTGAGGGGATAGCCTACCCGCAGAACCTGAACGTGTACAGCAACACTGGCCCCAAGGCCCGTTGCGGATATGATCCGACCATATTGGTGCTCCTGTTAGAAGTTGCCTACGGCGGTGTGCGTGTTGAAGACGTTCTAACAACGTGATCAGCGATGGGATCACAGAGCCTCAGCGCAGCAGTGTAATGTGCCCCTTGAGGTCGTCTATGTTGCCGCTGCCGCGCGTGAGGTGGAGCACGTAGAAGTAGGTGCCTTCGGAGAGCGGCTCGCCATTGTGCATGTGGTTGCCACGGAAGCCGAGGTGGATGACATCGCCGCTCCAGACGAGCTGGCCCCAACGGTTGTAGACATCGAGCAGGGCTGCGGTATAGCCACCGGGACCGAGGAGCCATACATCGTTATGGCCATCGCCATTGGGTGTGACGACGTTGGGGATGATGTCGTCGCAATCGATGGTGGCGATGAGGATCGTATCGGACACTGCGCAGCCATACTGATCCATGACGAGGAGCGAATACGAACCGGCTAGGTCCACGGTGATCACGAAGCTGTTGGATCCTGTGCTCCAAATAGGATCGGTATATCCGGTGGGGACGGCGAGCTGGAGCAATGCACCTGCGCAGAATGCGGTATCTGGGCCGAGTTGCGGGGGCACTGTATTGAACACATCCAAGGTGATGGAAAGCGGATCACCCAGGCATGGACCGTTGGCAGGCACTACGGTGTATACGCCTTGGTCGGCCTCCAAGACCGGATCGATGGCAACGGTTGTTCCGGTGAAGGTTCCTTGTGGTGTTTCCCACGCACCGATCACGTTGGGCGTGGTGCTCACTAGGGTGAATGTGACCGCATCTCCCGGACATGCGTTCTCGGGTCCGTTGATGGAAACGAGGAGGGGCGCGGAACCAACCACCACGTTCACTTGCACGGTGGCCGATGTACACACGGCATCGGATTGCGTGAGGTACAGCGTGGTAATACCGACAGGCGGTGCGACCACGGTGTAGGTGCTGCCGGTGGCGAGCACTTGGGTGAGCGCGGGGTCGGCGTACCAGGTGATGGTACCCGATCCATTGGCGACAAGGACCGCATTGCTACCGGAACACAAGAGGACATCTTGGGCGGTGAGCAGGATGGGGAAGGTGTGCTCGGTAACGGTGAGCGTATCCGAAACCGTGCATCCATTGGTGGCGATGACGGTGAGCCACACTTCCCCGGCGCCATCGACTTCGAGTTGCTGGCCGGTGCTTCCATTGAACCACACCGGAAGGGTGAAACCCGAAGGGGCGCTGAGCAGGACGGTTGCGCCCGGACAGATCAAAGTGTCGTTGCCGAGATCGAACGTATCCGTAGGAATGACGGTAACGGTGGTGAAGAGCGAATCCTGGCAACCGGCGTTGCTGGTGACCACGAGCAAGTATGTACCCGCTGTATCGGTGGTGATCTGTTGTGCGAAGAGGGGTCCGGGATACCAGTAGTAGACCGCCATGCCGGGGATCGCTTCCAAGGTGATGCCGGTACCGGGGCATATGCTGAAGGGGCCGGGCACCACTAGTTCGGCATTCGCGGTGTTGCCGTAGATCTCCACGCTGAGCTCCGTTACAATGCCGCATGCGGTGACATTGCATGTGTAGATGCCCGGTTGCGTCACGGTCTGCTGCACGGCATTGCTGCCGGCGAAGGGCGCGAGCCATTGCAAGGTGGCAGTACTGGTGGTGATCACCTGTAGGATCGCAGTCTCGCCGGGTTCGCAAAGCACGTTGTCCGGTAGCACGTTCAAGTAAGGTGTGGCGTAGTCGGTGACCAGGATGGGGTCACTGCTAACAAGGCAGCCGAGCGAATCGACCATGTCCAGGTAGTAGAAGCCTTGTTGCGAGGTGATGATGGTATCGTTCGCCACGCTCATAGGGCCTAGCGGGCCATACCACTGATAGGACAAACCCTGGCTCTCGCTCCAGATAGTGGCCGTGGCGTTGGGGCAAATGATGCCGTCGACCGGGTCCACCGCCAACAGTGGTACCGGGTTCCAATCAATGGTGTGCTGCACAGTGGTGCTGGTGATGCAGCTGTTGGTGTCCACCGCATTCCCGATGAAGAGATAGTCGCCGGGCTCGATCACCCAAGCGGTATCGCCGCTGTAGTATGCTGCCGGTGTGCCCTGCCATGCGGTAGTGGCGCAATCAATGCAAAGGCCCACGATCGCCACTGTATCACCGGGGCACATGAGCGCGGGCCCGGTGAGGGAGAGCAACGGTGCGCTCACCGCGAGCGGGATCACATAGACGCTTGCCGTGTCGCTGAAGAAGAGCGAGTCGATCCCGCAGGGTGCGTTGGTGAGCAGGAACTGCGCGGTGAAGTCATACCAGCCCTCCTCCTCCACCAACTGCGAACAGCTGAAACCGGGCAAAGGCGTAAGGGTCCAACCCGAACCGCATGCGTAATACATCTCTACCCAATCGGGCACGGTGGTGGGTTGTCCGTTGAGCATGATGTTGGCGGTGACATCACAGAGCACGACGTCGTTGAGGCACACCTCGATGGTATCGTTGAGGTCTTCGTCCTGTGGGAATTCCATGATCAGTTCCACATCATAAGGTGGCAGTGGTCCGCTGGGGTAGATGATCACCGACAATGCATTGTAGCGCACACAACCAAGCGGTGTGGTCACCGTGGCGTAGTAGATCCCACTGGCGGTGGCCAGCACGGAATCGTTCACCGTGGGTGGGATGGGGCCGGTCCATAACACGGTATTCTCCGGTGGCTGGCCGGTGATCCATAGCCAAGGTTGATCGGGTTCGCACACCTCTATGGGTTGCGGCGGATGTGCGTTGCTGTTCACCACCACATCGTCGTTGAAGAGGAGTTGGGGTGGTGGTTGGTTGATCGTGATATGGATCGAATCGGTGCGTTGGATGCAACCGGGGCCGAAGCTGACGGTGACCCAGTACCAGCCCGTTTGGTTGATGTTCACCGATGCCGTTGTGCTACCGTTGTTCCATAGAAAGGTGAAGTCCGGGGCGGTGTGCCGCTGTGCCGTGTCAGGCGAATAGCTCGTGAAGGTCTGCGCCAGGAGCACGGCGTAACTGCATCGCGCAAGTGAATCGGGACCCAGCACACCGTCGTTTCCCGCGCGGATCACTGGATCGATGAGGCTGCGATCGCAGTTGATGCCGCTGCGGTGGAAGATGTCATAGGGCTCGCGGCTGTCCTCGTACCCGCGTGCGAGGAAGGCGTCCTTGAGCGCAGATCCCCGCAGATCGGTGTAGCCGTCGTAGGTGTAGTCCGCACAATAGGGCACCAGCACCGATGGTATGAGCAATGCACTGCTGGGCCATGCGTTGAACACACCTGTGCTGGGAAAAACGAGCAGGTGCTCGAAGGATCCGCTGAATATGGGAGAGGCATCGGCGGCGTGCACGATCCCGCCCGGCACCTTATCGCCCTGCCCACCGAACTGCTGCGCTTCCTTGAACACGAAGTTGGTCAGCTGGAAACGCGCGACGTATAGATCGTTGGGCCCGGTCGCGATGAAGGTGCCATCGCCATAGATCGCGCTGAAGCCCGTGAACTGGCAGGTAAAGCGGCCAAGCACGAGGATGTCATCGCCCAGCACGCTGAGGGATCGGGTGTTCACCGTGTATTGCGAACCCCAGTTCTTCTGGCGCAAAAGTTCGCCGTCGAGATCTACTTCCAACAGGAACGATGAACGAGGCTGGGTCACTGTCCACAGATCGGGTGAGCTGTCGAGGAAGATCACGGTGCCCTGTACATCGCCAACGAGCATCAGCCTGTCGCCTTCCACCAACAGCATCTCGAAGACCTGATTGTAGGTACCACCACCGAAAGCGCGGAACCACTCCTCCACTCCTGTTGGACTGAAGCGCACGATGAAGATCGCGCTGTACATGGCGTTGTTGTGCGTCTGGTCGAAGGTGATCGTATCGCTGAACTGGCCCGTGAGGTAGAGGTTGCCGTCCAGGTCGTGCACCACGTCCATGCCGCGATCAGCGAACTCGGCAGCACCTTGTTGGATCCACAACGGTGTGCCGTCGCTGGCGTACGTGGCGAGGAAGATGTCCACGCTGGGTTGGCCATTGTCCGGATCGATGATACTTGTGAGCGTGCCTTGATCGAAGACCGCATTGCCGCGGAACTCGCCCGCCACGGCGATGGATCCATCCGGGCCCACGCTAACGCCATTGGGTTGATCCACCCCATCGGGGCTCCCACCCTGCCGCACCCAGCTCACGGCGCCATCGCTCTGTGCCAGCTTCATCATGAACATATCCTGAGTACTGGCTTGCGAGATCAAGGTGCTCACATCGAAATCAACGGCGAGCATGAACTGGCCCACCACTGCGAGGTAACCATCTGCGGTGAGCGCCACCTTGATCGCTCGGTCAAGTCCTGATGCTCCGAAAGTGCGCGCCCAAACGAGATCGCCATTGGGATCGTACTTCGCCACCAGCACATCCAGTCCACCTTGCGAGATCAAGGTGTTAGTGGCGTTGAGTTCGATATTGCCACCGAATTCGCCCACCGCGTAGAGGTAGCCCTGCGCGTCAATGGCCACATCGTTGAATGCTTCGTTGCTCCATGCACCCACGCGCGTGGCCCAATGGTTCTGCGCGTTGGACAGAACAGCACTCGCCAACAGCGATATGAAAAAGAGGGAGCGTAGCATACTACCGGATGAAGATAGGTTCAGGCGGTGTTCCGCTGCTTGGGTTCCCTCACATCGGCCATTCCTTCAGTTGTGGACCATGATGTTCGTCCTTCTGGCGTTCCTAGCCACGCGCAACTGCCACATCTACCGCTCTACCTTCACGGTGCGATCATTGAGCGGCACGCGATGCGGAATTCCAGAAGTAAGAACACGATACAACCCAACAGGCCTGATGCCTGCCCGACATGGATCTGAACCAATTCACCACCCGTTCGCAGCAAGCCATCCAACAGGCGCACACCATAGCCAGCGGCAATGGCCAACAAGTGCTGGAGAACGGTCACCTGCTCAAGGGCATTCTCGAAGTGGATGCCGACGTTGCGCCCTTCCTGCTGAAGAAACTGAACGTGAACCTGCCCGTGGTGCAACAAGCGTTGGACAGGATCGTGGGCACCTATCCGAAAGCGAGCGGTGCGCAGATAACACTGAGCCGCAACAGCAGCACAACGCTCACCAAAGCACTTGCCGCGCTAAATGAGTTCGGTGATGAGTATGCGAGCGTAGAGCACTTGCTGATCGGCATTTTGGACAGCGGGGATACGGTTTCGCAACTGCTGAAGGACAATGGCGTCACACGCAAGGACCTTGTAGCCGCGATCAAGGAACTGCGCAAAGGATCGCGGGTCACCAGCCAAGGCCAGGAGGAGACCTACAATGCGCTGAACAAGTACGCGAAGAACCTCAATCAACTCGCTAAGGCGAACAAGCTGGATCCAGTGATCGGCCGCGATGAGGAGATCCGCCGCGTGCTGCAGATCCTCAGCCGCAGAACAAAGAACAACCCGATCCTCATTGGCGAACCCGGGGTAGGCAAAACGGCCATCGCCGAAGGCATTGCGCAACGCTTGGTGACCGGCGACATACCTGAGGACCTAAAGACCAAGCAGGTCTTCAGCTTGGATATGGGTGCTCTTATTGCCGGTGCCAAGTACAAGGGCGAATTCGAAGAGCGTCTGAAGGCCGTGGTGAAGGAGGTGATAGCAGCCGAGGGCAACATCATCCTCTTCATCGACGAGATCCACACGCTCGTGGGCGCTGGCGGTGGCGACGGTGCCATGGACGCCGCGAACATCTTGAAACCTGCACTTGCGCGCGGCGAGTTGCGCGCGATCGGTGCCACCACGCTCAACGAATACCAGAAGTATTTCGAGAAGGACAAGGCCTTGGAACGCCGCTTCCAAAAAGTGATGGTGGACGAACCCTCGCGTGAAGATGCGATAAGCATTCTGCGCGGGTTGAAGGAGAAGTACGAGAGCCACCACAAAGTGCTGATCAAGGATGCCGCGATAATCGCCGCTGTGGAACTCAGCACGCGTTACATCGCGGATCGTTTCCTGCCGGACAAGGCCATCGACCTGATAGACGAGGCCGCCAGCAAATTGCGCATGGAGATCAACTCCAAGCCAGAGGAGCTGGACGAGATCGACCGGCGCGTGATGCAACTGGAGATCGAGCGCGAAGCGATCAAGCGGGAGAACGACCACACCAAATTGGACGAGCTGAACCGTGAGCTCGCCGACCTCAACGGCACGCGCGATGGTCTAAAGGCCCGCTGGGAAAGTGAGCGCGCGTTGGTGGACCGCATCAACAGCGCCAAGGACCGCATCGAACAATACAAGTTCGACGCGGCGCAGGCCGAACGTGAAGGGGATTTCGGCAAGGTGGCCGAGATCCGCTACGGCCGCATACAGGAAACAGAAAAGGAACTCGCCGATGCGAAGAGCGAACTGATCCTGGTACAGAGCGAAAGCAAGATGATAAAGGAGGAAGTGGACGTGGAGGAGATCGCCGGTGTGGTGAGCCGCTGGACTGGTATCCCGGTCACGCGGATGATGGAGGCCGAGCGCACCAAGCTCCTGCACCTGGAGGATGAACTGCACCGTCGTGTGATCGGCCAGAACGAAGCTGTGCATGCCGTGTCCGATGCCGTGCGCCGCAACCGTGCGGGTATGGGCGATGACAAGCGCCCAATTGGTTCCTTCATCTTCTTGGGCACGACCGGCGTGGGCAAGACCGAACTGGCCAAGGCTCTGAGCGAAACGCTCTTCAACGATGAGCACGCGATGACGCGGATAGACATGAGCGAGTACCAGGAACGCCACAGCGTGAGCCGCCTCGTGGGTGCGCCTCCTGGATATGTGGGCTACGACGAAGGTGGCCAACTCACCGAGGCCGTGCGCCGCAAGCCATACAGCGTGGTGCTGCTGGACGAGATCGAGAAGGCCCACCCCGACGTTTGGAATATCCTACTGCAAGTGCTCGACGATGGGCGTCTCACGGACAACAAGGGTCGCGTGGTGAACTTCAAGAACACCATAATCATCATGACGAGCAACATCGGCTCGCACATCATCCAGGAGAACTTCGAGAACTTGAAGGACAAGGACATTGAAGAAGTGATGGAGAAGACCGAGGGCGAAGTGATGGACCTGCTGCGCAAGACGGTGCGGCCGGAGTTCCTCAACCGCGTCGATGAGGTGATCATGTTCCGTCCGCTCGGGCAAAAGGATGTGCGCGAGATCGTGAAGCTTCAACTGCACATGCTGATGCAGAAGCTCACCGAGAAGGACATCCACCTTGTGCCGAGCGAGGAGCTCATCGAGCACATCTGCCAGACCGGCTTCGATCCGCAGTTCGGCGCGCGGCCCATCAAGCGCATGATCCAGAAGGAACTGCTCAACGAACTGAGCCGCCAGATCATCGCGGGCACCTTGGAGACCGGAATCGAACAGGTGATCGATGTCTTCGATGGGAAGATCGTGGTGAGGAAGCCGATCGATGAGAAGGAAAGGAACGGGAAGGGTTCGCGGGTGAAGGCGTAAGGGCGATGTTGATGAGGAGTTCGGTTACTGTGGTGGCAATGGTGCGCCGTGTTGAACCAGTCCAGATCGTCTTGGTGCCGCAGGGTTCTCTAACGCGGCCTCGAGATTGAGTCCTCCCACGTCGGGGATATTGTGACCTTAGCCATATCCCGCAACGAAATTTTACCCCGCTCACAATAGCCTTTTCACCCGATACGTTGCATGCGGCAACAGCGGCCAAGCTCACCTGCTAGGGACCGCTACCTTCCACCAACTTTTCCCGCACCATGCCCCCACTGCCCCGCTCTGCGCGTGCGCTAGGCCTTGCCCTATCCTGCACGCTGGTATTCGCCGGTTGTCGTTCGCGCGATGCGCACATTGAACCCGATGCTGCATTCGCGCCCTACATCCCCGCCTTCACCACCGGGCACATCAGTGCGCGATCTCCGATCCTGGTGCACATCGGCGCCGATCAGCGCTGGCGCGACACCACGCAGGCCGCGATCCAGGAGCTCTTCGATCTGGATCCCGACGTGAAGGGCAGCGCGCAGTGGCAGGATGAGCGCACCATCGCCTTCGTGCCCGCCGAGCGCTTGGAGCAGGACAAGACCTACACCGTGGAGTTCGCCTTGGGCAAGTTGATCGAGGTGCCCGAGGGGCTGGAGACCTTCCGCTTCCAGGTGACCACCTTCGCGCAGCACGTGGACGTGAAGGTGAGCGACATGCGCTCGCTGAGCACCACCGACCTCACCTGGCAACAGCTGGTGGTGGGCGTGTACAGCAGCGACGACGCCACTGGTCAGGACCTGAGTAGTTGCTTCACCGCCACGCAGGAAGGCAGGCGCTTGCCGCTGACCTGGGAGCATGAGGCCAATGGTCGCTACCACCGCTTCACGGCCGACAGTGTTCGC
>JBKJPT010000027.1:0-3999 GCA_046595075.1 Flavobacteriales bacterium
GCGATCTGGAGGACTTCAGCGAGAGAAGTGGCCGCAGCTTGCCACCCAACAAGCGGTTGCACATCAATTAGCGCGTTAGCCGGGCTTCGCTGAAACGGAGCTGCACAGCGGAACAGCGCGGTGGGGGCGCTCACGCGAATTAGCACGGCGCCCATCTCATTCACCCCCACTGAACTCTCTTGCCAACATCTCCGCCTGCTTCAACACCAGCTCGGTCGCCAGCTTCTGCATATCCGGCGGGTAGCCGAAGTGCCGCAACGTGCGCTTCACGATCACTTTCTTTGACTCGCGCAGGGTCTCCGTTTCAGCCGCAACAGCGGCGGGACCCTGTGTATCCATGGTTGCTCAGGGCCCGTTACGCCTGGAATGCTATTCGCGCCACGGACCCGAGAAGGCCGGGTGTACCCATAAGTCTCGCAGGGCTTGTACCCTTCCTTAGTGATCGGTTCACCCCCGGCCCGGCCCAGTTCTCTTCAGTGATCCATCTCCGACAAGGAAGCATGTCCTCAACGGCGGTGCAACTCTAGAGCTTGAGTGAGTACAAGACACCCTGCTTCCCGGGTAATGCTACACCTCTCCGCATTGCCGGTTTGGACGACAGATCGCCCCTACTCCTTCACCACCCTCGCGCTCGCTCCGTTCAGCAGCACCGTGTACACACCCGGTGCAAGACCCCGCAACGGTATCCATTGCTGTCCGGCTACGGCGCGCACGGTGGACACCTCGCGGCCACCGGCATCGAGCACGCGTAGCACACCGGCCTGCGGTGCGAAGAGCGGGAGCACATCGGTGAGCGGGCCTGCGCGGAAGTCTTCCAGTTGCGTGGTGTTCACACCAGTGGTGGTGTAGGCGTAGTCCCCCGAGTTGATGTAGCAGCCATCGGCATCCACCACCAGCACGGTATAGGTGCCGTTCCCGGTGGCGGTCCAACTCTGCTGCGTGCCGCCGGGGAGGAATGCGCCATCGAGGTACCATTGGTAGCTGACGCCAGCAGGGTTCACCGTAAGCTCCGCGCCATCCTGCGTGATCACCGGCACGGCACCAAGAGTGGTAACTCCGAAACCGGAACTGTAGCTGAAGTACGCATCGGTTACGGTGAGCGTGATGGCTGCTGTTCCGGGGCTATTGTCCAGCAGGTTGCTTATGCTGATGGCGAAGGTGGTGGCGTTCAATTGCTGCACCGTGATGTCTGCATCGTCCACCACGGCTTGGTCGCTGCTACTGACGACGGGACTGCCTACGGGCACGCCCGCGTTGGTAACGATCACGTTCACCGCGGCCATGCCGATATCGCGGCAGAAGGGCTGCGGGAAAGGCAGGGCAAAGACAGCATCGTCATCGCGGTTGGTGATGGAGAAGTTCTCCGGACCCATGGCAGCGTAAGCGGGATCCGCAGTGGCCGCGTTCATGGTGGCCACCAATGAGAAGGTGATGTCGCCATCGTCGAGCGGATCATCGAGCCCCGTCACGGTCACGTTCTGCGGCACGTTCCAGTTGCTGGTGGTGAAGGTGATCTGCGCCACATCGATGCTGGCTTCGGTGGCATCGTTCACGGTGAGGTCCACCACCACATTGCCGGTGGGCTGCGTGCCCAGGCGCAGTTCCACCACGCCGGTGGTGCCGGTCTCGTTCACCACGGTGGCGCTGTTACTGCCCGCTTGCACACCGGGGAAGCTCACGCCGCTCCACACCCGCGCATTGATGCCCTGCGTATCACCTTGGAAGCCGTTGCCCTGCCACACCACCACGAAACCTCCATCGGCGCGTTTCTCCACTGCCGGATAGACCTGCTCGCCCGCAATGGTGGTGTTGAGCACCTGTACACCACTGTTCTGGAAGTTGTAGTTGCTTGCATAGAAGCCGCGCACGTTGTAGTTCTCGGTGTCGTTCAAGCTGGTCCAGGTGCCCATCACGGTCACGAAGTCGCCGTTGTCGAACAGCGCGCACTCGCTGCTGTAGTAGGCATAGCTGCTGCTGTAGGTGGTGAGGTTGCTGAGCAGCGGTGCGCCATTGCTGTCCAGGATCCACACCTTGAACACATCGGTGCCGTTCACGCCCCAGTGCGTACTGATGAGGATCTCGTCGCTGGCGTTGGTGGACACATCGATGGTGGTGAGCGAACTGGCGGGCAGGTCGAACACGGTGGTCTCGTTGATCTGCGCGAGGAAGTCGCTGTCGAAGGTCTTGCGGTAGATGCGGCTGGGGTAGCCGCGCGCGTAGATGGCGACGAGACTTCCGTCGTTCCGGAAGCGGATGTTGGGTAGTTCGTAATCGTCGGCCGCGTTCTCCGTGGCCAGCACGGCAGGGCCGAGGAAGGCGTTGGTGCCCAGGTCGTAGCCGCGCACGAACAGCTCCGCAGTGCCACTGCCGTACAGCAGGGCCAGCGTATTGCCGCGGATGGCGATGTCCCATTCCACGCCGCCTTGCAGGTCCACGATGGGGCCCAGCGTGTTGTCGGCCTCCAGCACACGCATGTAGAGCCCCGCGAACGTGTTCCAGGCGATGATGAAGCGACCGGCGCTCCAGTAGATGACCTTCACTCTGTACTGCTCCTGGTAATTGCTGCCGGTTGCTACCAGCAGTTCATTGCTGATGGCGATGTGCGCGCTGTTGTAGCGGCGGAAGTAGATGCTAGCCGTGTTATCATCCTGCATCCAGCTCTTCCACACCACCACGTAGTCGTCACTGGGGCCCATGGCCAACTGCGGCTGCTGCTGTTCAATGGGCACGTTCTGGTTCACGCGGAACTCGTTGGTGACGGCATTCCAGTTCTGGGCGCTGGCGAGCGCGGGTAGCAGGGCGAAGAGGAAGAGGATGTGGCGCATGGTGGTTGTATCGCGTGCAAGATGGCATTTCCGTCGATCCGTGATCACTTTGGGTTTGACTCCACCCATGCTGGTTCGCCATCATTTGTGAGACACCGGATAGCTGCTTTCCGAACACCTGCCAACGCGCGCGTGTTCCGGTGTGCCGAGCATGGGAGCGCTTTGCGACATGGATATTGGAATGGCCGAATGCACATAGCCTCACCCCCACGCTCACCGTCGTCACGCGCTAGCAAGTCTATCACCTGCTCCTTTGTCCGCGAAGCGATAGGTGTTGAACTTCTTGCGGCTCGAGATCACGACCAAGCTAATAGGCGCAGTTCTTACGGGCCACCGCAGGGTGCTGCTAGCGCATATCTTATCGAACGCCGATCGACAACTATTCTGTCGTGCAGGAGAACGATGGGAGACTGGAGTGCGGGGAAGGAACTACCGAAGGAGATGTTCCATGTGCGAACGAAGGTGTGCTACCACGGGCAGTGGTATGTGATAACCGCCGTGCATGAACAGGGCCAGTGCTACGATCTGGCACACGTGGATGGCGATGGCCACGGGTTGGCGTTCGCCTCCCTGGAAGAACTAAAGTCCGGACTGCAACAGATGGCCCGCTATGGTGTGGGCGATGCAGTGGAGTACCACAAGAAGCGCTACGCCGTGGTGGACCGCAAGTGGAGCCGCATGGCGCAGGCGATCGAATACCGCGTGCAAGCGGAAGACAGCAATTGGGTGTGGGCGCTGGAATACCAGTTGCAACCGTGGCCGCATTAGGCCACGTGCTCAATGTGCCGCGTTGGTGGGCTTGCGCCCGAAGATCTCTCCCATCACACGCCGGTTGTGCCAGCACTGGACAGCGAACTCGATCTGTGGTTGGGCGGAATGGCACATGCGGGAAAGGTAGCGGTGGGGTAGTGCTCGGGGAGCGAGCGGATGCGTTGACAGAAAGCGGAGGGTCGCGAAACGAAGACCCTGCATAGGCTAAAGGTTGAGCAGGGTGAAGGAGGACCGCGCGAAGCGCGGTTGACCGGCCCCTTAACAGCCCAATACCGAAGGGCGGAAGGCTGAGTTGTTCCGAGGGGCCAGCGAACTGAACTTGTTTGAAATAGATGAACTTGGAGGCCCCAGGGAACAACTCAGCCTACGTGGTTTGCTCTCAACGCGATCTTTGACAAGGACA
>JBKJPT010000122.1:0-17975 GCA_046595075.1 Flavobacteriales bacterium
GATGAACGCGAAGCCGAGAATTCGCAAAGTCTTCCATTGTTTGTCGCGTTGCACCAACAGCACCGTGACCGCACATGTGCCGAGCGCCCACCACAGCGCCTTCTCCATGATCACCAATGGGGCCTTCTTGTATGGCACGTGGTAAACCACCATCTCCGCAAGCTTGAGCATGGTGCAGGTCCACCAATCGCTGCATCCGAAGTTGAGCGAACCACCCCGGAACAAACCAATTGCATTGGGCAGAATGATCGTTAGGCAGAGGGTCGCGATGCCAAGGAGGCCGAGAACCTCAACCCGAATGGCGGAAAACCCGGCTCTACGAGCACGCAGGAGAAGCATCACTGCGGAGGCGCCGATGAATGCCAGCAGATAATTCACCATGATCACGTGGGCCATGGCCGCAAGCGAAGCAAAAGCCGTGGCTAGGAACAATCTGACCGATCGTTCGCCCTCGCCCAAGTAGCGGCATACCTGCCAGAGGCTGAGCATCAGGAACGCATTCGCGAGACCGTAACCGCGTGCTAACGAGAAGAAATCGATGAGATAAGGGTGGAAATTGAGCAGAAGGAAACACCCGATGGCCAACATTGCACTGCGGGCGAGCAGGGCGATCCGTGCGGTGGCATAGAGGTATCCGGCGTAAGCCAGGAGGTTGGGTAGTCGCAAGGCCAATTCACTGTCTCCGAACAACGCATGGCACAGCCACATGGACCAGACATTGAGCAGATGATGGTTGCCTCCCATTTTGTCATGGGTGCTCTGGTAGAACACGTTCTTGAGCACATGCTCCATGAAAGTGTATGCTTCGTCGTAGGTGAAGGAGACCACGAAGGCGCGAACGGTCGCATACGCGAAAAGCCCTAGGCATAGGGCGGTGAGAATTATACGCTTGAGCGGCGCAGCTATCAACGGGTTCCCGTTACGCATGCAGTTGATCCTGTGTCGAACAGGCGGAAAAGGGCGCCTGAATTGTTCGACGGATGAGGCGCATTATCGCCTTACAGATCCATCTCCGGTATTTCCCCCACCACCAACAACCTTCCTTCCGTTTTGGCCTGGATCTCTTCCACGCTCACGCCCGGTGCGCGTTCGAGCAGTTGAAAACCATCGGGCGTAACATCGAACACGCCGAGGTCGCTCACGATCTTCTTCACGCAACCCACACCGGTGAGCGGCAGTGTGCACTGCTTCAGCAACTTGCTCTCGCCTGCCTTGTTGGTGTGCAACATGCATACGATGATGTTGTCGGCGCTGGCCACCAGGTCCATTGCGCCGCCCATGCCCTTCACCATTTTGCCGGGTATCTTCCAGTTGGCGATGTCGCCGCTATCGCTCACTTCCATAGCGCCGAGCACGGTGAGCTGCACATGTTGGCCGCGGATCATCGCGAAGCTGGTGGCACTATCGAATATGCTGCTGCCGCCAAGGAGCGTCACCGTTTGTTTACCCGCGTTGATCAAGTCTGCATCCTCATCACCCTCGAACGGGAAGGGGCCCATGCCCAGGATCCCGTTCTCGCTCTGCAACACCACGTTCATGCCCTCGGGAATATAGTTGGCCACCAAGGTGGGAATGCCGATGCCGAGGTTCACGTAATAGCCATCGCGCAATTCCTGTGCGATGCGCTTGGCCATTTGCTCCTTGGTAAGTGCCATGGGTTGGTTGATGTGCCGTGCGAAGATGCGAAGTAGCGCGCCTGACTTTACGGCCCCACGGCACGCACCACAACGTGGCCTTGTTCGATGTGGCCTTGAGCACCTTGCGGATCCCACAACCTGATCACTATGCGGTGGGCCGAAGCGTGTTGCGGCACGAGTCTGACGGTGCGAAATCCTTCGCCATTCCAGTTCCGGCGCCGCGTCGATAGGAGAACGATATCGGTGTGGAGCGGCGTTCCGAGAGGATCGAGCACCGTGACCATCAACTGCGCGTCGGGGCCACCACGCTCCATGAACAATTCCCCATCCAATTCCACGAATAGTTCCTTGGTCCGCAAGGCTGGAACAAGGATCGACATGGAGTCCAGGAGGTCGGCGGTATCTGTCGGAAGGGCGAAGGTGGTGTCCAGCAACACCGATGTCGCAAGTGGGGGTTCGCGCACGAGCAAATACATGCCACAGCCGGGCACACTGTCCAACACGGCATAGCCCTTCATGTTCGCGTGCGGATAGCGCCGGTCGGTGATCCGCACATCGTGTGATCCATTCGGCCAATCCGCCGCATTTGCGTCGCTCTCCATGCCGAGCATTCGGCATTGCAAACTCCACGGAAGCCCGGCGTGCCGGTGAGTTCCAACGATCAATGGACGCGGTGATCGGAGCTGAAGCGACTTCACAGCTTGCACGAACCGATCGGGGATCGACTGCTCCGGCCACAGTACGGTGTGGTCCAAGTTCATCTTCGCTATGCTTCGCGCGGGCAGAACGAGCAGTGGCAACGCGAGCAACCAAGCAACTGGGCGGGAACGGTTCAACGCGTCGGCAGAAAGTGCAATGGCGAGCACGGCGAGCAGCAACGTGTGCAACGCGGTGCGGTCCTCGCCATAGTTGATGCCCAATGTGTTCGCGGCAATGATGCGGCCCACGCTTTCACCCACGAGCAACAGCACCACGATCAAGGCGGGGGATCGCCACACGCGTTGCCGCCATGCAGACCAAAGCGACGCCATGCAAACTGCGAGAACGAAGATCACCACGCCGGTAACGAGCAGCATATCCGGCGAACCGAACATGCGCCACAGCAAAGTGAGCGCAGTGACCTCCATGAAGCCCGTGGTGCCACCTTGGTACAGCAAGCCCATGTGCGACATGAAGAAGGCCAGCCCGGCCGCCCCGATCAGCGGCAAGAGACCGAACAAGGTGCTCGCGATCCAATGTCCGCGGTGTCTAGCCCCAGCAACGAACAAGACAGCGAGCACGAGTGCCCACAGTGGAACCAGCGCAAGCAGGAAGCCGTTCCCGACAGCCATGCCAGTAAGCGCCGCGTGCAACTGCTTGCGTTCGCCGTGCTCCATGTACCGCAACAACGCTTGAAGCGCGAACAGCAGAAAGGCCATTGCAGGTCCATAGCCCCGGAACAGCGAGAAGAAGTCTAACATGAAAGGGCACAAGAGCAACGCAGCCCACATGCACCAGCGCACCACCACATGCTGAACATGTTGCCCGATCCGCCACGCGCTCCATGCAAAGAGCAGATAGGAAAGCACGCTGCCCCAGCGCAGTGCCAGTAGGTGCAGGCCAAAAAGCTTGTAGCCCAAGCAACCGAGCGCACTGTTGAAGTAGTGGTTGTTCGCATCCCACATGGACCGGAACGGCAGGAAAGTGCCGCTTTGCGCATAGGCGAGGAAGGATGTGGCCTCATCGTGGACGAGCGGGACCAACGCGGCGCGCACAGTGATATAGGCGAAGACCGCGAGCGTGAGCCCCGCGAACAACCAACGCTCAGCGCGGGTGCTCGCCATGATCCATCAACTGCGCTTGCGCACCGTGCGCTGCTCGATCCGCTTCTCGTAGTGCGCTCCTTGAAAGATCCGCTGCACGAAGATCCCCGGTGTGTGGATCTCGTCCGGGTCGAGCGCGCCGGGCTCCACGAGTTCTTCCACTTCCGCCACGGTGATCTTGCCAGCCATGGCCATCATCGGGTTGAAGTTGCGCGCCGTGCGCTTGTATACCAGATTGCCGAAGCGGTCGCCCTTCCATGCTTTCACCAGCGCGAAGTCGGCGCGCAGCCAGCTCTCCAGGATGTGCATTTTGCCGTCGAACTCACGCACCTCCTTCCCTTCGCCCACTTCGGTACCGTAGCCGGCAGGTGTGAAGAACGCGGGTATGCCAGCACCACCGGCGCGGCAGCGCTCGGCGAGCGAACCTTGCGGGATCAGGTCCACTTCCAGTTCACCGCTCAGCATCTGCCGCTCGAACTCCGCGTTCTCGCCCACGTAGCTGCTGATCATCTTCTTGATCTGCCGCGTCTGCAACAACAAGCCTAGGCCGAAGTCGTCCACACCGGCGTTGTTACTTATGCAAGTGAGCCCTTTCACGCCGCGGCGCACTAGCGCAGCAATGCTGTTCTCGGGGATCCCGCACAGCCCGAATCCGCCGACCATCACGGTCATGCTGTCCTTCAGCCCGTCGAGCGCCACATCGGCGTTGGCCACCACTTTGTTCATGCGTTCAGCTCTGTGCGACGAATATAGGCCGGGGTTACAACGCGGCCCGGGGCGCGTTTGTCAGGAATTCTGGCGCCAGCATACCACCGTCGCGTTCATTACCTCATCGCATGCAGCATCTCACGATCGCTCTCCTTGTACTGGTCCCGTTGTTCTCGCACGCACAACAGACCAAGCCCTACTTCAACGTGGATGGCAAGGGCCTTTGGGTTGAAGGCTACGATCCGGTTGCATACACGGTGCAGAAGAAGGCGGTGAAGGGCAGCTCCGCGATAAGCACGGTTTACAAAGGCGCCACCTTTCGCTTTGCCATTGCGGCCAATCGCGATCTCTTCCTGAAGGACCCCGATCGCTACCTGCCCATGTACGGTGGCTGGTGTGCATATGCGCTGGGCGCGAACAACGAGAAGGTAGAGGTGGATCCCGAGACCTTCAAGATCATCAGCGGCAAGGTCTTCCTCTTCTACAACGCCTTCTTCAGCAACACGCTCACCACGTGGAACAAGAACGAAGCGTCGCTCCACCGCGATGCCGACCGCCATTGGGCGGCCTTCAAGCACAGCAAGTGATCAACGCGCGATCCATGAACTACCGTGTTCTCTTCCACTGGCTGCCAAACGTTGTGGCCTCGATCATCCTGCTGCAAACCCTCTGGTTCAAGTTCTCGGGCTCGCCGGAATCGGTCTACATCTTCAGCGCGATCGGCGCGGAACCAGCGGGTCGTATCGCAAGTGGTGTGGTGGAGCTGTTCGCAGCGCTCTTGCTCCTATGGCCGGCGTTCGCATGGGCAGGTGCGCTGCTCGCGCTTGGCACCATGCTGGGCGCGATCGGCACGCACCTGGGCGTTATCGGTATCGAGGTGCAGGGCGATGGTGGCCTGCTCTTCACGCTCGCCATGGTGGTGGCCGGTGCTTCTGCCTGGGTACTCGCGCGCGATCGTGGAATCGCCATGCACTTCATCCAACGTTTCCGTGGTGTTGCCAAAGAGTGAACAGCAACCATCACCTTTGGCACAACGCACGCAGATGAACGACCTGATCTCTTACAACACATCCGTACTGGAGAAGGTCGACGCGCTCCTGCACCAGCTCACCGATGCGGAACTCGCGAAGCCGAGCAAATTGCTCTTCGGCAGCAGCGTGGGCCAGCACTTCCGCCACATCCTGGAGTTCTACACCTGCTTGCTCACCACCGTGGATGAGCCCAGCTTCAGTTATGACCGGCGCAAACGCGATCTGCTGATCGAGAGCGAGGTGATCAGCGCGCGCGCCAGCGCTGTCCGCAGCATGAGCCTGTTGAACGCGCTCGGCGACGATCGCGATCTGGTGATGGAGAGCGAGCTGCCCGGCATGCCGAGCTACACCGTGCAACGCACCACGTTGAAACGCGAGCTCGCCTACCTCGCGGACCATGGCGTGCATCACCTCGCCATGGTGCGCATCGCATTGGAGCAAGAGCTGCCGCATGTAACATTTCCGGAGCACCTCGGCGTGGCGGCCAGCACGCGCAACCACCGCGCCCACTGATCCCTTTGCGTTGATCGCATGTGGCGCAGGCTGTTGGACCGCTTGAACCATGAGTACTGGCCGTGGCAGCTGATCTACCTGCCGGTGTGGCCGTTCTATTTCTACCAGGCAATCCGCCAAGGGCGCGCGGTGTTCTTCAGCAATGTGAACCCGGCCATAGACATGGGTGGCTTCTTCGGTGAGAGCAAGTCTGCGATCTACCAGCTGCTGCCAACGGACAGCTACCCCACGACGCGCAAAGTGCGCACGTTCACACCAAAAGAAGAGGTGGTTGCAATGCAGCACAAAGCCGATATTGCTTTCCCGTTGATCGTGAAACCCGACGTGGGCGAGCGCGGCGAAGGTGTGTTGCACATCAACGATGAAGCGGCGCTCGTGATCGCGTTGGCGGACCAGCCCGAAACGTTGCTCATGCAAGCGCTTGCCGTGGGCAACGCGGAATACGGGTTGATGTTCGCGCGGGATCCCCGCACTGGCAACACCGAACTGCTCTCGATCTGTGGTAAGCGATTCCTCACCGTAACGGGCGATGGCACGCGCACAATGGAACAGTTGCTCGCGCTCACTTGGCGCGGGCGTAAGCAGCTTCCCCGGCTGCGCGCCTCGCAGACCGATCGCTTGAGCAGCGTGCCCGCAAAGGAGGAGGTCGTCATGGTGGAGCCCATCGGCAATCATTGTCGAGGCACTGTCTTCCATGATGCCAACCACCTTGCGACGGATGAACTGCGTGCGGCCGTACATGAGCTGCTGTCGCACACACAAGGCATCTACTACGGACGTATGGATGTGCGGGCGACGACCGAGGCCGCATTGCGCGCCGGTCGTTTCGAGATCATCGAACTCAATGGAGTGAGCAGCGAGCCGGGACACATCTACGACCCCGCATACACCATCTTCATGTGCTGGCGCGAATTGCTGCGGCACGTGCGCCGTCTGGGACCCATCAGCAGGGAAATGCAACGCAGCGGCCACGAGCCCACAACGTTGCATGCGCTGGTGGTGCGGTGTGAGGCGCACTTCGGCTGGAGGCTGGGGGTGCTGCGTCGACTGGCTGGCGTGTTCGTATGATGCCCACTACGCCACTAAGGATCAGCAGGATCCCCACCGCACGGAACATCCAGCGCAGGGTGCTCGGCTTCAACTTCTCCACGGCCTTGCGACCCAGCTTGACCAATTGCAGCAAGAGCACGAGCGCACCGAAGAAGGCGCCCAGCGCGAACGCCAGCAATTCCAACCAGCCCTCTTCGTCCACACCGAAAGAGGAGAGCGACAACTTCACGCCGCACCAGAACAAGAGCAGTTGTGGGTTGAGCAGACCGAGCACCAGACCCTTGCGCACGCCGCTCGCCTTGATCAGTACCTCATCCACCTCGAAGCGGGGTTTGAACACCAGCGTGAAGTAGAGGCCGATGCCGATGAGCACGCAGCCCACGACCAAACCGATGCCAGCGGGATCCAACCCGAGCCAGCGCACCACCAGCGAAGCGAACTCGAAGGCTACAGCCGCATAAATGAATTCAGGTATGGCGCCGCCGACCGCCATGCGCCTACCGGCCTGCGGACCACGTTGTATGGTGTGCGCCAACACGGCGGTGTTCACCAGGCCGGCTTGCACCGAGCCGATGAAGCTCGCCACTGTGGCGATGAGGAATAGCAGCAACGCGTCCATCGTTCGCAAATTAGCGGCGGCGATCACATGGCACTGCTCCGTTTCCACTGGGACTTCTTCGGCCCCGACGCGGCCACCACCGCAGAGCACCACTTGAAACATGTGGTGGAGTTCTGCGCGCGCGCCGGGATAACTGAGCAAAAGCACTGGGTAACTCGATTGGCCGCACAAGCCACTGCCACGCTCGAATGTGATGATCAGCACCTTACGCTGATACGCGACAGCCTTCGACCCAAACGCGCCGAGCGGGTGTTGGGGTGAGCGCTACAACATCCTCCTCAGCACCTTCTCCTTGAACTTGGTGTATGGCGGGTATTGCACGGCAGGGTCGATCAAGGTGCTGGCATGCACCATACCCTTTCGGTTGCTGAAGAGCGCGAAGCTGTCGTAGCTGTGATAGCGCCCCATGCCGCTGCTGCCCACACCACCGAACGGTAGTGCGTGCGGACCGAACTGCAACATGCAATGGTTGATGCAGCCCCCGCCGAAGGCGATGCGCTCGCGGAAGAACTGTTGCGCCTTGTGGTCGCTGCTGAAGATGTAGGCTGCCAACGGATGCGGGTTGCGTTGCGTGATCGTGATCACCTCCTCGCATTCGTTCCACGCGATCACCGGCAGCACAGGTCCGAAGATCTCTTCGCTCATCACCGGGCTTTCCAACGACACGTTCGTGAGCACGGTGGGTGCTATGTAGCGATCGCTCACATCATGTTGACCGCCGAGATGTACAGTGCCCTGATCCAGATATCCCTTCACCGCATCGAAACGCCGTGCGTGGATCATGCGCGCATAATCCGGGCTCTGCTGCGGATCCTCGCCGTAGAAACGCTTAACGTATTTGGCGAACGCGGTGAGGAACTCGTCCATTACATCTGCGTGCACCAGTGCGTGATCGGTGGCGATGCAGGTTTGCCCGGCGTTGAAGTACTTGCTCCAGGCAATGCGCCGTGCAGCGGCCTTCACATCGGCTGTGCGGTCCACGATCGCAGGGCACTTGCCGCCGAGTTCGAGCGTAACGGGCACGAGCCTCTCTGCGGCCAGTGCCATCACCTTCCTTCCCACCGCCGGGCTACCAGTGAAGAAGACATGATCAAAGCGGAAGTCCTGCATCAGCTGCGGAACCACTTCGCCGCCGTGGCCGTGCACAACAGCAATATGCTCCCGGGCGAACGCTTCGCGTACGATCCGCTCGACCACCGTCGCAGTAGCGGGTGCGTCCTCGCTGGGTTTGAGCACCGCGCAGTTCCCTGCTGCAATAGCACCAACGAGCGGCGAGAGCAGGAGCAACGCGGGATAGTTCCACGGCCCTATGATGAGCACCACGCCGAGCGGTTCCATGTACACCGTGCTCTGTGCGACCTGGATCGCGAGCGGCGTGTGAACGGCAGTGGGCTTCATCCACTCCTTCAAGTGCTCCAGCGCATGATCAATGGTACCGAGGACCAGACCGATCTCGCTCATGTACGCCTCGAAGCGCGGCTTGCGCATATCGGTGTGCATGGCCGCGAGCAGTTCCTCTTCATGCTTGTGGATCGAAGACTTCAGTGCCTTCAGCGCAGCACGACGGGCGGCGTACGACCGCACGGCACCGCTGTCGAAGTGGGTGCGCAATGCGCGCATTGAAAGGGGCGCCTTCGCCGTGGTTGTCGCTATCATTCCCATCGCATGAAAGGTAGGCGTTGCCTAAGCCGCAAGGATGAAGTCCTCCCCTTCCACAAGTCCGCGCGAGAGGAGATACTCGGCTATGCGATCACCTGTACCGCGCTGACTGATGAAGGACACGATGAAGGCTTCTCCGGCAGGGGGTAGTTGATCGTGTGCGATGAACGCGTAGCCCGGCACTTCGCGCTGCTTCACATCGGTGAACGCGGTCACCACGATGCCCTGCGCTTCGAGTTTCGCAGCGCGACCCCGGCAGAGTGCGCTAGTACCTGCGATGATCACGGGCCTGTTGTGGAGCTTCCGTTGCATCCATTTCGCCAACCACTTCGCTTTGGTGGTGAAGAAGGCATCGACACTGTAGTTCGCGTGCGTGCGACTGAGGCGGTGAGCGTGGTCGTTCCAAGTGAGCAGTTCTTCCGGCAGCTTCGCGAAACGCACACCGGCATCCATCCAACGCAGCCACAGTTCGTGGTCCTCGGGCAGCGGGCCGGTGTCGTAGCCGCCATGCTTCACAACCAGTTCACGACGGAAGATCACAGTGGGGTGCGCGAGCGGTGCATCCACGAAGCGCTTGATGTAGTGGTCGTGCGGCGACAGGACCGCGTTCTGCCAGTTCACGAACCAAGCCATACCGCTGCTTTGCGCCACGGTGGTTTCGAAACGCGCGCGTGTACCCAGTACTCCGATCTCCGGGTGGTCGTTCATGTACGCCACTTGGTGCGCGAGGCGTTCCGGGTGTGCGATGTCATCGGCGTCCATGCGAGCGATCAGTGGCGCGGTCGCTTGTTGAATTCCGTTGGTCAGCGCGTGCGCAATGCCGATGGTCGGTTCGTGCACGAGCCGGATACGGGCATCTCGTTCGACCCAGCGTTGCGCGACACCAGTGCTTTCATCGGTGGAAGTATTGTCGATCATCAGCAACTGCCAATCAAGAAATGTTTGGTCGGCGATGCTCGCGATCGCGGCGTGGAGGGTTGGTGCCGCGTTCAGGAACGGGAGGAGGATGTTGACCGTTGCTCTCATTGCGCTGTGGCCAACGCACTCAACACCACCTCCGCCTTCTTCGCGCCCACTTCAGCGATCACATCCTCCGGCATGGCCTCGCGGATCCCCTTGATAGAGCCGAATCGCGTGAGCAGTTTCTGGGCGGTGCTGGGTCCGATGCCCTCGATGGCTTCGAGGCCGGTGCGCACAATGCGCTTGCTGCGTTTGCCACGGTGGTGCGTGATGCCAAAGCGGTGCGCCTCGTTGCGCATGTGCTGGATCACCTTCAAGCTGCTGCTGCGCTTGTCGATGTGCAAGGGCACGGGATCCTCAGGAAAGTAGAGTTCCTCCAAGCGCTTCGCGATGCCGATGAGCGCCACCTTGCCGCGCAGGCCCAAGCGATCGAAGACATTCATGGCGGCGTGCAACTGTCCCTTGCCGCCATCGATGACCACCAGCTGCGGCAACGGTTCCCCTTCGGTGATCAGGCGGGAGTAGCGGCGTTCAACGGCCTCTTCCATGCTCGCAAAATCATCTGACCCTACAACCGTGCGGATGTTGAAGTGGCGGTAATCCCTCTTGCTGGGCTTGGCATCCTTGAACACCACGCAGGCGCTCACGGGGTCGGTGCCCTGCGTGTTGCTGTTGTCGAAGCACTCGATGTGGCGCGGCAACTCGTTGAGGCGCAAGTCCTGCTTCAGTTGCTCGAGCACGCGGGTGGTGGCCGCCTCTGGATCCACGAGCCGTTCCTGCTTGCGTTTGTCCAGCAGGAAGTAACGTGCGTTACGATCGCTCAGGTCCAGCAGGGCTTTCTTGTCGCCGCGTTGCGGTATGATGAAGGTGAGTTCGGGTATCTCGATCTCCGGATCGAACGGAACGATCGCCTCGGGAGCATTGCTCTTGAAGCGTTCGCGTAATTCGGCGATCGCGAGTTGCAACAGTTCCGCTTGGGTCTCCTCCAACTTCGGCTTCAGTTCCACGGTAATGCCATGCACCACCGCGCCATCGATCACGCGCAGGTAGTTCACGCAGGCGCCGCCCGCATCGCTGGCCAGTGCGAACACATCCACGTCGCCGATGTCGGCATGCACGATGGTGTTGCGCGCCTGGTAGCGTTCCAGCTGTTCGATCCGCTGGCGAAGCACTTCGGCCTTCTCGAACTCCAGCGCTTCGGCATGCACATGCATCTGTTCCTTCAGCAAATTGGCCACACCACGTGTGCGACCGCGCACGATCTGCCGGATCTGCCTGATGTTGGCATCGTATTCCTCCACAGGCTGTAGTCCTTCACACGGCCCCTTGCAGTTGCCCATGTGGTATTCCAGGCAGCGCTTGTACCTGCCGCGCTCCACGTTCTTCGCGCTCAGCTCGTAGTTGCAGTTGCGCAACTTGTACATGGTGTTCACCAGCTCCACCACGGTCTTCATCACACGGCCGCTGGCGTAGGGTCCGTAGTACTCGGCGCCATCGTCCACCGGATTGCGCATGCCCTCCACACGCGGGAAGCGCTCGTTGCGGATGCGGATCCACGGATAGCTCTTGTCGTCCTTCAGCATCACGTTGTAGCGTGGTTGATGCTGCTTGATCAACGAGTTCTCCAGCAGCAGCGCATCGAACTCGGTATCCACCAGGATCACCCTCACGTCGGTGATGTTCGCGACCAGCTTGGCCGTCTTGCCCGTCTCGAAACGCTGCTTGTTGAAGTAGCTGCCCACCCGGTGGCGCAGGCTCTTGGCCTTGCCGATGTAGATGATGCGGCCGCTGAAGTCGAAGAACTGGTACACACCGGGTTGGTGCGGCAGCAGTTTCACCTTTTCGCGGACATCGAGTTCTGACATGGGCTGTCAAAGGTCGCACCCGCCAGCGGCCTACCCCGCACGGGCCGCATCTAACTTGCCGCCTCCATTCGCACCCCCATGCAATTCACCGCTGCACAGATCGCCCAACTCCTGCAAGGCACCGTTGAAGGCGACGCCAACGCGACCGTTAATAAGCTCTCCAAGATCGAAGAGGGGGGCGCAGGCTCGCTCTCCTTCCTCGCGAACCCGGCCTACACACAGTACGTGTACAACACCACGGCGAGCGTGGTCATCATCGGCAAGGACTTCGCGCTCACAGGGCCTGTGAAAACGACCCTGGTACGTGTGGCCGATGCACAGGGGGCCTTTGCTAGGGTGTTGGAACTGTACAACACGATCAAGCTCGACAAGAAGGGTGTTTCTCCGCAGGCCGCGATCGCAGAGAACGCGAAGCTTGGCGACAACTGCTACGTGGGTGCGCTCGCCTTCATCGGCGAGAACGTGAAGCTGGGCAACAACGTGAAGGTCTATCCGCAGTGCTATATCGGCGACAATGTCACCATCGGCGACAACACCACGGTCTTCGCAGGCGTGAAGATCTACTCCGATTGCACAGTGGGCGCGAAGTGCATCATCCACAGCGGCACGGTGATCGGCAGCGATGGCTTCCGTTTCGCTACGGGGCCTGACGGCGGGGCCAAGATCCCGCAGATCGGCAACGTGGTGATCGAAGACGATGTGGAGATCGGCGCCAACTGCGCGATCGATCGCGCCACGCTCGGCAGCACGATCCTGCGTAGGGGTGTCAAATTCGACAACCTCATCCACATCGCGCACAACGTGGAGGTGGGCGAGAACACGTACTACGCTGCGGGCGGCGTGGTGGCGGGTTCCACCAAGATCGGGAAGAACTGCATGTTCAGCGGGCAGGTGGGCATTGTCGGCCATTTGAAGATCGCCGACGGCACCATCATCGCGGCGCAAAGCGGCATCAGCAAGAACACGAAGGCGGGCGAGGCCTACATGGGATCCCCGGCCTTCGAAGTGCAGAAGTACCGCAAAAGCTACATCCACTTCCGCAACCTCGACGCGCTTGTTGGTCGCTTGGAGAAGTTGGAGAAGGCTGAGAAAGAAGAAGGCCGGAGCGCGTAGCGTCCGGCCTTCGGCTGCGTTCATCGTTGCATCAAGGCAACTGTTCAGTTCGTGTATTGGTGGGCACCGCCCCGCCGATGTTCACGAGGATCGGATCTCGATCATTTGCGCTGCCTACGTAGCGTATCACGCCGTCCATGTTCACGTCTGATCCCAAATAGCCATTGGCCGTTGCGGTGGGCACGCTACCACCGACAGCGACCAGGATCGGGTCACGATCGTTGCCACTTCCGGTATAACGCAGGGTTCCATTGCCGTCCACATCACCGGCCCACAACGCTGCTATGCTGCCGAGGATGTTGCGCGGTTCGGTGCCGTACATCGCCACAGCAGGATCACCGAAGTTCAAGCTGGCCACTCCTGCACCAAGCTGCTTAGGGCTGAGCGTCATGGCGGCGAGGTGGTTGCGGTGCCATGCAGCGACGCGATATTGTGCACGCGGCACACCAGGGAAGTACAAGGGGCTTTCACCATTGGCCATCACAACCTTGCCGTTCGCTTGCACCATCGCGGCCATCTCGCTCACCACGGTGGTGGGACTGGCGTTGTCGCGCAACTGCACCATAACCCAATCCACCGGCGCCACAGTGCCGCTTCGCGCCAACAGCGCTTGGTTCGCACTGGCACCCATGCCGTACGGATCGGTGGTCGGGATCAGTCCAGCGGTCTTCAGATCGCTGCGCATCACCGTACCGTTCAGCGGTCCTTCGAGGTAGAGGCTTAACTCCAGCTCCGCATCACCATCGGTGAAGTCGTAGGTGCCATCCATGTCGCGATCCACACCGTGCCGGATCATGGTGGTGGGTTGTACGAGCGTCCACGTCAATGGCGCAGCTCCAGCCTGAGCCGCGGCGACCAGCGCGGCGTGCGTCACTGGTGCCGCACCGTTCTGGTCTGGTTGGTATGTGCTGGTCGCACTACCGAGATAATAGAAGCCGCGTTGCACGCCGCCCCAGATTCCTTTCACCACCATTGCGTATTCCGTTGGGCGTGTATCGGCAAGATCCTTCAATACGTTCAACGTGGTGGTCGACCCAATGGAGCCGTTGATCGTGTGGCGCATGCCCACAGCAGGGAGCGCATCGTTCACCATACTGGTCGAGAACGGGAAGTTGGTGGTGTTGAAGCACTGGCTGCAGTTCGCTGCATCGATCCCGCCGGACCAACTGAGGATCTCGGGCTCGTAGTCGCCCATGTAATTGGCCACGCCAGCGCCGTTGTACCAGGTTTCCATTACCCCCTCGGACAAGAGGCCGAAGCCGCTGGTGCATTCGGTGGTGTTGTAGTAGAAGCCCGTTTTCCGGTACGCGCTGCGCAGGTCGCCGGCCATGTTCCTGTTCATGGTGAAGCCCTGCGTATTCGCAACGCTGCCTCCCGCTGCGTTCCCGGCCACGTTCCCGTTCCCGGCCAGTTCACCGCGCCCTGTTTGGGCGTTGTGGCAAGGCACGCAGTTCACGTTGATGGCCACGAAGAGGTTCACCGCGGGCGGGATCGTCTGGAACGTAACGCCCGTACCACGCACACGGCCTGGGCTCATGCGCAAGATGGAGGACTGCGAATTGGGCTTGTACACGCGGTACGGATTGGGCACGTACCAACAAGCTGCAAGGAAGTCACTGAACTCCTGCATGCCCACCACATCCAGCGGCGCATCGGCGCCTTGCAGGTTCTGGAATGCCCCTGAGAAATCCTGGAAGCCGTCCTTGTCGCCACGCCAGTGCAAATTGCCGCGGCCACGGCCAATGATGTCGACGAGGAACTGCGTCGTCTTCACGCCCTTGAGCGGATGGAAGGTCTTGCCATCCACGACGGACATGCTGCCCGCAGGATCGCCAAGGTCCCATGCAAGGCGATCCCACCGACCATCCACATGGCAACTACCGCAACTGATGTGGCCATGCCCACTGCCGGTGTGTGTGTTGTACAAGTGCTTGCGACCGGTCTTGATCACCAGCGGTGTGGGATCGAAGAATCCCGTGCGGTCCACCTCTTTGTCCGTTGCAAGGTCGATGGTGGAAATGCTCGCGCCGAACTTGTTGATCACATAAGCGCGCTGACGTGCCTCATCGATCACGATGCCCGTGGGCCCCTCACCCACTGTGATCGGATCCGGAGCGGTGCGCGCGCCCGTGGCGTTGATGGTGATCACGTTGTTGGATCCCATGCCCGTGACGTAGGCCTTGCTCCCATCGCTGCGCCAGACCACCGCACGCGGATCACCCACCGACAGCTTGCGCACTGCGGGTGCCGATGTGTGCGTGGTGTAATTGATGTGCGTGTTGAGGTCGTTGATTGCCACAGTGCCCGATGGTGGCATGAAGTGCGACACGTTCACGCGGAGGAACTTGCCCTTCAGGTTGGGCTCGTAGCGGATCTCGTTGGTGGCATCGGTGCCCACCACGAACACTTCGCCTGTGCCGGGCCGCACGCTCATAGCCATGAGGATATTGCCCAACGTGTTCTGGTAGGTGACCGCATTGCTCGATGTGTTGATCATGGCCACATCGCGGTCCGGCATGTCCCAGCCGGCCTGGCGCACGCCTGAGCCACCGGTCACGATGTTCGTCCAGTTATGGTTGTTGTCGTCCATCCACTGACCAGCCGCGTTCTTGCGCACGATCATCGTATTTGATTCCGTGGAGGCCGGGTTGCCAGGGTTCAAGGCAGGGCTGAAACCCGTTCCGGAATTGGGCACCGGCACTACGCCACCATATGGCCCCACGGCCTTGGTCACGTCGTTCGGAATGAGCGTGCACCCACCTTGTGTAGAGCAGATCCCGATCTTGCCGGTGACGTGTTCGGTGGAAAAGAAATTGTTGCCGCTGATCGCTGTGGTGCGATTGCCGCTTTCGAAGAAGGCGCAAAACACCGTGCTGCCATCGGCGCTCACTGCGAGTGCGCGCGGCTGCTCTCCTTTCAAGAGCACTTCGGTGGGTGCAGTGGCAAGGTTCGCGGGATCGAAGACCTGTATGCTTTCGCGTTCGGCGCACGACACGAAGGCCTTGCTGTTGGCAAAGACCACATCGGCGGGTTCGTTCTCCGTGGCCACGCTGCGCACCGTGGCCTTCAGCGTAAGATCCACGATGCTGATCTCATCGCTCACCTGGCACACCACCCATACTTCATTGTTGGTCCGCGCGCGCACGGTGACGGGATCCAGGCCCACGGGTATGGTAGCGAAATGCACCATGCCCGCAGCACTCAGCGTGAAGACCTCCAAGCTGTTGTTCGCCGTGTTCACCGCCAACAACTTGGTGCCATCGGGCGTCATGGCGATCGGGCTCACGTGCGCCGATTCGAAGTTGGTGAAGTTGCTCGCCGGCACGCTGTTGCCGCTGCGGTCGCTCTTCGCAGCGCCTTCGTCCTGCTTGTTGAATGCCGAAAGGCCGGCGACGAGCGTGATCGTAACAAGAGCAACGATCGACTTTCGATTGGCGGTAATGAAGCGCATGGTCGAACAGGTTTGGGAGCAAAGACCCTTGCGCCAACAGGGGAGCGCACACACGGCAAGGGTGCCCGGAAAGGCGATGCAAGCTAACCGACCAACAGACGGGAAACAAGTGTGTTCAGCGCGTTCCGCCGCCTAATACACCAGCAACCGCGGCTCGCTCATCTCTTCCATGGCGTACTTCAAGCCTTCGCGCCCCAGTCCGCTGTCCTTGATGCCGCCGTACGGCATGCTGTCGATCCGGAAGCCGGGCACGTTGTTGATGATGATGCCGCCGACCTCCAGTTCGTCGTGCGCCTGCTTGAGGTGCGCCACGGAATTGGTGAAGACACCGGCCTGAAGGCCATAGGTACTGTTGTTCACTTGGGCGATCGCTTCGCCGAAGTCCGCAACAGGCTCCAGGATGGCCACTGGGCCGAAGACCTCCGCGCAGTTCACTCGCATGCCATGGTTGGTGCCTGTGAGAAGCGTGGCGGCGTATATGTTCCGCACCAGATCTACAGGCTTGCCACCAGCAAGGACCTGCGCGCCTCCTTTCGTTGCTTCCTCCACCCATGAACTGATGCGTTCATAGTGGCCTTTGTCAATGATCGGCCCCACAGTTACCGAAGCGTCGCTCGGATCACCAGCGTTCAGCACTGCGTACTCCTTTACAAGCAGATCGCGGAACTGGTCGAACACAGATGCGACGGCATAGATGCGCTGCGTGCTGATGCACGTCTGACCGGCGTACAAGTTGGCACCCGTGGCAACGGTCTGTGCTGCAATGGCCAGGTCCACACCTTCATCGATGATCACCGATGCGTTGCCCCCAAGCTCCAGCGCCACCTTCTTCTTCCCGCAGATGCTTTTCAAGTGCCAGCCCACCTTATCGCTGCCTGTGAAGCTGAGCATGGCCACGCGATCGTCCTTCACCAACTTCTCGGCAACGGGCACACCGCACATCAATACACTGAAGGCGCCCTTCGGCCAGCCGATCTCCTCCATCATCTTGCCCAGCGCGATCGCGCTCAACGGCGCTTGTGGCGCGGGCTTCAGCACGACCGGACAACCGACCGCCATGGCAGGCGCCACCTTGTGCAGCACCAGGTTCAGCGGGAAATTGAACGGCGTGATCGCAGCGATGACACCGATGGGGAAGCGTTTCGTGATGGCGGTCTTGCCAGCGCCCGCGCCGTAGTCCATGGCCACGCTTTCGCCCGTGAAGCGCAATGCTTCCGCAGCAGCTGTGCGCACTGTGGTGATGCACCGTGCGATCTCCACCCGCGCGTAGCCGATGGGCTTGCCGCCCTCTTGCACGATCAGCATCGCCAGCTCCTCCTCGTGCTTCGCGATCAATGCCGCGAGCACTTCCAGCTTCGTACTGCGTTCTCCTGCGCTCAACCTCTTCAGTTCATCCCGGCTCGCATACGCGGTTGCGATGGCTTCTTCCATCTGTGCCTCCGTAGCGTGCGGGATCTTGGCCAGCTCGGTACCGTGGTACTTATCGATGACGGTGTTGAAGGTGCCGTCGCCTTCGCTCACCCAATAGCCGTTGATGTAGTTGGCGTTACTGATCATGGTGCGAAGG
>JBKJPT010000205.1:0-10760 GCA_046595075.1 Flavobacteriales bacterium
CGCGGAGAAGTACCCCAAGGACCAGCTCGTCGCGATCGTTGCGCGCAAGGCCGAGGCGGAGGCGCGCAAACGCGAAGAAGCGCTCACGGCACAATACCAGAAGGTGTTGGAAGAAGCCGATGCCGCGTTCGGCAAGGAAGAACTGGAGGCCGCGAAGACCAAGTACCAGGAGGCCAGCAACCTGAAGCCGCAAGAGCGCTATCCGAAGGACCGCATCGCCGAAGTGGAAGGCTTGATCAGGGAGAAGGAACGCCAGGCCGAAGAGGAGCGCAAGGCAAAGGAACTAGAGGCGAAGTACACCGAACTGATCACGCGGGCCGATCGCGCTTTCGATCAAGACAAACTCTCGGCCGCATTGGTGGATTACAAGGATGCCTTGGTACTGAAGCCCGAGGAAGCACATCCGAAAGCGCGCATTACCGCGATAGAGGACCAGATGGATGCCGCTGCCAAAGCGAAGGCCGAAGAAGAGCGATTGGCCCGCGACAACGCCGACAAGGACAAGCGTTACGCGGATCTGGTCGCACAGGCCGATCGCGACTTCACCGCAAAGAAGTACGAACCGGCGCGTACTGGCTACAGCGATGCCTTGGGTGTGAAACCCGACGAACAGCACCCCAAGGACCGATTGACGGAGATCGAAACGATCCTGGCCGAGATCGCGCGCAAAGCCGAAGCCGATAGGCTCGCTGCCGATTCAGCGGATGCAGAGCGCCTGCGCCAGGCCGAGGCCGATCGCCTCGCCGCAGAATTGGCCGCTGCCGAAAAAGCCCGCTTGGACGAGGAAGCCCGTCGCAAGCGCGAAGAGGAAGGGGCGGTCGAAACACGCTACCGCGATCTTGTCTCAGCGGGTGACATCGCCTTCGGGCAGGATCAGTTCGAGAAGGCGCGCAGCAAATTCACCGAAGCATTGGGTGTGAAACCCGAGGAGCGCTATCCGAAGGACCGCCTCGCCGCGATCGACGCCGAACTGGCACGTCGTGACAAGGACCGAAGCGAAGCGGAACGTCTTGCCGAACAACGGCGCCGGGACGAGGAGGAACGCGCGCGGCTTGCAGCAGAAGAGGCCGAACGCCAGCGTCTGGCAGGCGATACGGAGCGCGCACGCCTGGAAGCGGAACGGCAGGCCAAGGAGCAACAGGATGCGGAAGCACGTCGCCTAGCCGAAGAGCGCGATCGCCAGTCCCGCGAAAGCTCCAAGGAGCGTGAAGAGCGCTTTCGCCTCGCGATCGTGGAAGCGGACGAAGCGTTGGCCGCAAAGCACTACCAACAAGCTCGAGGGCTTTATGCACAGGCCAGCGACCTCATGCCCGAGGACACGTATCCGCTCGCCAAGATCGATCAGATCGATCGCATCCTTGCCGAACAGGACCGCCTTGCACGTGAAGCAGCCGAAGCGGCCGAACGTGCGCGCCTTGCCGACAATGAGCAACGCCACGTGAACACCACCATCGATCCGCGGAAGGAGCAGGAAGCCGAACAGTTCATGCGCGAAGCGCGCGAACGTGAAGAACGCGACAAGTGGGAACGCATCCGCAAACTGCGAGATGACCTGAGCGCCGAGGATGCGGCGAACGCAGCCGATGCACTGGAGCGCCGCAACGGAGCGGTGGAGAGCAAGGGGCAGGTGGAGGATGGCGCGGCAGGATTGTACCGCGGCGATGAAACAAGTCGCCAACTGCGCGCACAACAGGTGCAGGCGCAGAAGGATGCCATTGCGCAAGCCGATGCCGACCGGCGCCAACGTGCCGAACAAGGCACCGCGAGACAAGTGGTGGCGAACCAGGCCATGGAGGAGCGCTTCGGCCAACGCCAGGACGTGATGGTACAGCGGCAAGAAGAAGCCGCGACAGCCGCGGTCAACGAAGCCGAGCAGATCCGCACGACCACCTCGCAACGCGCCGATCAAGCAGCGCAACGCACAGGCGCCGAGCGCGATGCCGTGGTGGCACGGATCGATGAGCAGGCCCAACGCCAGCAACGCGCCAACGAGGCCAACGCGACCCGTGCCGCTTCAGTGGAAGAGGAGAGGCGGGCCTTTGAAGCACGCCAGGCGGCCTTTGCGCAAAGCAGCGACATGGTCCGCGAGCGCAACAAGCAGCAGATCGATGCCACGCCGGTCGCTCAACAACGCAACTTCGCGGAGTACAACAGGAACAAACTCGCCGAGGAATACCCGCCCGGCGTTACCGAGGAGAGCTACACCGAAGGCAACAAGGTTATCATCCGCCGTGTGGTGGTTAACGGCAACAAGGGCGATGAGTACAGCAAGGTGATCGCCAAGTGGGGCACCTTCTACTTCAAGAACGGCCAGAGCATTACCGAAGCGATCTGGGCCAAGGAGACCGAGGGGTAGGTCCTTTCGATCACCCCTTCTTCGCCTTCCTCTCCTTCAGCTTCCGCACCAGATCGGCGATTTGATCGGCGCTCAATGATTTGCCGATGATCTTGCGTTCACCGTCCACCACGAAGAGCTTGGGCGTACTGAAGACATCGTAGGTATCGGCGTAGTTGAGGCTCTCGATGGTGGTGTACTTAGGAATGAACTGGCGCGGATCTTTCTTCGCTTCGGTGAACACGTGCGGGGTGAGGCCCACGTTCACCCAATCCAGTCCCTTTTCCTTGATGAACTTCTTCCAGTCCGTCATAAGGTCCTCTTCCACGGCTTTGGCCACGGCGAAGACTTCAACGCCCAAGGGGCGCAAGGTCTCGGCGTACACCTTGTGGATCTCCGGCAATTCCTCCTTGCAATGGCCGCAATGGGGATCCCAGAAGATGATGACCACGTACTCCTGCGGCAGATCGTAGAAGTTGATCCACTTCTCCTCAGTGGTATCGGTCAATGAAATGTTCGCGGCTTTCTTTCCCAGGGTGAGCGGCGCCATCTTCTTGGCTCGCGTACATAGCGTGTCCAGTTTGCCTGCATCCATCCAATCCACACGCTGGGGCAGGCCGGGTTTGGGGCAGTAGTAGGTAAGGGCCATGTGCACGAACATGGCGTCCATGCCCATGATGTCGCTCTTCTCGAACCTATGTGTAAGCGTGTGCACCATGTACTTGAAGAGTTCTGCCGATGTGCCTGTGCGTGCGATCAGTTGATCGGCGAGCGGCGCAATACTGTCGGGCATCTGCGGCACCACCTTCGCGAAGTATTCCTCGAACTTGTTGGCGAAGACGGGCACTCGCACAAGGCGATCATCCGTGAGGTCGAAGTTGTCCCAGAAGTGCGCGCGGTAGTTGTAGTAGGCGCCGGAACTGTCCAAACTGCCATCGGCTTTGCGCGGTTCGGTGAGCTCGGCGGGCATGCTCATGCGCACGAGCGCCGCAGCGAGCGTTCCGGGGTTGTTCGCCACCAGGTCGCGCTGGTACTTCTTCACCTCGCCATCCAGAACTTCCATTTCGGCTTTTACAGCACTGCGCCCGATCGGGTCCTTCACGCCGTCCATGCGTGCACGCAACGCATCGCCCTGGATCTTGCGATCATTGAGGTAGCGGATGTAGCCGATGAACAGTTCGTTCTCCTTGCTCTGCTTTACCTGCAACGCCGCCAGCAGATCTTCTTTGTTGGTGGCGAGCTTGATCACCGGCTCGTTCACCAGCATCTCGAAGTACTTCGGACCCGGAACCACCACGGCGTAAACACCAGCCTTGTAGCCGCGCGCGGACTTGAAAACCACGGTGCCCTTGGCGTCGATCATGGCCGTGTCAGAGTAATAGAGCTTGTTGCCGTAATAGTTGGCCAGGTAGATGGTATCGCCCTTGGCCATGCCGCCGACGGTCACTTCAATGATGCGCTGATCGGAGTTCTTGGTGGCCGCTGGCTTTTGCGCGTGTGCAGCCAGCGCAAGGAGCGTGATCGTTACTGGTAGGATCGTCCTCTTCATCATGGGCGCGAAAATAGGATCGAGCGGCGCTTTCAAGTTTCGTTCCACGGTTCGACGTGGACATGAACGAACGGGACGCTTCGCCGATCGTTAAGGCTTGTCAACGCCCGAATCGATCGGTGGTGATCTGGGTCTTGAACTCGCTGGTGGTGTGGAAGGTGATCGCGGGATTGTTCCTGCGTTCCAGGTCCAGCATGTAGGCGCTGGGGGCCATGAAGACCGGGTTGTCGTCCTTATCCTGTACGATCTGTTGTGCCTTTACGCGGATGAACTGGTCCAGAGCGGCTTCATCGGTGGCGGTCATCCAGCAGGCTTTGTGCGCTGCGATCTGCTGAAAGGCGCACTTGGCACCGTACTCGTGTTCCAAGCGGTAGGCGATCACCTCGAACTGTAGTTCGCCCACACAGCCCACGACCTTCTTGTTGCCGGGTTGTTGGGTGAAAAGCTGCGCAACGCCTTCATCGGTGAGTTGGCGAATGCCTTTCTCCAGTTGCTTGCTCTTCATGGGGTCCTGGTTCACCAGCTCGCGGAAGAGCTCGGGTGAAAAGGCCGGTATGCCACGGAAGGTGAATTGCTGCCCATCGGTGAGCGTATCGCCGATCTTGAAGTTGCCGGTATCGAAGAGCCCGATCACGTCTCCGGGCCATGCCTCGTCCACGATCGTTTTGGCAGCAGCGAGGAAGTTGGTGGGCGTAGCGAAGCGCACTTGTTTCGCCAGCCGCACGTGGGTGTAGTAGGTGTTGCGCTTGAACTGTCCGCTGCACACGCGCAGGAAGGCGATGCGGTCGCGGTGGTTGGGGTCCAGGTTCGCGTGGATCTTGAAGATGAAGCCGCTGAAACGCGGATCGTCCGGCAGCACTTCGCCCTCATCGGTTGGTCGCGGACCCGGCGGCGGCGCGATGCCCACGAAGGCATCGAGCACTTCCTTGACCCCGAAGTTGTTGAAGGCGCTGCCGAAGAAGACCGGCGCAATGCGGCCGGCGCGGTAAGCTTCAACGCTCAAGGGCTCGTAAACACCTTCGATCAGGTCGATGTCCTCGCGCAACTTTTCCGTGGCTTCCTCGCCGATGTGTTGGCTCAAGGAATCGTCGTGCACGCCGTTGATGCGCACGCTGCTCTGTTCCACCTTGGTCTTGCCGGGATCGAAGAGGCGCAGTCCCTTGCTGTACATGTCGTACACGCCTTGAAAGGTGGCGCCGATGCCGATGGGCCAGCTCATTGGGCGCACTTTGATCGAGAGCTTGTCCTCCAGTTCGTCCAGCAGATCGAAGGGATCGCGGCCTTCCAGATCCAACTTGTTGATGAAGACGATGACCGGTGTGTTGCGCATCCGGCAAACTTCCATGAGCCTTTCGGTCTGCGCTTCTACGCCCTTCACGCAGTCGATCACCAGCACCACACTGTCCACCGCAGTGAGGGTTCGGTAGGTGTCCTCGGCGAAGTCGCGGTGGCCGGGTGTGTCCAGCAGGTTGATGAGCTTGCCGCCGTATCCGAAGGTCATCACCGAAGTGCTCACGCTGATGCCGCGCTGCCGCTCGATCTCCATGAAATCGCTGGTGGCGCCACGACGGATCTTGTTGCTCTTAACCGCGCCCGCCGTCTGGATGGCACCGCCATAAAGCAGGAACTTCTCGGTGAGCGTGGTCTTGCCCGCGTCCGGGTGACTGATGATCGCGAAGGTCCTGCGGTGCTCGATCTCTTCCTTCAAACCCATGGTCGGCGCGTTCCCTGCAAAGGGGCGCCAAATGTAGCCCTTGGTCGATGGTGACATTGCGGCGACATAACGAGACCTAGTTTTGGCGAAACCTCTTTAGGACCATGCGCCCTTCGTATTCCGTTCTCTTCGCTCTCAGCCTAGCCGGTACTTCAATGGCGCAGACCAGTTCACCGGTCGCTTTGCAATTGCAACAGGTGGCCACGGGCCTCAATCGCATCACGGACATCAGCCATTGCGGCGATGATCGGCTCTTCCTTACCCTGCAGCCGGGAACCATCAAGATCCTCAATGGAGCTGGCACCTTGGTGGCCACACCGTTCTTGGACATCAGTGGACCAGTTAACAATGCGGGCAACGAGCAAGGGTTGCTTGGCATGACCTTCTCGCCCAACTACGCCACCGATGGCTTCTTCTATGTGAACTACACCGGCGGCACCGGCAATGGCATGAGCGTGATCGCGCGCTATAGTGTGACCGCTGATCCCAACGTGGCGGATCCTGCGAGCGCGCAGATCCTTTACACGTGGCCACAACCTTTCAGCAACCACAACGGCGGTGATCTGGCCTTCGGCGCGGACGGGTACCTGTACGTGGGCTTCGGCGATGGCGGTAGTGGCGGTGATCCACAGGGCAATGCTCAGGACCTCACAGATCCATTGGGCGACATGATCCGCATTGACGTGAGTGATCCGGATACGACCTACACCATACCGGCGACCAACCCTTTTGCGAACGTGGATGCCGTGGTGGACACGCTGCCGGAGATCTGGGCCAGTGGCCTGCGCAACCCGTACCGGTTCGGGTTCGATGGGCTCACGGGTGATCTGTGGATAGGGGATGTGGGGCAGAACGCTGTGGAAGAAGTTGATCTCTGGCCCGCTGGTGACAACAGTCATCCAAACTTCGGGTGGCGCTGCTACGAGGGCAATTCCGCCTATGACGTTTCGGGCTGTTTGCCACAGGCAAGCTATGTGGCACCGGTGAGCGTGCATCCACAGGCATCGCAGGGCTGGTGTTCGGTGATCGGCGGTCGCGTGTATCGCGGTCCTACCTACTGGCGCATCGAAGGCCGCTACATCTACACCGACTATTGCGGCGGGCATTTCTACTCGCTCTACCCCAACGGTGCTGGTGCATGGACGCGCACTCAACTACTGGCATCCGGCCAATTCGGTTTCACGTGCATTGGCGAGAACGCAGCCGGTGAACTCTATGCTGGCAACAACGAAACGGACGTCCTCTGGAAGATCAAGGAGACCTGTACCGACACGATCCCAACGATCGCGTTGGATGCCGGTGTGCTCAGTAGCACCGCAGCGACCAGTTACCAATGGTACTTGAACGGTGCGCAGATCCCCAGCGCCACCTTGCAGACCCACACACCCGTTGTGGCCGGTTACTACGCTGTGCTAGCCACTTTCACCGGTGGTTGTCAGTTGGCTTCGGATACGCTCTGGGTGAGTCCGGTGGGCGTGAACGAGCTGAATACGAACGGCATCAGCATTCGCCCAGTACCGGCCAACGATGTGTTGCGTGTGGAAGGCTTGAACGTGAGCGGTGCGCGTGCGCAGATCATTGATGTGCAAGGCCGTGTTGTGCTGAATTCCCCTGCGTTTTCGGGCAACGGTCCGCTGAACCTGTCTGTTATCGGCCTACCCAACGGGGCCTACACCCTGGTAGTGAAGGATCCTCCGGGAGTTACCATCTTCCGCGGTCCGATGGTGGTGCAGCATTGAGCACCATGCGATCATTGCGCAGCCTGGCCACAAGCCGGGCTGCTCTTTTGGTGGTTGTCTTACAAGACCAGGAATACAACTACGTCCACAGCTGAAAATGAGGAACGCAGATTCCGCCAAGGGCTTACCGTCCCGTCAAGGGCGATCATCTGTGTCATGTGCGATATCTGTAGAAGCATTTCATACCCACTGGATCCTCCTTCCAAGCTTGCTCACAAGGCTCGATCCAATACCTTTCCCGCAAGCCCCAACCACATGCGCATAATTACACTCCTGAGCCTTACGATCGCCACGCTTGCAACGCAAGCCCAAACCACCCTCTACACCGAGTCCTTCGAGGGTGCATCGTCCTTCACGCTCAACACCACCGATGCAGCTTCCACCATCAGTACGTGGAACACCTGGTTGATCAACAACAGTTACACCGGTGGCGATGGCGATGTGATCTGCCTCGGCTTTCCATTCACGTACACCATCATCGACACGCCCACGCAACCGGTGGGCATCACCACTCCCGGCGGTAACTACCTGCACACCGCTAGTGTGGAAGGCATTCCCGATGGCATAACCAACTGCTCCTTCGGCGCAGCCGATGGATTCTGCATTACCCCGGACAACACCTTCAGCCGCATGACAGCCGATGTGAGCACTGCCGGTTTTGCCGATGTGGAGTTCAAGTTCTGGTGGCTCTGCCAGGGCGGTAGTACCTTTTATGGCCAGGTGTATTACAGCATCGATGGCGGCACCGTGTGGACCAATGCCGGTGGCCAGTACAACCTGCAAGCCTCATGGACCGAACAGACCGTGACACTGCCCGCCTTCGGGAACCAAGCTACTTTGCGTTTCGGATTCCGTTTCGTGAACAGCGTGGGTTTCGATGCGCTCGATCCCGGCTTTGGGATCGATGACGTGCGCATCATCGGCGCGACCTCCGCCCCGAACACGATCACCACCAGCACCATCGCGCCCACATCCTATTGCCAGGGCGCACAGCTGAGTGTGCCGTACACCGTCACCGGCGTGTACAACGCGGGCAACATCTTTACCGCCGAACTCTCCGATGCCGGAGGCTCCTTCGCCGCACCTACGGTGATCGGTACGCTCAGCGCAACCACCAGTGGCTCCATCACCTGTACCATTCCTGCGCTCACTCCGGTGGGCAATGGTTACCGCGTGCGCGTGATGAGCAGCGATCCAGTGACCACAGGTTCTGCCAACACAGCGGACATCACCGTGAGCAGCGCGCCCTACGCCGGTGCCGATGACGCGGTGGTGATCTGCAAGAACACCGGGGTCTACGATCTAGCACAGTTCATTCCCGGTGCTTCCGCTTGCGGCACATGGACAGCACCCGGCGGAACTGCGTTCACAGCCACCTTCAACAGCGCCACCGACAATGCAGGCGCATACACCTACACCACCAATTGCGCCGGTGGTTGCCCGCAGGACAATGCCACCATCACCATCAGCTTGCAGGATCCAGCCAACGCTGGCAGCAACGTCAGTGGTTCGCTTTGCTCCAACGGTGGTGCTGTTACGCTCATCAGCTACGTGGATGGCGGCGACCTCACCGGCATCTTCTTCTACAACGGAGCACCCACCACGGGCAGTTTCCTCAGCGCACCGGGTAACTACGATCTCCTCTACGTGGTGTATGGCACATCGCCATGCGTCAATGATACTTCGGACTTCAACTTCACCGTGAACGCAGCTGCAGACGCAGGCACGAGCACGAGCCTCACGATCTGCGCCGATGATGCTCCCGTAGCGCTGATCGCCTATCTCGGCGGCGCCGCCCAACCAGGCGGTACATGGTCCGGGCCAGCGGGTGGTGCGGTCTCCGGCATTCTCGATCCCGCCGCAGGTCCTTCTGGACTCTACACCTATACGGTGAACGGTACAGCCCCCTGTGTCGATGATCAAGCCTTCGTTGCGGTGGTGATCGATCCCTGTTCGGGGATCGAAGAAGGCACTGCTGCTGCGAACACATTGCAATGGCTCGGACAGCAAGGTGCTGACCATCTCTTCCGCACCCACGCCACCATCGCATCGTTGGAAGTGATCGATGCCACAGGTCGTGTCGTGAGCACCGTTAATGGTCCGTTCGCACCGGGCGTTGTGCGTGTAGTGCTGGGCGATCTCGCACCGGGCATGCACGTGGTTCGGATCGCAGGGTCCGCCACCGCCGCGGTGCGCATCATCCAGCAATAGTTCGTGCGCCTGTGCACAAGTTGTGCATAAGCCGTAGTCGCTGGAATTGGAGATGAATGGACGTGGTTCTACGTTCGCCTCACCAACGTTCATTGAAGCACGGCCCGCAAGGGCCAAAAGGTTAGGAGGAGCGGGTTGAAGCTGATGGTGACTTGTCACTGTCGTACCTGGTAAGAGGTCATGCGCAACGGCCCGCGCGAAGTATGCCAGCCATGCAACGCACCACCAAGCCTAGCGATCACCGTAAGGCGATCACTGAAGAAGGAACGAAGGGCATGCGAGCCAGGCCAAGGCCAGGATCGGATGGGAGCGGGGGGCGCCGATGAGGCGCTCCCCGCTTCGTCGTTTTGGGGGCTCAAACGGATTGGTCGATCGCTGGTGAAGCCGCACGGTCAAGGTCGGCGTCGATCGGTTGGGATCGGCCCTTGGCCTCTTGAAGTCAAGGACAAGCACTTGGGGTCTCGGCCCGAACAAATGAGGTCAGCCCACGAACTAAGGGGGTCAGACCTCAGAAGTGCTGGACCTCTTTCCCGTAGACAGCAGCTTTGCACTGTCTGCGATAGTCGACGCGGTTGTTCGGTCAGCGTTTATGAGCGACACGAACTGTGATCCTATCGCAGTATATGAAGCTTGTATTGTTCCGACTGATGCAAACCCCATGCGTCCCAGGCATTTCAGATTGCACCCCAACCCCAACACCGGCCACTTCACCGTGCGATTCCAAGATCCGCTTATTGCCGAGAGCCATTCCAGCGTGTACGATGCCATGGGCAAGTTGCTCTACCAGCGGCCGCTGTATGCGGGCAGCAAAGTCGAGGAGTTGGATCTCTCGCGCTTCGGTGCGGGCACCTACGTGATCAAGTTCACCAGCCCGGTTGGCGTGTGCTATGTGCGCGTGGTGGTGGAGTAGCACTAGGTGCTAGAGGGCATTTCAAAATTGTTTTGGTAGCGAGCGAGGAGCATTTAGCGATCAGACGAGGCGCGAAACCCGAGCATAGCCGGTGGCTATGTGAGGCGTTGAGCAACGAAGTATGGTCGCGAAAGGCCCTCGCGCAGCCCGAAGGATAATTTTAAGATGCCCTCTAGTGAACTCCTCCAGTTCCGCAGCTCGTTCTCGTAAACTGCCTGGCTACCGCAGCACCCACACCACGATCGATCGTGGATAAGTGCGATCGTGCGCGCCTATGCTTCAGAACTCACCCCGATACTTTT
>JBKJPT010000096.1:0-4826 GCA_046595075.1 Flavobacteriales bacterium
AACTGGCTATCAGCAGGTTGCAAAAGCACACCCGCGCCGGTCAGATGGACTGCAAGAGATCGATCAAATGCACATCCTCGCCATCGATCTGCAGCTTTTTGCGCAGCCGCGAACGCGCCACCGTGATGCTGTTCACGCTCTGGTGCGTGATGGTGGAAATGTCCTTGGTGCTCATGTTGAGCCGAAGGAAGGCGCAGAGTTTTCGTTCGTTGGGTGTGAGCGACGGAAAGCGCTGCTGTAGGGTCTGGTAGAAAGTGCTGTGTACCCGCGTGAAGTGCGCCTCGAACTCCTCCCAGTTGTGTTCGTCCCGGCTCGCCTGCAAGTCGTGTACGATGTCCTGCACGATCTGCTGGTTCTCCTGGCGAAAGGTGGACTTCGCTTTGAGCAGCCGCTCCACGATGTGCGCGATCAGCTCATTCTTCTTCAGCAGGAACAGCGCATTGGCGGTTAGCTCTCGTTCCTTGAAGCGCAAGTCCTCTTCCAAGGTGAGCTTCTCCGCTTCCAACCTTCCGCTTTGCAGCCGTAGCGTTTCCTGTTCCAGTTTGCTGTTGCGCACCCGTGATCGCATCATCTTGTAGAGCAGGAATGCGGTGAGCAGCAGAAAGAACAAGGAAACGGCAAGCGCGATGTTCACCACCCGCTGCCGTGCGTTCACAGCATCCTTCCGGTCGGACTCCAGTTGGAACATCTTTTCCTCCTTGTCCCGGCTGAATGTCTCCTCCATGCGCGCGATGCTCGTCCGTGTCTCGGAACTGTACAGGCTGTCATTGAGCGCTTTGAATTCACGGAAACTGCTCAAGGCCTTCTTGTATTGCCCCAAGGTGTCATAGGCGGAGGAAAGGGATTCCAGCGAGATCGCCATCGACTCCCGGCTGCCGACCGACCGGCCGAGCGCGAGCGCTTGCTCGAAGCACACGAGCGCGTCGTTGAAATGGCCTGTGATCGCCTGGTTCTTGCCCATGTTGTTGAGCACTTGTGCCTGCCCACGCACATCGTCGGTCTGCTTGCGCACCGCCAAGGCGCTCAGGAAATACTGATCGGCCAGATCGTGCTTGCCCAACTCCATGTAACAGATGCCGATGTTGTTGCTCAGCGCGCTCTCATAGCGTGGGTTGTCCAACGATCGGTTCATGGTGACGGCCTGCTGGAAATAGGGAAGCGCACCGGCGTAATCCTGCTGTTGGATATACCCGCCTGCGATATTGTTGAAGGCCCGCACCTTCCGGCTGTTCAGTTGGTGTTGCGACAAGAGACCCTGTGCCCCATCGAGCGTGCTCAACGCTTCGTTGAAGTGGACTACGCTTTTATCCGGATCGCGCAGGGTGAAGTACAACATGCCCACCTTCAGCTGGAGGTCCGCGCGCGCAAGAAGTAGCGAGGTATCGGCGTCCTGCACACCCGGCACTTCGTCGATCAACAACTGCGCACGCTGGTATGCGGACAAGGCCTTCGGCATTTCTCCGGCAGCACCGTAAGCGTCGCCCAGCACCATCAGTGCCCTGGCCTTCTGCCAGTTGGTGGGAAGTTCATCCAACCCTTTCTCGGCCTCCAAGGCAAGGTTCAAAGCGCTGTCCGGATCGTTGTCCAGCAATTGCGTGGCACGCGTCATCAGGGCCTCGGAGCTCGTATCACGTTGCCCTGTCCCCGAAGGGAACGCGGAGGCCGGCACAAGTAGCGTGAACACACACAGCGCAACGCATGCGACCGCAGGAACTCTACCGCGAATACTAGCAAAGTGTCGGATGTGCATGCGGCTTCAAGCGCCTGTATCGAGCGCATTCAAAACTAAGCGGTGGTTCCGGGCCACGTTGAGGCAGGTGAGTTCGGAGGAATGATTCAGCGACTGCGATCCACATCACCGGCACAGCGCTCGCATGAATGCAGAGGTATGCGCTATCATCCACAGATCACCGGCGTGATCGGTGGCTATCCCGAGGAAGAGATCGAGGACACTCTCATCCAGCAGATCCGTTACTTGAACAAGCTTGTTGATGGGCTGCTCAAGGTCGAGGCCTTGGAGAAGACCTTGAGGAAGTGATCGGTGATCTATGTGGATCCCTATCGCGGGATCTCTTTGAGCAATTCCTTCAGGCGCTTGTCGGTTAGCGTATTCTGTTCGCTCTTGTCGTAGATCGATAGCAGATAGACCTCCTTGCGTACGGCCACTACGCAGGTGATCACACGCGCTCCGCCGGACTTGCCTTTCCCTTTCGACCGGATCGCCAGACGGATCTTGTAGCAGTCATTGCCGATCGGAGTGCCCTGCTGAGGTTCCACCTTCAGCGCATCGCGCAACCCGGCAAGTTCCAACGCCAATGAGCGGTATCGGTTGATCAGCTGGCGTGCTTCGCGTTCGAAGTTGCCGTGCAGTACGATCCTAAAGCTCATTCAAGAGCTCATCAAGCGTCTTCAACTTCTTCCGCCCGGCAATGTGGTCGTTCATGTCCTTGAACGCCTGGGTCAGCCCTTTCACGAATTTCTTCTCGTTCGGTGTCAGGGGCTTCTTCAGTTTGGCGACTTTGGCCGGGGCGACTTTGGAATTCCGCCGCACAGAACGCTGGGTCTTTACGGGTGGGAGTTGAACCTCCACACCCGCGATCTCGCGCAGGATGTCCGTAACAAGCTTCTCCTTGCTGGGGTCGGTGATATTGACCAGGATCTGTCTCACAGTGCCGCTAAGTTAGGGTGCTACTTCACCTCATACCGCATCGCGACCGCACCCGAACTGAACTCCTTGCGGTCCACGAGCTTCAGATCCGCCAGCTTCGATAGTCCCGCGAACAACGTGGGTCCGTGGCCAGCGATCCTGGGGTGTACGATGAACTGGTACTCATCGATCAAGCCCAGTTCCGTCAAGGCCATCGCGAGTTGCACGCCGCCCACACCCAGCGCATTGCCCGGCTGCGGCTTGAGCTGCTGAACGAATGTGGCCAGAGCCTGTCCCGCATCAGCGGGATCAACGCGCACGAGCTCCGCGTTCCAATCCACCTCCTTCAACGTGTTGCTCACCACGTATTTCTTCGCTGCGTGGATCGTCTGTGCGAAGGGCATCATCCAATCCGGCATGGGCCACGACACCGGCAAGCGCCACGCGGCCAACATCATCTCATAGGTCACGCGCCCGAAGAGCAACGCATCGCACTGCGTGATGTACTCCATCGCGTTGCGGTGCAATTCCTCATCGGCGATCCCCACCGTGTGATCGTAGCATCCGTCCAAGGTGACGTTGAGGGAGAAGCGGAGGGGGCGCATCGGGTAGTTTCAGTTTTGACAATAGTGCGGTAGCCCTACTCCCATTCACACCTGCTGCCAAATCTCTCTACCACGGCTGACGCTGCCTCATCGACTGTCATATAGCAACGGCCGTCGACAGGCCATGGCTTCTCATTTGGCTCTGGGTCGAAAAGCAGAGAGTAAGCCAGTCCTTGCGAGTTCAGATCAGGCGTCATTGGCACTCCATCGGGCCATTGAATTCCCTCTTCTAAATCGGCCTTGAAGCTTTCATAGATCAGATCATAGTTCTGCTCGACAATGTTGATCGGCGTTGGTGCCATTCCATCGTAATACCAAACTCCGGTGCGCACGATCTTCTGATGCGGTTCGATAGCGGCCTTGATATCGTTCAGGTCCTGCAGTATCGCCTTCTTGATTACGCCCTTGAAGAAGACCATGGGCAGCGACTTCAATCGTGCAGCGAAGCCTTGCGGCTGGGTCTCATGAATACCGGTGAGCGTGACGCTGCCATCCCTTCCGGAGATGCGGTTGGTGGTCACGAACACGAAGCCACTGTCCTCTGCTCTGGTCTTGTAGAACTCGTTCTCAACAGCCTCCGTGATCCACTTCTCCACGGTGGCCGGCTTGCCGAAGAGGATGCGGGTCTCGCGCCAACGCTGTCCTATGAGACCGGTCGCGGGCTTTTCGACCACCTCGATCTTCTCGACACCGCTGAGGAGTTGCGTAAAGTGCTCGATGTTGGTGGTCGCGGCCCAGATAGCTGCCCTGGACCCGTTGATGGAAATCGAGGCTTCGACAAGCATGCGCGTTCGCTAGAAGAGTAGCGCGAGCAGCTCTTCCCGCGTCATCTGATGATGGACCGCGATGTCACCGAGGATCCCTGAAAGCGTACCGACCTTGATCGGCCGGTGGTCCGGAATGGTGACGTGGTGTGTTCCGTTCTTGGAAGTGGTCAGGCGGATGTGACTTCCGCTCTGCCGCGTCACCTCATATCCCAGCTTGCCGAGGGCCTTGATCAGTTCCTTGCCCGTTAGGTCCCGTGGGATTCTCATGCCGCGATCACGATCTCCTTCACCATGTGAAGGCGGATCACCTTGGGCATTTGATCAGCCTCGAAGTGGGTCGCCACAGCCTCCTTCACGTTCGCTTTCAGTTGCTCCAGATCATCGCCATCCGTGAAGATGGAATGGTCCAAGGCACGGGCCTCATAGCCACCTTCCGGCGACTCATCCACAATGAAGATGATCTCCTTCATGCCTCGAAAGTACGGCATGGCCCGATCACGCGGCCATGGATCCGTGGCTGGTCACGGCAGCTTCAAGGATCATGGTTTTCGGAGTGCACCAATTTGCCGATACGTGTTCAGGAGCAAACCTGTCGAGGAAGCCTTCGAGCTGACGAAAGCGAATTCGCGCGGGTCCATGCTGTCGGAGAAACAGCGCTTGCCTTTGCCCAGCAGGAGCGGATAGACCGCCAACACCAGCTCATCCACCAAGCCCTGCTGGAGCAGCACGGAAGTCACCGATGCACTGCCCCAAATGAGCAGGTCGGGGCCATCCTGTGACTTGAGGTGGCGGATGCCTTCCATCGCG
>JBKJPT010000262.1:0-5147 GCA_046595075.1 Flavobacteriales bacterium
CTCCAGGATGCGCTTCCAGATCGCGCACGCGGCGCGCGCCTGACCGAACTTCAAGCGGAAGCCCATCTGTTCCACGATGTGCTCCGGCTCAACAGCGGCACCTACTTGATGTTCCACATGGTACAGCTGGCTCGTGGAATGGTCGCACAAGGGAACGAACTTCGGATACAGTTCGCGGATCCTCTCATGCGTCAGCCACACGTGCGTATTGGGTCCGATGTCCGTGAACCCGCGCAAGTGCACATCCATCACCAAGGTGTAGTTCGGTCCGCTCAGGTCGCTCATCAATCGCATGGGCCGTGCGTTGGGGTTGTCCCGCGCCACGTCCATGATCTCCTTCCACAAGGCGATGGCCGGCTTTGCCTGCCCGAATTTCAGTTTGAAGAGGGTGCGCGAGAGGATCATGATGCGAGTTTGATCCGAAGATAGAACGGCATCCGATATCGCACGGGACCAACGTCGTTCCATGATGGCCGCCATGCGCGATCTTCGCTGCATGGACAAGACGATGAAGGTGGCCGTGATCGGCGCCGGTACCATGGGCAGTGGTATCGCACAGATCGCTGCACAGGCCGGCCATTCAGTAATGCTCTTTGACACGCGCGCTGATGCAGTGGCCAAAGCACTGTCCAGTTTGGACAAGACCTTCACCAAACTGGTGGATAAGGGAAAGTTGAACGTTGACGAGGCCAGAGCGACGCTCGACGGTATCACTCCTTGTTCGGACTTGAAGGAACTCGTTGGCTGTGGGCTTGTCATCGAAGCGATCGTCGAAGACCTGACTATCAAGAAGAAGCTCTTCGCCGAACTGGAGGCGACCCTCACGAAGGATGTCGTGCTCGCAACTAACACATCATCTCTTTCCGTGACGGCCATTGCGGGCAGTCGCGCGTACCCCGCACGCATAATCGGTCTTCATTTCTTCAACCCCGCTCCCCTAATTCCCTTGGTGGAAGTGGTACCGGGCATTGCCACGGATCCATCACTTCCTGCCCGTTGCGTAGAGTTGATGAACGCATGGGGCAAGACGCCGGTGATCTGCAAGGACACTCCCGGCTTCATCGTGAACCGGGTGGCGCGCCCCTTCTACGGCGAAGCATTGCGCATCTACGAGGAAGGCATCGCGGACATGGCCACGATCGATCACGCCATGAAGAGCGTCGGCGGTTTCAGGATGGGTCCTTTCGAACTCATGGACCTGATCGGCAACGACATCAACTTCGCGGTGACCAAGAGCGTGTTCGAAGCCTTCTTCTACGACCCGCGCTACCGGCCGAGCATCACCCAGCAACGGCAGGTGGAAAGCGGAAGACTGGGTCGCAAAAGCGGGCGCGGATACTACAACTACAATGATGATCCCGCAGGATCCCCGAAAACGGCAGGGCCTGCGGAGGTATCGGCAGCCGGACAACCGACACCTGACAACGCACAACTACACGAGGACATTTGCTTGCGCATCCTCGTGATGCTCATCAACGAAGCCGCCGAAGCCCTCAACCTTGGCATCGCCAGCCGTGATGATCTGGACCTGGCCATGACCAAGGGCGTCAACTACCCCAAGGGCCTGTTGAAGTGGGCCGATGAGAAAGGGCTGGCCCACTGCCTTGCGACACTGGAACAGTTGCAGGCCGTATACGGCGAGGACCGCTACCGTCCTTCCCCGCTGTTGCGCCGCATGGTGCGCGAGGGCCGCAGCTTCTACTGAACTGCGTGCTCGATTAGTCAGCATTCTTAGGCAAAATCATTTCATTCTCCACGGGAAATGTTTTTGACGTTCATTTGCGCCTCGAAAAACCCAACCCTCCCTTGACCATGAAAGCAGTTATTCTCTTCGGATCGGCCTTGGCGATCACCTCGTTCGCCTCCTGTGGCGGCAGCGGTGACGCAGCCACCAGCGCGGATTCCACCGCCACCAGCATGTCCTACACCATCGACCCCGCCACCAGCAAGCTTACTTGGGCAGGCAGCGTTGTCGGCGTAAAGACCCACACGGGCAACCTCAACTTCGCGGGTGGCAGTTTCACCACGGACAAGGGTCTCCTCACCGGCGGTGAGTTCACGGTGGACATGAAGAACTACATGATGACCGACACGAACTACGCCCCCGATGGCAGTGAGCAAGGCACGAAGGCGAATCTCATGGGCCACTTGATGTCCCCCGATTTCTTCGCCGTGGACAGCTTCCCCACCGCTACGCTGAAGATCACCGCCGTGAGCGGCAACACCGCGACCGCCGATCTTACGGTGAAGGGTAAGACCCACAGCGAAACGATCACGGACATCGTGGTCACACCGAACGCAGCGGACGGAACCGTTAGCGCAACAGGCACGCTCACCTTCGATCGCCAGAAGTACGGCGTCACTTGGGATAGCGGTTCCAAGGATTATGTGCTGAGCAACGATATCGTACTGAGCGTAGAGCTTTCGGGCAAGGCCCGCTAGAACCCGCTTGGTGAAAGTCGGAAAGCGCTCGCCGCAAGGCGGGCGCTTTTCGTTGTGCCCTACTTCAGCGCTTTGGCGAGCCAGGCATTGAACGGGCACATGCCCAGCCAATGGTCCATGAGCATGTCCATGAGCTTGGGGTCGGTGACCAGCTTCGCAGCCTTCTCCGCGCCCACGTAAAACTGCTTGTTGGCGATCAGTGGCTCCTTCGCCGCCGCCGCTTTGAACTCCGCCGGCAACACCTTGTTCGCTACGCCCTGCACAGTGCCGAATAGCGTGGTGAAAGCCTTCGCTCCGATCACTTTGCGGAAGCCCTTGCCATCCGTCATGATCGCTTCGCGGATGGCGAACAATTGCTCCTTCTCAGGCTGGTAGCAACCGCCGTAGAACTTCACGGCCTCAGGTCCGAAAGCGAAGTAGATGCCAGGCGTGTTATGGTCCTTGCGACCCGCAGGCGAAATGATCGCCGATGTCTCCAGCTTATAAGGTGTCTTGTCCTTGCTGAAACGGATGTCCTTGTTGATGCGGAAGATGGCGTCCTTGGGTTCAATAGCGATGGACTTGTCGTACTTGGCCATGCGCTTGATCGCTTCGGCCACGAAGGCCGCGAAAGGCTCCTTCACAGTTCCCTCGTAACGCTTGCGGTTGGTATCGAACCATTCCTTGTTGTTGTTCTTCGCCAAGTCCTTGAAGAACTGGTTGAAGTCGGCGGTGAACCAGGACATGCGGATCTACTTTGCGGGCAAGTTAACCGCCATGTCCGCGCAGCGAACACCACGCGTGACGGCTCGTGAGCCGGAACTTTTCGTACGCGATCATGCCATCGCCGTAGACACTCCCATCGGCAAGTTGTACATCCAGTGCGATGGTGAACTGATCACGCGCGCCACCTTCGAGGCGATCCCGGTGCGCAAGGCCAAACCACCCCGGGTGCTTGCCGAAGCAGCGAAGCAGATGAAGGACTACTTCGACGGAGGGCGCAAGAAATTCGAACTCCCTGTGCAGCGTGTAGGCACTCCGTTCCGAAGGTTGGTGTGGTCGGTACTGGAGGATATTCCGTTCGGCGAAGCCAGGACCTATCAAGCGCTCGCAGATCGCATCGGGGGCCGCGCTGCAGCGCGCACCATCGGCAATGCATGTGCAAGCAACCCGCTACTGATCATAGTCCCCTGCCATCGCGTGCTGGCCGTGAACGGTCTGCTCACGGGCTACGCTGGAGGGCTCTGGCGCAAGCGTTGGCTGCTCCTGCACGAAGGGGTCCTGGACAAGGGGCTCTTCGCAGAGGCCTGAGCGCCTTCGGATACCTTCGCAGCGATGTCAATGTCAGCGCAAGAACTGGCCGCACGCGTGGTGGCCCGCATGTACGACAACGACCCCTTCAGCATCTGGCTGGGGATCGAACGAATGGTGGTGGAGCCTGGTGGTTGCGTGCTGAAGATGACCGTTCGGCAAGAAATGCTCAACGGTTTCGCCATTGCCCACGGTGGGATCACCTATTCGCTCGCCGATAGCTGCCTCGCCTTCGCCAGCAACAGCCATGGCATCCAAAGCGTAAGCGTGGAAACTTCCATCTCCCACACCAAGGCCGTGAAGGAGGGCGATGTGCTCACTGCTACAAGCGCCGAGATGAGCCGCACACGCAGCATCGGCGTCTACCACATCACCGTTACCAACCAGCACGGGGAGACCGTCGCACTGTTCAAAGGCACGGTCTACCGCACCGGCAAACCGTGGTTCCCTGACGAAGCCCCACCCAACACATGAACGCCGCATACATCGTCGATGCCATTCGCACGCCCATCGGTTCTTTCGGTGGAACGCTCGCGCCCGTTCGCGCAGATGATCTCGCAGCCCACGTGCTCCGCGAATTGATGAAGCGCAATCCCTCGTTGGATCCGTCGGCGATCGACGACGTGATCTTCGGTTGCGCCAACCAGGCCGGTGAGGACAATAGGAATGTCGCGCGCATGGCTTTGCTCCTCGCGGGTCTTCCGGTCACGGTTCCGGGTGAAACGGTGAACCGCTTGTGCGCAAGCGGCATGAGCGCTGTGGTGGGTGCTGCACGTGCGATCGCTGCCAACAATGGCGACCTCTTCATCGCCGGTGGTGTGGAACACATGACGCGTGGGCCTTGGGTGATCAGCAAGACGAGTACGCCATATGGCCGCGATGCGCAGATGTTCGACAGCAGCTTTGGCTGGCGCTTCATCAACCCGGACATGAAGGAGAAGTACGGGGTGGATGCCATGGGCGAGACCGCCGAGAACCTCACCGATCTGAACCCCATTTCGCGGGAAGATCAAGACCGCTTCGCCCTTTGGAGCCAGCAGAAAGCCGCAGCCTCACAAGCCAACGGTCGCTTGGCCAAGGAGATCGCAGCGGTCCCTATTCCGCAGCGGAAAGGCGATCCCGTGATCTTCGCTCAGGACGAGTTCGCGAAACCCCAAACCACCCTCGAAGGGTTGGCCGGATTGAAGCCTTCCTTCCGTAAGAACGGCACGGTGACGGCGGGCAACGCAAGCGGATTGAATGATGGAGCATCCGCTATTCTAGTCGCTAGTGATCAGGGCCTTAAGACCCACGGTGTGAAGCCCATTGCGAGAATGGTGAGCAGCGCCGTTACCGGCGTTGAACCACGCATCATGGGCACTGGCCCAGTTACCGCCATCAAGCTCGCCCTGAAGCGCGCCGGGCTCACCTTGGAG
>JBKJPT010000126.1:0-9950 GCA_046595075.1 Flavobacteriales bacterium
GCGGGCGCCACGAATGTAGGGGCGCGAAATTTCGCGCCCCTACATTCGTGGCGCCCGCAATGCGCAACTTCTTCCGGATCCTCCGCTTCGGCGCGCCTTATCGCAGCTACGCATTCCTCAACGCGTTCTTCAATCTGCTGGCCACGGTCTTCCACTTGGCTTCGCTGCTGCTCTTCATTCCTTTTCTGCGCTTGCTGCTCGGGCAGGTGGAGCCGGTGGATGTGCGACCGACGCAGCTCTGGACACGTGAAGGACTCGAGGGCAGCTTCAACTGGTTCCTCACCCAACTGATCCAGGACCGTGGGCAGATGGGCGCGCTGCTGGCGATCAGCATCGGAGTAGTGCTGCTGTTCCTGTGCAAGAACATCTTCCGTTACATGGCGGTGGTGGCCATCTGCAACTTCCGCAACTTCATCATACGCGACATCCGTTCGCGGATCTACGACAAGCTGCTGGAACTGCCGCTGCGCTACCACACCAATGAGCGCAAGGGGGACCTGCTCTCGTTGATCACCAACGACATGCAGGTTGTAGAGTACAGCGTGATGTACTACATCGAGATGATCTTCCGCGAGCCCATCGCCGTGCTGCTCTTCCTCGGCACTATGCTCACGCTCTCGCCGCAGCTCACCATCATCTCTTTGCTCCTGTTGCCCATTAGCGGCTTGCTCATCGCGCGCATCAGCAAGAGCCTCAAGCGCAAGAGCGCCCGCGTACAGGAGAAGAGCGCCGATCTGCTTGCTCGTGTGGAAGAGACGCTCTCGGGCATCCGGGTCATCAAGGCCTTCAATGGCGAAGCGGATGTGCGCCGCCGATTCGAGCGCGATAACGACCTGCTCACTCGCGGAAGCATCTCCATGCTCAACCGTCAGGACATCGCCTCGCCGCTGAGCGAGACCATGGGCGCTGCGGTGATGGCCGCCATCGCCTATATCGGTGGCTCGTACGTGTTAGGAGAGAACCCCACGCTCACCGGCGACAGCTTCCTGGGCTTCATCATCATCTTCTCGCAGTTGCTGGCTCCGATCAAGGGCTTCTCGCAGGGTTGGAGCGGGATCACACGGGGTGGCGCCAGCGGTCAGCGGATCTTCGACCTGCTTTCAGTGGAGAACACCGTGAAGGAGAAGGCCGATGCGAAGCCCATTGCCGGCTTCAACGATCGCATCGAATACAAGGACATCACGTTCGCATACGAAACTGCGCCGATGGGGGGCCAAGGAGGTCGCGCGGCGGTCTTACAGAATGTCTCCTTGACCGTACAGAAGGGGAAGAGCGTAGCGCTGGTGGGTACGAGCGGTGGTGGAAAGACCACGCTCGCCAATCTGCTCCCGCGCTTCTTCGATGTCACCGATGGCGCCTTGATGATCGATGGCCACGACATCCGCGATCTGCGCATCACCGACCTGCGTGCGCTCATGGGCATTGTTACGCAGGACAGCATCCTCTTCAACGATACGGTAGCGAACAACATCGCTTTCGGTGCACCGGGAACGAGCATGGTCGACATCGAACGCGCCGCACGCATTGCCAACGCGCACGAGTTCATCACCACCCTCGAGAGCGGCTATCAGACCAACATTGGCGATGGCGGCAACCGATTGAGCGGCGGACAGAAGCAACGCTTGAGCATTGCTCGTGCGGTGCTGAAGAACCCACCGATCCTGATATTGGATGAGGCCACCAGCGCGCTCGACACCGAGAGCGAACGCCTTGTGCAGGAAGCGTTGATCAAGATGATGGAGGGCCGCACCAGCGTGGTGATAGCCCACCGCCTAAGCACCATCCAGCATTGTGATGAGATCTGCGTGATGCAACAAGGGCGGATCATCGAGCGCGGCTCGCACGCCGAACTCTACGCTGCAGGCGGGCAGTACAGGAAGCTGTGTGATATGCAGGCCTTCGGGTAGGCGCCTCCTCCTACTTTCACCCCGATGCAAGGCGAACGTGTCTTCGGCCTCGACCTCATGCGTGCCATGGCGATCCTGCTCGTGGTGTTCTGGCACAGCTATGATGCCATCACCTACCTGGCACCGGGTTTTCATGCACCCATCTTTCTCGATGGTGTAGACCTGTTCTTCGTGTTGAGCGGCTATCTGATCGGTGGCATCCTGCTCGGTGTTCTGCGAAGGCCTGGCTCGTGGCGGCACCGGCTCATGGCTTTCTGGCAACGGCGCTTCTTCCGCACCTTGCCCAACTACTACCTCTTCCTGCTCATCAATATCGGCCTCCTTGCCATGGGCATCGGCAAGGGCCTGCTCAACCACAACGCGTTGGCCTACTTCGCCTTTTTGCAGAACGTATGGAAGCCGCTGGACCTCTTCTTCTGGGAGTCCTGGTCATTGGTGGTGGAGGTGTGGTTCTATGTGTGCTTTCCGGTAGTGCTGCTGATCTGCCTCGGCGTGTTGCGCATACGCATGCGCTGGGCTTTTGCGCTTACTACCGTACTATTTCTGTTGGTGCCGCTCTTCATGCGATTGCACCTGGCACCGGGCATACACACCATCTTCGAAGGCGAACTCACCATTCGGAAATTGGTGATCACCCGCATCGACACGATCGTGTACGGCATTTTGGCTGCATTGGTGCATGCTCACTATGCCGGAGCATGGCGCGTGTGGCGGTGGCCGCTCTTCATTCTCGGCGTGGTTGGGGTGGCGCTTGTTCCAGCTTTCTACGGCCCACAGCACCTGTACTATTCAGTTACCGGTTACTACTCGCTCAACGCGTTCAGCATGGCCTTGCTGTTGCCGCTGCTGTCGTCGTGGACCAACGAACCACGCGGAGGAGGAGTGATCACGTGGCTGAGCATAGTGAGCTATGCGCTCTTCCTCGTCCACTTGCCGCTACGCGCCCTGCTCGAGCCGCTCTACGATCCTTACAACCCCCTCGCCGGCTGGGTTCAGCTTTTTGGGTATTGGTCCTTGTGCCTGTTGCTCGCATGGCTGGTCCAACGGTTCTATGAGCAGCCGATGATGGACTTGCGCGAGCGGTTCGCTAGGCGCTGAACTCTCCACCTACTTTCACCGCGATGCAAGGTGGACGCATTTTCGGTTTGGACCTGATGCGGGCCATGGCGATCATGCTCGTGGTATACTGGCACAACGCCAACGCGTTGGGCTGGTTCGTTACCAACCTGCCAGATGGGCCGTTGATAGATGGCGTGGACCTCTTCTTCGTCCTCAGCGGCTACCTCATCGGCGGCATCCTGTTGAAGTACGCGGAAATGGAGGGAGTGCCTTGGTGGCGCCGCGTATTGGACTTCTGGCAGCGCCGTTGGTTGCGCACCCTACCCAACTACTACCTCTTTCTGGTGCTCAACATGGTTCTCTTGTACTACGGCGTCACCAACGGACTGCTCAACCACAACACATGGGGCTATGCTTTCTTCCTCCAGAACGTCTGGAAGCCCGTGGACCTCTTCTTCTGGGAGTCGTGGTCGTTGGTGGTAGAAGAGTGGTTCTATCTGTTGTTCCCCATCGCGTTGTTCGCGATGCTCGCATTCCTGCGCGTGTCCGCACGCAAGGTGTTCTTGTTGGTCGCCCTCGTCTTCATCGCGCTGCCAACGATCCAAAGGCTGCTGATGGCCGACACCGTGGTTTCCGTTTTCCAATTGGAGCAAGGTGCACGCAAGTTGGTGATCACCCGGCTGGATACCATCGGCGTCGGTATCCTGGCGGCGTGGTTGCACGCCGGCTTTGCGTGGCGCTGGATGCAGTTCCGCCTTCCGCTTTTTCTCATCGGCCTGTTTGCGATGATCGTTAATGCGTTCGCATATGGCGATGATCATTTGCACTTCTCAGCGACTTGGTTCTTCACGGTGAACGCGATCGCCATGGCGCTGCTCTTGCCCTTGCTCTCCGCCTGGAGCAAGGTCCCGCGCGGCGGCGCGGCCATCGTTCTCATAAGCAAGGTGAGCTATGCGCTCTACCTGGTTCATCAACCCGTGCGCGCCATCTGGAACAGGCTTTACACCGATCGCGAACCCGCCGAAGGCGTCCTCTTGTGGATCACCTATTGGGCCGTGTGCATCACGATCGCATGGCTCGTGTACCACTTCTGGGAAAAGCGCTTCATGGATCTGCGCGAAACGGTTGGTACCAAGTTGATGCGTTCAGGGCGAACAAGCTGACGACTGCACAGGCCAACTGCTCGCTGCCCGCTTTATCTTACTCCTCGTAATTATCCCGGAACAGCAGATCGCTTTCGTAAGGGTAGCGTGCGATGTGCAATGCCTTCACGCGCTCGTACAACAACTTGCGCAACTGATCGAAGTTGGTCTTTGCGTAAGCGCTGATGAAGATGCACTCTTCGCCCGCCATGCGCGCCATCCAGGTCTCCTTCAACTCGTCCAGTGAGAACTGCTCCTCGCGTTTGGGGGCGAGGTCGTCGGGGTCGAAGTGTGCGGGCCGGTAGGCGTCGATCTTGTTGAAGATGACGATCACGGGTTTGTCACCAGCGCCGATCTCGTTCAAGGTCTGCTTCACCGTCTCGTACTGCTCTTCGAAGTTGTGGTGACTGATGTCCACCACGTGCAGCAGCAGATCGGCCTCGCGTGTTTCGTCGAGCGTGCTCTTGAAGCTCTCGATGAGCTGGTGCGGCAGCTTGCGGATGAACCCCACGGTATCGCTCACGAGGAAGGGCAGGTTGCCGAGCACCACTTTGCGCACCGTGGTGTCGAGCGTGGCGAAGAGCTTGTTCTCGGCGAAGACCTCGCTCTTGCTAAGTACCGTCATCAATGTGCTCTTGCCCACGTTGGTGTAGCCCACCACGGCCACGCGTACCAGCTTACCGCGATTGCCGCGCTGTGTGGCCATCTGCTTGTCGATGTCCTTCAGCTGCCCTTTGAGCAAGCTGATGCGATCACGGATCAACCGCCTGTCGGTCTCGATCTCCTTCTCGCCCGCACCACCACGAGTGCCTGTGCCGCCGCGTTGCCGCTCCAAGTGCGTCCACAATTTGGTGAGACGCGGCAGCATGTACTCGTACTGCGCCAGTTCCACCTGCTTCTTGGCATGTGCCGAACGTGCGCGCCGTGCGAAGATGTCCAAGATCAATCGCGGGCGATCGAGGACCGGCTTCGCTAGTACTTTCTCGATGTTGCGTTGCTGTGCGGGCGTGAGCTCGTCGTCGAAGATCACGCAATCAGCTTCGTTCGCCGTCATCCATTCCTTCACTTCGGCGAGCTTGCCACTGCCCACATAGGAGTGGCCGTCCGGCCTGGAAAGGCGTTGAGTGAATCGCTTGAGGGTGCGTATGTCGGCCGTGGTGGCGAGGAACTCCAGCTCGTCGAGGTATTCCTTCACCTGATCAACATCCTGATCGTCGGTGATGAGGCCGATGAGCACTGCGCGCTCGGCCTTGCCTTTGATCTCCAGCCGGTCTATCATCTCTTCTTGCCCAACGCTCGCACATGGTCCACCACCGCTTCGATCTCCTTCGCGGTGAACACGTTCTTGTAAGGCTGCATGGTGCCCTTGCCGTCGCGCACGCGAATTATCATCTCGCCCTTGGTGAGCGTTGATGCCGTGAGGTCCTTTGCGCCATTGAAGCCGAGCTTGCCGTTGGATCCATGGCACAACGTGCAGTTCATGCGGAAGAGCTGCTCGCCAGTGGGTGTGCCTGCGCTTCCGGCGGCTTCCGTGGTAGCATCGTTGCTGCCACAGGCGATCACCAATGTGGTGATGATGCCGAGCGAGAGGATGGTGCGTTTCATAGCCAACCCAAGGAATGGCCCACGGCTTTGAACGGCCATGGGATGGCCCAGAGGATGAGGAGCAACCCGATCCCGTAGAACATGGCAATGTGGCGCTGCTTCAGTGCTTCGGTAGCGGCCTTCTTGCTCAGCACACGACCTACGGTGATCAGTGCGATCGCAATGAGCATGGTACCCGCATGCTCGTACTTCATGAACTTGTGGTAGGCCTCCAGGTTCTCGCTTTTGAACGCCGACCAATTGACTGCGTAGAGGATGAGGCCCAACAACAATTGCACATGGCACATCACCATGGCGATGATGGTCACGGACCGGCTGCTGTTGTGGATCGGTCGGTTCGCGAGCCAACCGCGCAGGTTCACCACGAATGCATACACGAGGGTGAGCAACACGGCATAGCGCAGCAGGCTATGAAGAAAATTCAAAGGATCGTTCCCCATTTGAGCGGGTGTTGGAGCGGGGCCGAAGGTAGGTTGGCAGGCCAAGCCACCACCGGGCCGCTACATTCGCCACCGCCTCTCGCAAGGTGGCTCGCTTATGCGCCTTTTGCTCCGCACGCTCTTCGGTTTGATGCCTTCGCTGGTGTTGGGGCAAAGCACTGCCCCGCCGGTGCATGTGGTGAGCACCGCGCCAGTGGTCGTCGCGTTCACCAACGCTACGCTGCATTCCGATGCGCGTACGACCATCCCCAAGGCCACATTGCTGATCCGCAACGGCGATGTGCTGGCCAGTGGTACCGATGTGATCATCCCGCCGGGAACCGTGGTGCGCGACCTGCACGGCTTGCATGTGTGGCCGGCGCTGATCGAGCCGTACAGCGACCTCGGCCTTGCCGTGAACACCGCCGATGAGCGTAAAGCGGAGAACCGCGCGGCGCGGCATTGGAACGCTGCCTTGCGCGCCGATGCGCACGCGCACCAACTGTACAAGCCCGAGGCCGAGCGTGCCACCAAACTGCGGGCGCAAGGCTTCGGCCTGGTGATCACACATCGCATGGACGGTATTTCACGTGGCACATCCGCAGCGATCGCGCTCAACGATGAAGAACCTGTGAAAAGCGTGGTGCGCGCCGATGTCGCCGCCCACTTCAGCTTCCGCAAGGGGAGCAGTACAGATGCATATCCGAGCTCCCTCACAGGTTCTATGGCACTGGTGCGGCAGAGCTTTATGGATGCACGGTGGTATGCCGCGTTGCGCCAACGTACCGAGACCGATGCCGTGTTGCACGCACTCGGTTGCCAGCTACAAGGGCGTATCGTTTGCGAAGCGACGGACCGCAACGATGTGCTGCGCTGGGCGACGTTGCTCGGCGAGTCCGCACAACCAGCGATCATCAAAGGTGCCGGTGATGAATACGCACGGCTCGCCGAGATCAAGGCTATGGGTCTGCCGCTCATAATACCGTTCGATCTGCCCGAGGCCTATGATGTGGAAGATCCCTATGATGCACAGGAGGTGAGCTTCGCACGGTTGAAGCATTGGGAGCTAGCACCTTTCAATGCCGGTTTGCTGGACAGCGCGGCCGTTCCGTTCGCGCTAACCACGCAAGGGCACAAGGACCTGGCAAGCATGTGGAAGGAGCTGCGCAAGCTGGTGGCTTGCGGTTTGGACAGCGCCCGCGCCATTGAAGCGCTCACAAGCGATCCCGCGCGCCTCTTCGGCATCGACGATCGTTACGGCGCGATCCGGCCCGGAATGGCGGCGAACTTTCTCATCACATCGCATCACCTGCTGCACGAGAAGAACGTGTTGCACGAGAACTGGGTGCAGGGCAAGCGCTACGTGCTCGATGATCCGGATAGGCCGAAGCTGCAAGGCAGCTACGAGCTCAATTTGGTGAACGCCATTTGGTCCATGGAGATCGCCGGCGAAGGCGATAAGCAAGAAGTGACCGTGAGGCGCGCGAGCGATGCGGATAGCTTGAAGGTGAAGGCGCGTTTCGAACTGCGTAACAACGTGGTGAGCCTGAGCTTTACACCGAAGGACGCTCCTGATGGGCTGCTGCGTTTGAACGGGACCATACATGCAGGCGGCGGAGTATGGGATGGACAAGGCCAACGGTCCGGTGGTGCATGGTTCGCGTGGAGCGCCATACGAAGGGCCGATCGCGTTGGAGCCAATGCAGCGAAGGCCGACACCGCAAGGGCCAGCGTGCCCCAGGTGCACGGTGCCGTCACTTTTCCGCTCGTGGGATACGGATGGACCGAAGCTCCGCAACAGGAGACCGTCGTCTTCCGCCATGCGACCGTGTGGACCAATGCCGCCGGTGGGATCCTGCGCAACACCGATGTGCTCGTACACAAAGGCGGGATCATTGCAGTTGGTGGCACGTTGGATGTGAACAGCTACTTCCCCGGAAAGAAGAAACCGGTGATCATGGAGATCGATGCGACCGGCAAGCACCTCACCTGCGGCATCGTCGACGAACATTCGCACATCGCACTCTCACGAGGGGTGAATGAAGGATCCCACGCCATCACCAGCGAAGTGCGCATGGCCGATGTGGTGAATCCCGATGACGTGAACATCTATCGCGATCTCGCCGGTGGTGTCACTACAGTGCAGCTGCTCCATGGTAGCGCCAACCCCATTGGCGGCCAAAGTGCCTTGATCAAGTTGCGCTGGGGACTACCTGCGGACAGCCTACTGATCAGCAATGCACCGAAGCGGATCAAGTTCGCGTTGGGCGAGAACGTGAAGCAGAGCAACTGGGGTCCGTCGTCGCGGTTCCCGCAAACACGCATGGGCGTGGAGCAGTTGTTCTACGATGCCTTCTGGCGCGCCAGGGCCTATCAGATCGAAAAGGATCGACAGCTTACGGCGATCGCCCAGCACAAGAAGGGAGTGAAGATCGGCTTCGATCCGCTCCAAGAAGATCCACAACGCATCGATCTTCGGATGGAAACACTGGCGGAGATCCTGCGCGGCGAGCGCGACATCAGTTGCCACAGCTATGTGCAGAGCGAGATCGCCATGCTCATGCATGTGGCCGACAGCATGGGCTTCACCGTGAACACTTTCACCCACGTTCTTGAAGGCTACAAGGTGGCAGGCAAGATGAAAGAACACGGCGCAAGTGCCAGCACCTTCAGCGATTGGTGGGCCTACAAGTTCGAAGTGTACGATGCGATCCCTTACAACGCGGCACAGTTGCAGCGCGCGGGAGTCAACACCGGTATCAATAGCGACGATGCCGAAATGAGCCGACGCTTGAACCAGGAAGCGGCCAAGGTGGTGAAGTACGGAGGTGTGAGCGCCGAGGAAGCATGGAAGATGGTCACCTTGAACCCGGCGCACATGCTCAAGCTCGATCATCGCATCGGTTCGGTAGAGGTGGGTAAGGATGCCGACCTCGTGCTGTGGAGCGCCGACCCGCTCAGCATCGATGCGCGCGCGTTGCGCACCTTCGTGGACGGAGCCTGCTACTTCGATGAAGAGAAGGATCGTGCACAGCGTGCTTGGATCTCCGCGGAACGGGACCGCATCGTGCGCGCTATGATCCAGGCCAAGGGCGATGGCGCACCCACGAAAAAGGCGCGACGAGATCAACCCCGCCTGTGGGATTGCGATGACATCGGCGATGATGAAGAAGAACACGATGCGCACTGAACGCACGCTATGCGCATTGCTCGCCTGGTCGTTGACGGGGCTGCTCTTCGCACAGCGACCAACGCCAGCGCCTTCGCAGGGGAAGAGCGTGTTGATCACTGGCGGCACGGTACACACCGGTGATGGCCGCACCATCGATGAAGGGGCCGTCGGCTTCCGCAGCGGAGCCATCGACTACGTGGGTTACGCCTATGGTGTCACCGCTGCTTACGACACGGTGATCGACGCCAAGGGCCAGCATGTGTATCCCGGCTTCATTGCCGCCGATGCCACCACGGGCCTTGTGGAGATCGAACAGGCCCGCTCCACCAATGATCAGCAGGACGTGGGTCAAATGGAACCGGAGTTGCGCGCGCTGTCCGCTTACAAGTGCGACTCGCGCGTGATCCCCACCGTGCGCGCCAATGGGGTGCTGATGGCGCAGATCGTACCGCGTGGCCTCACCATGGCCGGCACCAGCAGCGTGGTGCAGTTCGATGCGTGGAGCAATGACGATGCGGTGATGCGCGCGGACGACGGTGTACACATGACGTGGCCCGCAGCATACCAGCGTAGTGGTTGGTGGGCCGAACCCGGCGATACGGAGAACGAGAAGAAGGACGAACGTGCACGGGTGATCGAGGATATC
>JBKJPT010000135.1:0-8115 GCA_046595075.1 Flavobacteriales bacterium
GGCTACAACTTGCGCATCACTCCGGAACGCATCCACCTGAGCGCACCGGACCGTGCCGGGATCTTCCACGGGATCCAGACCCTCGTTCAATTGCTTCCACCGAAGGGTGATGAGACGGCCATTCCCTGTATGAACATCCTCGACCATCCGCGCTTTGCCTGGAGAGGTATGCACCTCGATGTGTCGCGTCACTTCTTCAAGGTGGAGTTCGTTAAGAAGTACATCGACCTGCTGGCGCGGTACAAGATGAACCGCTTCCACTGGCACCTCACCGATGATCAGGGCTGGCGGATCGAGATCAAGAAGTACCCGAAGCTCACGGAGGTGGGCGCGTGGCGAACCGGAAGTCAGGTTGGACCATACAGTCGGCGCGAATACGACAGCATCCGCTACGGTGGCTTCTACACGCAGGAGCAGATCCGCGAAGTAGTGGCCTACGCGGCAGCACGGCACATCACCGTGGTGCCTGAGATCGAAATGCCGGGGCACGCCATGGCCGCATTAGCAAGCTATCCGCAACTGGGCTGCACGGGTGGTCCGTACGAAGTGCAACGCGGTTGGGGCGTGTACGATGATGTGTTCTGCGCTGGCAACGACGGTGTGTTCGCCATGATGCAGGAAGTGCTAACGGAAGTGATGGATCTCTTCCCCGGCGAATACATCCATATCGGTGGCGACGAATGCCCCAAGGAACGGTGGAAGACCTGCCCGAAATGCCAGGCACGCATGAAGGCCGAAGGCTTGAAGGACGAACACGAACTGCAGAGCTATTTCATCCGTCGCATCGAGCAATTCGTGAACAGCAAGGGCCGGAAGATCATTGGCTGGGACGAGATCCTGGAAGGCGGCCTGGCACCGAACGCAGCAGTAATGAGCTGGCGCGGAACAGAAGGTGGTGTGGCGGCCGCGAAGGAGAAGCACAACGTGGTGATGAGCCCCGGCAGCCATTGCTACTTCGATCACTACCAAGGTGATCCCGCGAACGAACCGCTGGCGATCGGCGGCTACACCACGGTGCAAAAGGTGTACAGCTACGAGCCGATCCCAGCGGAACTGAACGCTGAGCAAGCGAAATACATCATGGGTGCGCAAGGCAATGTGTGGACGGAGTATATTCTGACGCCTGAACACGTGGAGTACATGGCGGTGCCACGCATGTTGGCGCTTGCCGAGGTGCTGTGGACGCCGAAGGCTCGACGCAACGAAGCGGATTTCCTCAGCAGGCTTGACGCGGAGTTCGCGCGACTGGATGAATTGCATGTAAACGCGAGCAAGAGCTTGTACCAGATCACCATCATGCCGAAACAAGGACTGAAGCCGGGGCAGATCGCAGTTGAGATGTCCACAGGTATGGGCGGTAGTTTCTCGATGACCGAAATGCCTCCGCCCTACGACGAGTCTGTGGCCGATCTTGCCATCTACTCCGATCCAGTGGTGATCGACAGCGATCGCGAACTTCAAGGTTGGATCCAACGCGAAGGCTTGACTGGCCCGGTCTCAAAACGACGGTTCACCTTCAACAAAGCCACCGCGCAAAAGATCACCATCGATCCACCTCCCGCCGAGCGCTACAGCGACGGAGGAGCGTTCACCCTCGTGGACGGCATAACCGCGCAGGAGAAACGAGTTAGCACGGAATGGCTGGGCTGGCTCAAAGGCGTCACCATCACGGTGGATCTCGGCAGCGAACAGGACATCAAGCACATCGGGATCGGTGCGTTGAACGAGACCTACAGTTGGATCCACCCACCTACCCAGGTCGAGTTCAGCGTCAGTTCCGATGGAAAGACCTTCACACCCGTGGGATTCGATATCCCGGATGGCGAATTGGTCCCCTACAACTCTGCAGAGCAACCTCCAAAGACCATCCTGGCTGGAAAGGTTGGCCGGAACGACTACTCAAAGGACGAAGCGATCAGGACTCGCTACGTACGCTTCTTCGTAAAACACCCAGGTACGATCCCAGAAGGTTTCCCCGGCGCCGGTAAGAACTCGTGGTTGTTCCTGGACGAGATCGATATCCATTGAGTATGATCTTTGACAGGTGCACTGCTAGTTCAACAAGTCCATGAAACACTTCTTCGCACTTGCATTCGTTCTGAGCGCATTCGGAGCATCGGCGCAGAACAAGATCTGGAGCCACGCTATCGGCAACTGGCGCAATGGCCCAACGGTGTGCATCACGCCGTTGATCGAGACCACGGAAGCCACCACGAAGCAGCAACTGAAAGAGCAGTATCGCGCGGACTTCCCCGAACTCAAGAACATTGTCGATGCGGATCTTGATGTGCTGCTCTTCGGCACCAAGGAGGAAGGCGAGGAGAGCCGTACGAGCCTTCAGCGCAAATACGAATACCGCAAGCTGGTGGTGGTAATGCTGGAAGCGAACACTCCTGCACCGGAACGCTAGACCTCCACTACGCGTGTGATCTGCTTTGCCACGCGCTGGCCCTTGTTGTTCATCGCCACGTTGAATTCCATCACATCGTTGAGCGCGACCTCCTCGAAGGTCATGTCCACGAGGTCTTCATGCCGGAAGAAGAGGTTGTTGTCCGGGTACCGAATGAATCCGAATCCGTTCATCAAGCTCATCACGGTGCTCTGGTGGCGCTCTTCATCCACCAGCACGGGTGGGGCACTGTTGTCTGCTTCCAGTTCGCGCGGGGCATCGCGCAGCACGAACATCTCACGGATCACCTCATCGTTCTCCTTCAGACCTTCTTCCACAAGATCATGCATTGGCAAAGGGTAGCTCACCTCGTTCCATAGATCGGTGCTGGTACGCGTGTACTGGAATTCGCCGGTGGCCTCATCGGTGAACTCGAAATCCCAGCCGAGCAGCATCGTCTTGGCACCGAGCGCATGCAGCTTCCGCACCAATGGCACGTGATCCCCATCGCTGGCGATGAGCACCACCACATCGAACCGTTTGAACACGCAGAGTTCGTAAGTCTCCAATGCAAAGAGCACATCTATCCCCTTCTCACGTTTGCGTCCCTGAAGGTCCTTCACCGGCAAGTAATGAGTGCGTACCCCATTGTACATGAGCACATCGTCGAACACACGATCGTGGTAGAGCTGATTGGGTTTCTCCAGCGCGTCCTTGGCACTGAAACGGCCCCGAAAGAAATGCGCATCGATGATGTGGCACAAGCTGGGCGAGGTGCCTTCCTTGTTGGCCAGCGTATGCTTGATGAAATCGTGCAGGCCGCCGATGTGCAACCGGCGCCTGTGCGGGTGCACGTAGTTGTAGTAGTTGCTCACGTGGGTGAAGTACCCACCATCATAGAACACACCCACTTTCAGGGCGCGGTTCGCGTTGTTCATAGCATCCATGGCATATGGTTTTCATAGAGAGCCAAATGTATGCGGGGGAGGTGATGGTGGCGGCTAACTTGCGGCGCATGTTGCGGGGGCTCACGCCATTCCTAGCGATCGCGGCCATCGCGGTGTGCAGAGCACAAGGGCCGCCGGTAGCCAATGCACCGGCCATCGTGTACACGCGCTCGGTCGCCATACCGCTCAACGGCCTGCTTCTATACGATAAGGTGGCCGATGCATGGACCTGGACCTTCGGCCGCGAACCCGGTGCGAGGTTGTTGCGCACCGATCGCGCTGCGGGCCTGATCGAAGGCAGCGCACGTGTCGATTTCCGGTCGGAGATGCTTACGCTCAGGGAGGAAAGCATGGGCTCCATTCGCTACCATGTGCTACTGAACGTTTCGGCTGGCGAATGCCGGATCACGGTGAACGAACTGGAACACACTGGCAACCGCAACACGGCACGCGGTGGTGTACATCTAGGACGCCTTACACGAGCCGAGGATCCCGCTGCGCGCGTGCGGGGCAGCGGTGCGGCGAACTCGCGCAGGCTCTGCGCGGAAGTGAAGGCTGCGGCCAATCAGCGCATTGCAGCCTTGTTGCAATCATTCGAGGCACGCTTGCGCGCCAACGCTGAACCGTGAAACCATCCCCTGCCGGGTGCGTTCAACGGCGCCCCGATGCTCAACTTAAAGCCACACTCTTGGCACAAATGGCCCATTGCGGCCGCATTGCTCGCCGTATTGTTCATCGGTTACGGCATCAGCTTGGTATCGCGATCGCACAGTATACAGGCGCAGATCGGCCAGGAAGTGCAGCTACTCAACCAATTGAGCCAACTCAACGATGGGCTGCACCAGCTCAATCTCACGCACCGGGTTGACCTGAACACGCAACAGTTCAAGTGGAATGACGAACTACGCAAGTTGCACCGCGACGTCGACGATCTGCCTAGGCGGTTCGCGGGATCGCCGGGAGTGGATGTGCTACCGCGCAACCTGGGGCTGGCCTTGCATCAGGCAGATTCACTGCACCACAGTGCCATGCTCAAGGGCGGCAACGTGGCTGATCCACGCTCCGTAGAGGCCGTGTTCCAGATCATGATGCAACGTGCGCAGAAAGTGGTGGACCGCGCCGCCCGCAGTGTGCATGAGGAGGGATTGAGCGCACACACCAGCACCCTGAGCGATCGCTGGAACGAAGCGCAGTTCCTGCTCGTGACGGCCTGCTTGCTCGCGGTGGTGTTCGCGTGGCTGGTTGGCGTTAGCAATCGCCTATTGGTGGAAAGTAGTCTGCGTACCGAACAGCTTGCCGTGGCCAAGCAGAACTTGGAGAAGACGAATCGCGAACTACGCGAGACCATGTTGAGCAAGGAGGAGAAGGAGGTGATGATCAAGGAGATCCACCACCGTGTGAAGAACAACCTGCAGATCGTCAAAAGCCTGATCCGATTCCAGATGGACCAAGTGAAGGACCCGCCGACACTGGAGCTATTCAACGAGTGCGTGAACCGCGTGAGCGCCATGGCACTGGTGCACGAGCAGACCTACTTGAGCAAGGACCTCGCGAACATCGATGTGAACACCTACCTCACCCACCTTACCCGCGACCTCTGCTACGCCTACACCATCGACATCAAGCTCGATCTGGACATTCGCATCAACATACCCACTCTCAGCGTGGACACCTTGATCCCCTTGGGCCTGCTTATCAACGAGGTGATCTCCAATTCGCTCAAGTACGCCTTCAAGGGGCGCGATCGCGGCACCATCATGGTGCACCTCGACGGGGATGATCACGCCATGAACTTGCGCATCGGCGACAACGGCGTAGGCTTACCCGACCGCAGCAAATGGGAGCGCCACAACAGCTTGGGCATGGACCTGATCCACACGCTCGCCGGACAATTGGGCACCTCGGTAGAACTTCTGCCCGTGCAAGGCACCGTTTACGAACTGGTGAGCGTGCAGGAACAGCGGCGCAAGCGCGCATAACCGCCCCACCGTCCGTCCCGCGCCAAACTCCCGGTGCCTTCATCCTTCTCCTACTTTCGGCCTCCTTCGGAACGAACCCGATAGAGCGCACATGAACATAAGCATACGCACCCTGTTGACGGCGCTGGCACCATTGGTACCAGTCCTTTCGATCGCACAAACCATGACCTACCCAACCACCCGCATTGATCCAAAGGCGGGCGACATGTACCACGGCCAATGGATCGCCGATCCATACCGCTGGTTGGAAGATGATCACAGTGCCGAAACGGCCGAATGGGTGAAGCGCCAGAACGCGACCACCGACGGCTATCTCGCCAAGATCCCTTTTCGCGATGCGCTGGCGAAGCGTTACGAGCAACTGTACAACTTCCCGAAAGTGAGCGGCCCCATGCGTGTGGGTGGCTACTATTTCCTTTGGAAGAACAGCGGTTTGCAGAACCAAGCGGTGATCACCGTTCGCCGTGGCCTCGAGGGCAAGGAACAGGTCTTCATCGACCCCAATGCGATCGACCCCGCTGGAACAACCACCTTCAGTCCGTTGGGCAGCAGTGCGGACGACCAATACCTCGCCGTAGGCGTGCAAAAGGCAGGCAGCGACTGGCAGGACATCACCGTGTACGACCTCAACACCATGAAGCCCCTGCCCGATCTGCTCGAGTGGGCCAAGTTCAGCGGCACCGCCTGGTACAAGAACGGATTCTTCTACAGCCGCTACCCAGAGCCTGCCCAGGGCACCGAACTCAGCGCAGCGAGCAAATTCCAAAAGGTGTACTACCACAAACTCGGGGACCCACAGGAAAAGGACGTGTTGGTATGGGAGAACTTGGACAACGGTGACCTGTACGTGGGTTGCGGTGTCACCGAGGGCGAAGAGTTCGCCACGCTTTACGTGAGCACTGGCACCGATGGATTCGAGATGTACTACCACGACCTGCGCACTGGCGGGTTGCCCTCTCCTACCACCGCGTGGAACGTCTTGCAGAAGGGATTCGATCACAAGACGAGCATCGTCGACTTCGTACCGGCCACCGGGAAGTTCCTGGTGATGACCGAGGTGGACGCGCCCAACTACCGCTTGGTGGAAGTAGATCCAGCGAACCCAGCGCAGACTGGATGGAAGGACATAATTCCACAGAAGAAAGAACTGCTCCAGGGTGTGAGCACCGGTGGCGGCATCCTCTTCGCTGAATACCTGAAGGACGCCACTAGCCGCTTCTATCGCTACGCACTTAATGGTAGCGGCGAACAGGAGATCCAACTCCCTGACATCGGCAGTGCAGGTGGCTTCGGTGGAAAACGCGACGACACCTTCGGTTTTTACAGCTTCACCTCCTTCACTGATCCGGGTACGATCTACAAATACGACTACGTATCCGGCGCAAGCGAGGTCTTCTTCAGGCCCGAACTGCGCTTCGACCCATCACAGTTCGTCACCGAACAGGTCTTCTATCCTAGCAAGGACGGCACGCAGGTGCCCATGTTCATCGTACACCGCAAGGACGTGGTGCCCAATGGGGTCAATCCCACCATGCTCTACGCGTATGGCGGTTTCAACATCAGCCTATCCCCCGGCTTCAGCACCAGTCGTATGATGTTGCTGGAACAAGGCGGAATTTTCGCTCTGGCCAACCTGCGCGGGGGTGGAGAGTACGGTGAAGAATGGCACCGCGCGGGCATGAAGGAGAAGAAGCAGACCGTGTTCGATGACTTCATCGCGGCTGCGGAATACCTGATCATGAAGAAGTGGACCGATACGCCGCACCTTGGGATCAATGGTGGCAGCAACGGTGGTTTGCTCGTGGGCGCTGTGATCACCCAACGACACGATCTCTTCGGCGTGGCCTTCCCCGAAGTTGGCGTACTGGACATGTTGCGCTATCAGAAGTTCACGGCGGGGTTCGGATGGGTGCCGGAATACGGCAGTGCAGAGAACAGCAAAGAAGAGTTCGCATACCTATCAGCGTATTCGCCGCTGCACAATGTGCGGCCCGGGAATTATCCCGCCACCATGGTGATGACCGCCGATCACGACGATCGTGTAGTACCCGCGCACAGCTTCAAGTTCATCAGTGCTTTGCAGGTTGAACAGAAATGGGACAAACCCGTGTTGATCCGTGTGGAGACACAGGCTGGCCATGGTGCAGGTAAACCCACCAGCAAGATCATCGCCGAGCAGGCGGACAAGTGGGCCTTCTTCTTCCACAACGTGGGCTTCACCCCAACCTTCCCATGATCCGATAGGACATTGGCCTCAACGCCCGGATCGGCCCTGCTGATCCGGGCGTTTACCTTTCGCACTTGGCAAGGACCATCTTCGTGAACGCGCGATTGAACTGCTTCGTGATCGCACAGGTCCTCCTGCGCAACGGGAAGCTTCAGCTGTGCGGCAGCCAGGTCGGTCGCGACCCAGACCGGCGAGTTCTACCGGGTCCATTGGAGGATCCCGATAACGTGGATGTGCGGCGCGCGCGCATGGGCCTTCAGCCTTTAGCGGATCACTTACTGAACTGGAACATGAAGTGGACATGGAAGCCTTTACAGCACAGCTCCCAGAACTGGAGCGCAAATACAAAGTGATGAACCGATGAGCGCGAAAGAACACGGATACACGCTGGAGCTAGAATGGCGTGGCGATCATACACGAACATACGAGAGCTACACCCGCGAGCACGTGGTGCGCATAGCCGGCAAACCGGACATCGTGGCCACGTCCGATCCAATGTTCCGAGGAGATGGAACGTTGCACAACCCGGAGGACCTACTGCTCGCAGCGTTGAGCAGCTGCCACATGCTCACC
>JBKJPT010000173.1:0-16518 GCA_046595075.1 Flavobacteriales bacterium
CGCCTGCGCATCTGCTCGTGGGACGAGAAGACGGGCGGCACCTACCACAGCAATGCGCAGGTGATCTTCTTCCGGAAGCCCGATGGCATCGGATCGGCCGACTATTTTGGAAGCGACGAGGACCCCTTGTGCTTCGGTGCCGGCTATTCGGAGATCCATCTGCTGGGCAGTACCGATACGTCCACGCTGTATGTGTGCATCGGCTTCGTGGTGGGTTGCTCCACCTGCTGTTCGGATGTGATCAACGTCATCGAACTCACGCCTTCCGGGATCAACTACAACTACCCTGCCTTCCCGGGACCAGAAGGCGGGGAGGACGGCGAGGAGGTGGGCGAGACCACGTCGTGCATGAGCATTGATATGCGCTGCGGCAGCGGGCTGGCCTTTGCGTACGATCCGGCGCGCAAGACCTTCACCTACGCGTACATGACCGATGACATCACCGGGCTGCAGGAGGGAGAGCAGCCTACGAAGGTCAGTGGCACCTTCCGCTTCAACGGAACGTACTTCGTGGATGAGTGAGCTGGTGAACTACTCCGCAACCGACCAGGGTTTCTCGAAGAGGACCCTGCGCACGAAGTAGCGCCGGACCCAGCATGCCTTCGCGCGCGCCGATCCTTACTTCGCTTTCACCACCACGTTCCTGCCCAGGGTCTTGAACCGCACGCCATCGCGTTGTTCAACGGTGATGGTGAGGTGCCCGGTCTTGCTGGTGTTGAGGTCCCGCACCGTGCCGGACTTGCCCTTGTGCGTGCCTTGGATAACGACGAAGGTGTCGCCGTCCTTCAGTTGCGTTCCGGTGTTCTTGGGCATGGTGTTGTGTTCTGCGGGGGAAAAGTATCCAAGGGGCTGTGCCAGGTACAACGCCGTGTTACCAACTGTTGTTTACCTCGCGGGTATGCGACGCGCGGTTGTGTTCATGTCCATGCTACGAAATTCTCCTTCGCTCCTTGGGTACTCTAGTGAACGATGTCGGCTATCGCCAAGGCCTCGGCGGACGAAGAACATCTCCATTTCCCCCTTACCCTTCGCCTGCACGTTGCCACGGGGCGTGAATGTGAATGCACCTTGGGCTCGTCAGTTCGCACCATGCTCATCCTTGGCCCAGCCGATCCGGTGGGTCGAGGCAAAGCCGTCTTCCCGGGTACTATCCTGGATCGCAGGTCCCTTGCCGCCTTCACTGCGCCCGCTTCATATCGCCATGTCCGCGATGCGCGGTGCCATCGGGATGCACAATGCGGTAGTACGCGCGGAATAGTTGGCCTGGTGCAATGCCCAAAAGCTCGGCGTTGAAGAGGTTGGCTTGCACAGTGATGGAATCGCTCGCGTGGACCAGGTTCCAATCTGCGTCCACGATGCGTAGGTCCACCATGCAAGTGGTGTCTGATGCAAATGCGAGGATGAATTGCGTAGCGCATGGGTTGGGGTACCCAATGACCACATTGGCCTGTGCTGGCGCTTCCACCCAAGTTGTCGTCGGCAGGTCGGCGAAGAGCGCTTCCACGTACGGGCACCAGGTATCAGTGGTACGCCAATCGGTGGTATCCGGCGGCGGTATAGGTGCGCCGTTCAGATCGGTCCTGCTAATGTTGGCAATGCTGCCGCAACAGCCGGTTCCGGGGCATGTGGGTTCCACCTCATTCGGCGTGCAAGAGCACAGCAACGTGGTGGCCATAAGAAGAAGCGAGAGTGCCTTCATGCAAACAAGGTAGGCGGACGTTTGAAGATACTCGCGATCACTTGGTCCAGGGCAATGTGGGGAGGCGGGTTCGCACCCACCTCACTCACACACCACCGTATCCAACCGTACGCCGTACCCGGCCCAAACCCCCAGGCCTCCGTTGATGTTGCTGATCACGTTGGCGGGGTTGCTGAAGAGATCGCCTTGCGAGGTCACGTTCACGCTGTACGAGTCATAGAACTTGTATTCGGGCAGGCCTATGCTCGCGAATTTCACCACTACGGTATCGCCCACTTTGAAATAGCCTGCTTCGGCGTTGTTGTCGTCCTCTGCGTCGCTGTAGGCCACGCTGCCGCGGTTGTAGGCAAAATCGAACGTGAGGCCATTGGCGTAGCGGTCCTCGAAGGCACTGAAGAACGGGGCCACATAGCTGCCGTCCTTTTGATCGCCGTCGGCGTTGAGGTTGATGCGTTTGGCCAGCCAGCGATAGGCGTTGCCAGCGGTGTCCGGATCAGCGAGCCTGCCCCAGAGGTAGCCGAGGGTATCGTCATCGGGTCGTTGCTCGGCGAGCTTGAACCACAACGAATCCAGGGTAACACCATAGGGGAGCTTGGTGCTGCTGGTGATCGTGTAGCCATCGGCGAGCACGCGCAGGTTGTAGGTGCGGCCTTCCACGCCCAGCATTTCGTTCTGCAGATCGGTCCACGCGCAAATGGTGATCTGGCGCAGCAGGTCAATGCTTATGCCGGTGGCTTGCGCCGCGGCGATCAGTTGTTCTTCGGTCAGTTGATCGCTGCAGATCTTGTCCAGCGTATCGGTCGTTAGGCCATCGCTCACGATCACTGTGGCATCGGTGATGTAGAGGCTAGCGAGCCCGGCTATGCCGGTGGGTTCGAAATAGCTCTGCGTGCGCGAGAGCAGCACGATCGGTGGTGCGCCCGTTTCAATGGTGCCTTCCACCACCACCTTGCTGGGGGTGGTGGGCAGTTCCACTTCGATCTCTTTTGTGCACGCACCGAGAAGTAGGGGCAGGGACAGGAGCCACGCCTTCGCGAGAGGCTTCGGCGGGCAAGGCATGGGCAAGCGCATCAGAATTTGAAGTTCCATGTTACGCTGGGGAGTATGGAGAAGAGCGAGACCTGGTTGGCGACTACGCGGAAGGTGCCGTTGCTGGGCACGCCTTCGGTGCCGAAGTAGATGAAGTAGGGGTTGCGGCGGTTGTACGCGTTGTACACCCCGAAGGTCCAGCTGCTGCGCCACTTCTTCAGGATCTGTTTCTCCTCGCCGGTCACAGGGTCCTTCACGGTCTTGTACTCCTTGTTGGTGAGGGTGGCGCTAAGGTCCAAGCGGTGGTAGGGGATCATGCGGTAGCCGTTGCGCTCGGTGAATTCGCTCACGAGCTGGCCTTCTACGAAGTAGCGGTTCACGGGCAGCGTTACGGCCTGGCCGGTGGCGTATGTAAAGCTCATGCCGAAGGTCCAGCGCTTGCTGTGGTCGTAGGCCGCCACTACGCTAAGGTCATTGCGCCGATCCCACCGGCTCGGGAATTCGCGGCCCTGATTCAGATCCGGGAACTGCCGCATGGTCTTGCTCCAGGTGTAGCCCAACCAGCCGTTGAGCTTGCCGGTGCGTTTCTTCACGAAGAGCTCCGCGCCATAGCTGTAGCCAGTGCCAAAGACGAGTTGCGCATCGTAGTTGGTGTTGCCGTTGCCTTGCGGTTGCGCGCCCTCGGCGTACTCGATCAGGTTGTCGAAATCCTTGTAGTACACCTCCACGCTAGCCTCGAACACATCCTGGAACAGATCGCGGAAGTAGCCGGCGGAGTACTGCGTGCCTATCTGCGGCTTCACGTTCTTGCTGCTGGGGATCCACACATCGGTGGGTAGCGCAATGCTACTGAAGCTGGCGAGGTGCACGTATTGTTGCCCGCGATTGAAGCTGGCCTTAACACTGCTGTTGGGCCCTAACGTGTAGCGTGCGCTCAGGCGCGGCTCCAGCGCCATGTAGTGGCCAATGGGTTCACCGGGGCCGTACTCGGTGGTGCCTACGGAGCGGCCGCGTTCATCGAGTTCATAGAGCGTGTAGGGGCCCACGTGATCGAAGCGGGTGAAGCGCACACCGGCGTTCACGCGCAGCAGGTCGGTCACGTCGAAATCGTCGAGCACGTAAAGCGCGGTCTCGTGCGCGTGCAACTTGGGCGGCGTGTCTATGTCGAAGTCGGTATCGCCGCTCTCCACGCTCACAGTGCTGGTGGTGTAGATGTGGTAGATGTATTGGGCGCCGTATTTCAGGTGGTGGCGTGCGGTAGGGTAGTGGGCCAGGTCCAGCTTCAACCCGTAGTCTTTTATCCCGCTGAAGAGTTTGAAGGCGAACTGGTCCTGCGTGGCATCGAATGCGAAGGAGTAATCGCTGAAGGTGGCGGTGGTGTTGAGAAAGAGCTTGGGGCCGAAGACGTGGTTCCACCGCGCGCTCATGGTGGTGTTGCCCCACGGAATGCGGAAGGCGGGATCGCCTTTGTTGGCACCGCTGAAGGTGAACACATCACGCCCGAAATAGCCGCTGAGGAAGAAGCGGTCCTTGTCACTGAGGCGGTAGTTGGCCTTTGCGTTGATGTCGTAGAAGTAGTAGCCCGTGCCGGTGAATGCGCCGGTGTCGCTCAAGAAAGGTTTGGTGAGCACGTCGATGTAGGTGCGTCGTCCGCTTACGATGAACGATCCGCGGTTCTTCACGATGGGGCCTTCCAACGTGAGGCGCGAACTGATGAGGCCGATGCCGCCCTGCCCATGGAAGCCCTTGTCGTTGCCTTCCTTCATGTTGATGTCCAACACGGAAGAGATCCTGCCGCCGTAGTTGGCGGGCATGCCGCCTTTGATCAGCTCGATGTTCTTCACCGCATCGGCATTGAACACACTGAAGAAGCCGAAGAGGTGGCTGGCATTGTACACCGTGGCATTGTCCAACAGGATCAGGTTCTGATCGGGCCCGCCGCCGCGCACGTAGAATCCGCTGTTGCCTTCGCCGTTGCTCTTCACGCCGGGCAGGAACTGGATCGTCTTGAGTATGTCCACCTCGCCGAACAGTGCAGGCAATGTGCTCAGGCGTTGCACGTCCAGCTCGTTGGTGCCCATCTGCGTTCCTTCGGTGTTCTGCTTGGTCTTTTCGCCCACGATCTCCACCTCTTCCACAAGGATCGACTTGGGCACCGCTTCAATGTTCAACTTCAGGTCAGCCTGTACGTCGATCACCTTCGGCTGATCCTCATAACCCACAAAGCTCATGACGATGGTGTGGGTGCCGGGCTCCAGGATGAGTACGTAGTAGCCATATACGTTGGTGGCGGTGCCGCGCAGGGTCTCCTTCACGTACACGTTCGCACCGATCAATGCTTCGCCGCTGCTGGCGTCCTTCACATAACCGCTTACGGTCACGGTGCCGCTTTGCGCGAAGCTCGAACTGCACAGAAGCATGATGGCAAGAAGAAGGGTCGGTTTGTGGAAGTTCTGCATGTGTCTGATGCGGGCCGCAAAACTATGAGCACATCTGCGCGCCGATCGTTCCGTTGGTCACACGCCACGTCCACTGGTCAGTAGAAGCGCTTTTTGCACTGACGATGCGCCTGATCTATACGCAATTCCGATCAGAATAAAATACCTGGTACCAGGTATTTTTTGGATGGGAGCGGCACCCCACATTTGGAGTGTCGCCCCAACACCATCCCCATGCCCATCACCCGCATCCTCTTGGTCGATGATCAGAGCATCATCCTCGATGGTCTCACCGCCTTGTTGCAGGGCGAAAGGGACCTGCACGTGGTGGGCACCGCCCGTTCTGGGGACGAGGCGGTGCAGGCGGTGTTGCTTTTGCAACCCGATGTGGTGGTGATGGACCTGAGCATGCCTCCGGGCATGGACGGGATCGAAGCCACGCAGGTGATCAAGCACAACTGGCCCCAAGTGCGAGTGCTGGTACTTAGCATGTACCACTTGGCCGATATGGTGAACGAGGTGATGGATGCCGGTGCGAGCGGCTACGTGCTGAAGAACACCGATCGCAAGGAATTCTGCGAAGCATTGCGTGCCGTGGCTTTGGGCCATAGGTACCTGGCCAAGGAGGTGCGAGAGGTATTGAACGCGACCCAACCCAGCACCAACGGACACGAGGGCCCTTTGCTAACCCGGCGCGAGAAAGAGATCATAAAGCTGGTGGCTCAACTTCAAACCACTCAGCAGATCTCCGAGGCGCTAAGCCTGAGTTATTCCACGGTGGAAACGCACCGCAAGAACATCATGCACAAACTGGCGCTGAAGAACCCAGCCGGTCTTGTGCGTTACGCGCTCGAGCGCGGCTGGAACACCTGAACCCTGAGCCAAACTCCACCAAACCCCAAATTTCGCCGAACCATGAAGAAGCTACTGATACCTGTATTGGTCGCCACATTGCTGCACGGTTGCGGCGATGCAGGCGGCGAAGTGAAGCCCACGCTCGCCGACACAAGTTCGGTCGGTGATACCTCCAAGCCCGCCGCGAGACTGGCCAGTACTTTCAAGGACCACCACACCAAGCCCACTAGCTATGAGAGCGTGAGCGTGAACAGCTTTCCGGCAGAATGCCTGGACCGGCCTTTCACCTACCTCATGAACCGGGTGATCAGCCATGATGACCAACGCCATTACCTGTACACCGTGATCCCGCACGCGGCCGATGTGACCTATAAGCTGGTGAACGAAAAGCTCAACGGCACCTTGTGGGAACTGTATTTCCAAGCTTTCGATTCCCAAGGCATGGAACGCGGTCTCTTCGTGCATACGATCTATCAGTTGCCCAAGACCGTTAGCGGTTCGGACATCACCGACATCATGGTGAACATCATGGACAAGACGGGAACTGTGCTGGTGGATGTAGCGGGTGCGGACACCAAGGCTAGGCGCCCCCGCTACTTGCGCATGGGCGACAAGAACGATGTTGACCCCAACTACCCACCGGAGGATGTGACGATCTACCTGAACGGTGGTAAGGACACTGGCGTGCAGTACATCTCGGGCTTCGCGTATGTAATGGAAATGGCCGAGACGATCACCCTCACCGACAACACAGGTGCCAATAGCGTGGAGTTCGCGTTGGATCCGTTGACCGGCACGCCCACTGAGTTCATCTATTTCGAGCACGACGTGGACCCCTTCACCACCAACCCGGTTAAGGCCACCTTCTTGAATACCGATGCTGACGCGACCACCGAACCGCGCTTCACGATCTGTGTTCCTTGATCGAGTGCGCGCATTTGTTAGGAACAGGGCCAGCGATGAACGAGCTTTCGTAATGCGCTGGCCCTGTCTCCTTTCCTTCTTCCTACTGGCCCCGTTGGCCAATGCACAGTCGTGGGACTTGCAGTTCCTGCTCGATCGATCATGGGCATTGTTGGACGAAGCACCGGACAGCGCGCGTTACTATGCGCAACAAGCCGTGCAACAGGCAGCGGCCATTGGCGATAGCGCGAGCATCTCATTGGCCTATAAGCGCATCGGCCTTGCATACCAGCGCAGCAATGAGCTCGAACTAGCGCTGGACCATTTGCAGCTTGCATTGGCCATTGACAGGCGCGCGGGCAACAACGCGGGCATCATAAGCTCGTTGCAGAAGGTCGGTGTGGTGCAGGGCAAACGTGGCCTGTTCAACAAGGAGCATGACGCGCTCATGGAAGCATTGAAGCTCAGCGAGACCCAAGGCGAGGAGAAGGACGTGGCGCGGTGCTGCTACTTGCTGGGATCGAACTGTGCTGCCATGGGCCTGTACGAGGAGGCCATCAACTACACCTTCCGTGGCCTCGACATCCGTAAACGCCTCGGTGATGGGGAGGGTATCCGCAACAGCACGCACCAACTGGCCAACTTGTACGTGCGCATGAAAAAGTATGACGACGCCTTGCACATGCACGAAGAGCACTTGCGCATGCAGAGGACCGTGGACGACCCCATGGGACTGGCCGCAGCGTACTGTGGTATTGCCGTACCACTCTACCATTTGGACCGCTTCGAAGCCGCCAGGGCCTATTCTGATTCTGCCCTCCAGCGCTATCGCGACATGGACTATTCCGAAGGCCAGATCCTCGCCCGCACCCAACTGGCAGGTGCATTGACCGGACTGGGTCGGCTGGCGGAAGCTGAGGACGAGTATAGGTCCCTGCTGCGTGTGATCGCCACCGACGGTACCGATGAGGATCGTGTCGAAACGCTTTTCGCGCTGGCAGCCCTGCTCAACGGCTCGGCTAGATACCGCGAGGCGGAGGAAATGTTGCGCGAAGTGGTGGAATGGTGCGGCACTGCAGGTGCGCTTGAATTGGAATCTGCAGCGCTGGACGAACTGGCCGCGAGCGCGCGCGCGCAAGGCCGATTGGATGAGGCGCTCATCTTTTTCGAGGGTGCCCGCAATATCCAGGACAGCCTGATAAATGAAGGCACCACGCGCCAACTTGCAAGCGCGGAGATGAAGGAGAAATACAATGCTGAAGCGCGCAACACGGAGATCGTCGGCCTCAAAGCCGAGATCGAACTGCGCGAGGAGAAGGAAGCGCGACGCACCTTGTTGTTGGTGCTGATGGTCGTTGTGGCCGCGGCACTGTTGGCGTTCTCGGGGCTTCTTGCCCGCGACCTGCAGCACCGCAAGCGCCTTATGGCCCAGCAACAGACATTGCACATGGAGGAGGTGAACGGCCTCATGCGCATGCAGGAGATCCGCTCGCTGGAGGCCATGCTCGAAGGACAGGACAAGGAACGTGATCGCATCGCCCAGGACCTCCACGATGTGCTGGGCAGCAAGCTCAGCGCCACCAAGATGCAGTTCAACGCACTGGAGGTGGCGGCCAAACGTTCTGGGCCAGAACAGGAGAACACCTTCAAACTCGTATTTGGCATGCTGGACAACGCCGTTACCGAAGTGCGCCGGATCTCCCATGCCCTCGCCCACGGCACCATCACGCGCAATGGTCTTGTTCCCGCGCTCCGCGATCTGAGCAATACCGTGCATCGACCCGGCATCCTGGAAGTGGAACTGTCCCTCTTCGGTCTCGAAGGCCGATTCAACCAACGCACCGAGCTCGCACTATATCGCATGGTGCAAGAACTGGTGAGCAACGTGCTCAAACATGCCCAGGCCAGCCAACTGAGCATACATGTAACACGCGACGCTGAAGAGGTGAACGTGATCGTGGAGGACAACGGCGTGGGCTTCGAACCCGGCCGCGTGGAGGGAGGAATGGGTCTATCCGGCGTGCGCACCCGCGCCGCTGAACTGGGCGGCACTGTGCAGGTGGATCCGCGACCTGGGCTGGGTACGAGCGTGACGATCGTCGTGCCGGTCACTGCTCCAATAGCAAGAGAGCGAGTTGGTACAACTTGACCGCCGAACGCAAAGAAGCCCCGCACTGTGGCGAGGCCTCCTTCTTCGGTCGGGGTGACTGGATTCGAACCAGCGACCACTTGCACCCCATGCAAGTACGCTACCGGGCTGCGCTACACCCCGAAGAACTTGTCCCGCATTTCGCAGCGAACATCCCGCCTTCTAAGGCGGGATACGCCACCGGGCTGCGCTACACCCCGATGAGGGCGCGAATGTAGGAAAGGGTTGCATTGCACACCGGGAGAACAAGTGCCACATCGGTCCATTCGCGATCCATCCTCTTAAGGGTTGCGCAGAGGCCTCTACATTTGGCGCCTCGCTCCCGAATTACTGATGTTGTTCCGCACCTGTATCGCGTCATTGTGCCTGCTGTTCCTTGGAACAAGCTGCGATGATCGCACCACCACGGCGGTCATTGCCACTGCCGAACCTGTCACCATCAACATGGATACCCATAGCCACGCCCGGCCCGCTGTAGCGCGGATCACCCACCTCGACCTGGACATCGATGTGGACATGACCGCCGAGCGGATCACCGGTACGGCGGGGTATGATGTGGAATTGCTCGGCGGAAACAGCATCGTGTTCGATACTGATGGTCTCTTGATCCACGGCGTAACGCTCGGCGATGGTAGTAAGGCCGAATTCGCGCTCGGTGATAGCACTTTTCTCGGTCGCGCCCTTACGGTAACGGTTCCGGCAGGCACCAAGCGGGTCAGCATCGCCTATAGCACTACCGAGAACGCCAAAGCACTGCAGTGGCTTCGACCGGAACAGACCGCCGACCGGGCGCATCCCTTTCTCTTCACCCAAGGGCAAGCGATCCTCACACGAACGTGGATCCCCGTGCAGGATAGCCCCGGCATACGCTTCAGTTACACCGCCAAGGTGCGCGTGCCCAAGGAACTCATGGCAGTAATGAGTGCGGCCAATTCCACCGAGCACGCCGCCGATGGCGCCTACTCCTTTGTGCAAGAGCACGCCATCCCCGCGTACCTCATCGCGCTCGCTGTTGGTGATCTCGAATTCGCGCCTGTGGGCGAGCGCACCGGCGTATATGCCGAGCGCAGCATGGTGAAGAAGGCCGCTTGGGAATTCGCGGACATGGAGAGCATGTTGAAGACCGCGGAAGAACTCTACGGCCCTTATCGATGGGGACGTTACGACCTGATCGTGCTGCCTCCGAGCTTCCCGTTCGGCGGCATGGAGAACCCTTGCCTCACATTCGCTACACCCACCGTGGTTGCGGGCGATCGATCACTTACGGCCTTGGTGGCACACGAACTTGCGCATAGTTGGAGCGGCAACTTGGTGACCAACGCCACCTGGAACGACTTCTGGCTGAACGAAGGCTTCACGGTGTATTTCGAACATCGCATTTGCGAAGCCGTTTATGGTAAGGACTACGAAGGCATGCTCTCCGTGCTCGGTGTTCAGGACCTGAATGCCACCATGGCCGATCTTGAGAACGATGGCCATGGCAAGGACACGCATTTGCGATTGGACCTCACGGGACGCGACCCGGACGATGGCATGAACGAGGTGGCCTATGAAAAGGGCTGTGCGTTGTTGCGCACGCTGGAAGCGCAAGTGGGTCGGCCCGTTTTCGATGCGTTCCTGCGCAACTACTTCGATACCTACGCCTTCCAGAGCATGACAACGGATCGCTTCGTGGAGCACCTGAACGCGCACTTGCTCCAACCGAACCAGATCACCTTCGATATCGCCGTCTGGATCGACGGCCCTGGCCTGCCACCGAACGTGGTGCTGCCTGTGAGCGATCGCTTCGCCATGGTGGAGAAGGAGATCGCCAGGTGGACATCGGGAACGCCAGCGAAGGAACTTGCGAGCAAGGGATGGGTCACATTTGAATGGATGCATTTCCTACGGCATCTGCCGCGGCAAATGACCCATGCCCAAATGGCCGAACTGGATCAGACCTTCGGATTCACTTCTAGCGGCAATGCCGAAGTGCTCGTTGGCTGGTTGGAGAACTGCATACGCAACGACCACGACGAAGCATATACCCGCCTTGATCAGTTCCTCAATACCGTTGGTCGTCGGAAGTACCTCTTGCCGCTATACACCGATCTCATCGCCACCGAGAAGGGACGCCTGATGGCACAGACCATCTACCGATCGGCGCGGCCCAACTACCACGCGGTTAGCGTGCGCACGCTGGACGAACTGCTCGCGTGGAAGGACAATAAGCCACCGGTACGCTTCTGATCATTCGCCGCCGAGCAGGCGGCCGAGGAGCACGGGTTCAAGCCGATGCGTGCCGTGAAAGAGGTGCTTATGGTGCGTGACACCAGCCTGTTCCAATCGAAGGGAAGCGGCATCGAGTTCTCCAGGTCCAGCGAACTCGTCCTTGTCGCCCAGCACGAGTTCCACGGCGATGGCACGCCACGCTAGCAGCGTATCGCGGTCCAGTTCCGGTGGAATGGATCCCGACCAGAGCACGAGCTTGCTAAGTTGGGTGTTGCCGCGTGTGGCCCAACGCGAAGCAGTTGCTACCCCTTGTGAAAACCCAAGTACGTTGATCGTTGCGCCGGGCATGATCTCCTTCCTCAACACGGCAGCGAGCGCGTCGAGGTGATCGATCTGGTCATCGATCTCGTGCAGGCGATCCTCGCGTGTCATCCATGTGGCGCCAACACGCGTGTGGGCATCATCGAGGTAGAAGCGGCTCAATGCTTCCGGTGCAACAATGCAACGGCCTTCTTGGATCCCTTCGAAGTTGTTGAGGAAGTACCGAGCGAGTTGTCCATAGCCGTGCAGCACGATCCACAGTTCCGGCGCAGCCTCCAGTTCACCGAGCACATGGTAACGAGCGGTGCGGGGCACGCGAAGGAACCGCTCTTGCATGCGCTAGTAGGAGAGGAGGTCCTTCAACGCTGCCGATACCTTCTCCGCGCTAGGGATCATTGCTGCTTCCAAGGTGCTGTTGAGCGGGATCGCGGGCATGTCCACCGATCCCAGTGCCCGCACCGGCGCATCGAGTTTTTCGAAACACGCATCACCAATGCGCGAGGCAAGCGCTTGTGCGAAGGAGTTGGTGATCTGTTCTTCGGTGACCACCAGGCAACGACCATGCGCGCGTGCGGCGTTCATCACCGCGTCTTCATCCAACGGAACCAGTGTGCGCAGATCGATGATGGTGATGCGGTCGGGGAAATTCTTCGCAGCGGCTGTGGACCAGTAGACACCCATGCCATAGGTGATGATCACGGCTGCTTCGCCCTTCGCTATCGCGGCATCATTCGCTTGCAGTACCGTACGCGACTTCCCGAACGGAATGATGTAATCGGCGGACGGTTCGATGGTCTTGGCTTCCTCGGTGCCTTTGATCTTGCTCCAATAAAGGCCCTTGTGTTCGAGCATCACCACCGGATTGGGATCGTGGTAGGCGGCCTTCATCAAGCCTTTGAGGTCCGCGCCGGTGCTGGGGTATGCGATCTTGATCCCCTTGATGTTGCACAGCACGCTTTCCACGCTGCTGCTATGGTATGGGCCTCCACTTCCATAAGCGCCAATGGGCACGCGGATGATGCAACTGACCGGATACTTGCCCATGGTGAGGTAACATGAACGCGCAACTTCGGTGAAGAGCTGGTTCAGTCCGGGCCATATGTAATCAGCGAACTGCACTTCCACGATCGGCTTCAACCCCGTGGCGCTCATGCCCACCGTGCTACCGATGATGAAGGCCTCCTGGATCGGTGTGTTGAACACACGATGGCCGCCGAAATCACGTGCGAGCGTGGCCGCTTCGCGGAACACACCGCCGAGGCGAGCGCCCACATCCTGGCCATAGAGCAGGCAGCGAGGATCCTCTTGCATGAGTTCGCGAATGGCGAAGAGCGCACTATCGACCATCACAGTGGCTTCGCGGTCCTTCGGCGCACGTTCACCCCTCTCTTCTGTTACTTGAGTTGGCGCGAACATGTGCGTGATCAAGTCCTCGGGCGTGGGGTCGGCGGCGGCGCAAGCACGATCGAAGTCGGCTTGCACGCGCGCCGTGGCTTGTTGTTCCAGCTTCTTCAGCCCTTCCAGTTGGATGCGCTCATCCAACAACTGCTGCATGAAACGCGGATGCGGATCGCGCTTGCGATGCTCGGCAAGATCCTTCTCACTGCGGTAGAATTCCATGCGCACGCCGCTTGTGTGGTGGTTCAACAGCGGAACCTTCGCATGTACGAGGAACGGTCGGCGCTCCCTGCGTACCGTGTCGATCACTTCGTTCAGCGTTGAATAGCTCGCGAAGAAATCGGCACCATCGACCTGTCTTACTTCAAGTCCTGAAAAGCCCTTGGCGTAGTCGCTTGCATCGCCCACACGGATCTCGTCAGCACTGGCGCTGATGTCCCACTCGTTGTCTTGCACCAAGTAGATGATCGGCAACTTCTTGAGCACCGCCATCTGGAAGGCCTCGGACACTTCGCCTTCGGTGATCGCTGCATCGCCGAGCGAACACACTACGATCGGTTGGTCACCATCGGCGCCGCCGTTCATGTCGTGTGAAATTCCCGCTTGCTCCTTGTACCAAAGTCCCAGCGCAATGCCCGTTGTCGGGATCGTCTGCATGCCGGTGGCGCTGCTCTGGTGCGGGATCTTGGGCATGTTGTCCCGGCGCAAGCTCGGGTGCCCGTAATAGGTGCGTCCGCCACTGAACGGATCGTCGCGTTTGGCCAACAACTGCAACATCAGCTCGTACGGCTTCATACCTATGCCGAGCAGGATGCTATCGTCCCGGTAGTAGGGCGCTACGAAATCCTGCGGCTTCAGTTGAAGACCGAGCGCGAGTTGGATCGCCTCATGCCCACGGCTGGTGGCATGCACATACTTGCTCGTGAGCTTGAAGTTGGCCTCGTAGATCTCCGTCATCGCCTTGGCCGTGCACATCAACTCCCAAGCGCGGAGAAGCGTGGCTTGGTCGGGCGCGGAACTCTTCTTCGTGTCCTTCTTCGCGGTGGTGATGGCCATGGCTGCGATCGAGCGGCTAAAGTACAGGATGAGCGGTGCTGCCTTGGTGTGTGATGACGATAGCTTTGGCCCCACAACAGAGGACCATGAGCCGCCAAGCACACGAACTCGATCACCGCATTGTTGGTGATGACATGCAATGCGTGGAGATCACGCTGGACCCTCAAGAGACCGTCGTCGCCGAGGCCGGCACGATGATGATGATGGACGAAGGCATCACCATGGCCACCATCTTCGGTGATGGACGTGGGCAGCAACAGGGCTTCCTGGACAAGATGCTCAGCGCTGGCAAACGCGTGCTCACGGGAGAGAGCCTCTTCATGACCACCTACACCAACGAGAGCAGCGGACGCCGCACGGCTTGGTTCGCGGCATCGTACCCCGGTAAGATCATGGCGCTGGACCTGCGCGACTACAACGGCAAGCTCGTTTGCCAGAAGGATAGTTTTCTCTGCGCGGCGAAGGGAGTGAGCATCGGCATCGAGTTCCAGAAGCGCTTGGGCGCCGGTCTCTTCGGTGGCGAAGGCTTCATCATGCAAAAGCTGGAGGGCGATGGCCAGGTGTACATCCATGCGGGTGGCACCACCATCCAGCGTGACCTCGCAATGGGAGAAACACTGCGCGTGGATACAGGCTGTCTAGTTGCCATGACCCAGACCGTGGACTACGACATCCAGTTCGTGGGGGGCATCAAGAACACGCTCTTCGGTGGCGAGGGGCTCTTCTTTGCGCAGCTGCGCGGCCCCGGCCATGTGTGGATCCAATCACTCCCCTTCAGCAGGCTCGCCGACAACATCATCGCTGCGGCGCCGCGTGCGGGTGGAAGAGGGAAAGAGGAAGGCAGCTTGCTCGGCGGCTTGGGCCGGATGCTCGACGGGGATAATTAGGAAGTAGGTAGTAGGTAATTGCCGAGCTTGCCATCGGAACCGCTCAGTTTTGGCTCCGCCAGAAACTGCCTACTGCAGATGCACAGCGTTAAGTGACCTACTCTTCCTTCTTGCTCGCCCCGCCATCCAAACCATTCAGGATCCCCTGCACCACTGAGAGCACAAGACTGAATCCGAGTGCCCACCACCAGCTATCCACGGTGAAGCCATCGATCATGCGGTCGGCAAGCTTCACCATGGCCGCGTTGATCACAAGGAGAAAGATCCCCAACGTGAAGATGGTGATCGGCAAAGTGAGCACGATGAGCAGCGGCCGCACGATGGTGTTGAGCAGCGCCAGCACCACGGCCACAAGCAGTCCGGTCACGAAGTCGTCGGCGTGAATGCCCGACAACAATAGATCCGTGACGAGGACGGCGATGGTGGAAATGATGAGACGTATGAGCAACTTCATGTTGTACCCGCAGCAGCGTTCATGCGATGGAGGGCCCGAAAAGTAAGAAAGGGCCTTGCGGCCCTTCCTTGTTCGTGAGCGCCCGTGGGCCTCACTCTTTCACCAACTTCTGGGCAGTGCTTTTGCCGCCCTGTGTGATCACGAGGTAGTAGTTGCCGGTGGCCAGGTCGCTGAGATCGAGCATGCGCTCGTAGCGGCCTTTGAAGCCGATGATGCGTTCCTGGTAAACGCGATCGCCTTTCGCATCGTGCACGTCCACGTTCAGATCGCCGCGTTCGGGCAATTCGAATTGGAGACGATAGAGGCCATTGCTCGGATTGGGGAAGGCGCGCAGTTCACCCAGTTGCAGCTCATTCTCGAGTCCGGTTACACCCTTGCCGCGCAAAAGCGCTTTCTCTTCCTCGGTGAGCTTGCGTGTTGCCACGTTGATGTGCACTTCCCGCCGAACCTCCTGGCCGATCTCGCGGCGCAGTTCGCTCATCTCGCGACGCAGCTGGTCCATTTCGCGGCGCAGCTCATTGCGGTCCGCTGGCGCCATCCCTTCCATCCCACGCATGTCGGGGACCCGCATGATCATGTTGCCTTCGGTCTCGCCAAGCGTACCGCTTAGGTTCACCGCGCTGCCGTTCCGCTGCACGGTCACGTTCACTTCATCCCCGGGCTCCATGCTGCCAATGGTCTCCGCGAGGGCGGAGAAGCTGGCGATGGACTTGCCGTTCACGCTGGTGATCACATCGCCTTCCGTGATACCCATGGTCGCTGCGGCGGTTCCTTCTTCCACGCTGCCGATCGCCGCTCCGTTCGTTGCGTCGCTGTCATCGGCAGGTGTCACACCAAGAAATGCGTGTGGCTCGCCGGACCATCCTGCATCGCCCAGGTAGTTCTCCCGATCCCACTCGGCGCTGCCTTCTGGGGCGACGACGTTGTAGGAATAGCTCATCTCCTTGTGCTCGGCGAGTTCAGCGGTGCCGTTCATCTTGCGGCCGTCGCGGTACCAGATCACCTTCACCACTTCTCCCGGCTCGTGCGAGCGTACGAGTTCAGCCAGCACTTCCGGTCCGGTCACTTTCTCGCCATCGAGTTCCGTGATCACGTCGCCCTCTTGCAGGCCGAGCTTT
>JBKJPT010000198.1:0-35636 GCA_046595075.1 Flavobacteriales bacterium
TGTCGAGGATGCGCGTGGTGCCATCGGTGGCCATACCACCTGCCTGTTCCACGATCATCGCGAGCGGGTTGGCTTCGTACAGCAGGCGCAGTTTGCCCTTTGGTGCTTTAGGTGTGGCGGGGTAGAAGTAGATACCGCCCTTGAGCAGGTTGCGGTGGAAATCGGCCACGAGACTGCCGATGTAGCGCGCGCTCATCTTCTGGCGCTTGCACGCGTCGATGTAGTTGCGCACGCCGTCGGTGAACTCGAAGTAGTTGCCCTCGTTCACCGAGTAGATGCTGCCGTCCTGTGGCGTCTTCATATCGGGGTGGCTGAGGCAGAAGGTGCCGATGCTGGGATCCAGCGTGAAGCCGTTGACACCGTGGCCAGTGGTGTACACCAACATGGTGCTGCTACCGTAAACGATGTAGCCTGCAGTGACCTGCGCGGTGCCAGGCTGCATGAAATCCTCCATCGTCGCCTTGGGGCCGGTGCTGACGCGGCGGTAGATGCTGAAGATGGTACCGATGCTCACGTTCACATCGATGTTGCTGCTGCCATCGAGCGGATCCATGGCCACCACGTACTTGCCACCGTTGTCGAAGTGTACGATGTCATCGTTCTCTTCGCTCGCCACGGCGCACACCATGCCGTGGCTCTTCAGCAAGCGGATGAACAGATCGTTCGCGTAAACGTCGAGCTTCTGCTGCTGTTCGCCCTGGATGTTCTCACTGCCTTGCGCGCCCAGGATGTCTTCTGCCAAGCCTGCTTTGTTCACCTCGCGGTTCACCATTTTTCCCGCCAAACGGAAGCTGGTCAGCAGTTGGCTCAGCTCGCCAGTAGCGTAAGTGAACTCGTGTTGCCGTTCGGTGATGAACTCGGCGAGGGTCTTGATCTGGGCCATGGTGCAAAGATGCGTTGCGTGGCGGAGCCTTTCTTTGTGGCGATGGAAGTGACGATCAGAAGGGCCGAAACGCGCGATGTGCTGCAGATGCTCGCGTTGGTGCGGGAACTGGCCGTGTTCGAACGCTCGCCGAACGAGGTGACGGTGACCGAACAGCACATGCTTGAAGCGGGCTTTGGATCGAATGCCGTTTGGGTGGGTTGGGTCGCTGAAGCCGCACTGCGGACAACTGACAACGGACAACCACTTCTCCTGGGCATGGCCGTCTGTTACGAACGCTATTCCACTTGGAAGGGTAGACGGCTCTACTTGGAGGACATCATCGTTACGGAAAGTGCACGCGGTCTCCGCATCGGCGACAAGCTCTTCAGGGAATGCGCGCGCTACGCAGTGGAGAAGAACTACAGCGGCATGCTCTGGCAGGTGCTCGATTGGAACACCGATGCCATTCGGTTCTACGACCGATTCGGGGCGAAGTACTCCGATGAGTGGCTGAACGGATCGCTCGAACTGCAGCAATTGAAGAACTTGGCCGCACAATGAAGGTCTTCAAGTTCGGTGGTGCCAGTGTGAAGGATGCCGCAGGCGTCCGCAACATGGCCGCCGTACTCATGCATTTCGCAAGCGATGACATGCTCATTGTGGTGAGTGCCATGGGCAAGACCACCAACGCGTTGGAGGAGGTCGTCTGGAGCTACACGGCGGGGAAGGAGGTGAAGGACAAGGTGCATGCCTTGCGGCTCGCGCACCTCGGCATCTTGGCGGAGGTAGCACCGAACGATGTGGCCGCAGGCGCCGAGCTGGTCCTTCACTTCGAGCGCCTGAACGCTTTCCTGAAGGGCAAGCCTTCGAAGAACGGGGATCGCGACTACGACCAGGTCGTTTCGCTTGGCGAGATCTGGAGCACATTGATCATAAGCGCACACTTGAGGCACGTCGGGTTGACGAACGTATGGGTCGACGCGCGTACCATCATCCGCACGGACGAGATGTATCGCAGCGCGCGTATCGACTGGGTCACTTCCGAGCGACGTGCATCCACTTTGTTGGCCGAGGTCGTGGAAAGTCCCAAGCGGATCGTCACCCAGGGCTTCATCGGCTTCAGCGACGAGGGAACTACTACGACCCTTGGCCGCGAAGGATCGGATTTCTCCGCGGCCATCTTCGCCTACTTGCTCGATGCCGAGAGCGTCACCATCTGGAAGGATGTGCCCGGCATGTTCAACGCCGATCCGAAGCTCTTTCCCGACACGAAGCTGCTTTCGCACATCAGCTATCGAGAGGCGATCGAGCTCAGCTACTTCGGCGCCAGTGTCATCCACCCGAGGACGCTTCAGCCGCTTCAGAAGAAGCACATACCACTGTATGTGCGCTCCTTCATCGACCTCGCCGCGCCCGGCAGCACCATTGACGATCACAGCGAGAACGATTCGCTGATCCCTTCTTATATCGTCAAGCCGAAGCAATTGCTCATCAGCATTACACCACGCGACCTCAGCTTCATTGTGGAGGAGAACCTCAGCGGGATCTTCTGGCTCTTCGCGCAGCGTAACATCCGCATCGATCTAATGCAGAACAGCGCCGTGGCCTTCAGTGTGGTGGTGGACGATACACCGCGTTCCCACGAACTGATCGGCGAACTACGCAAGGGCTACGAAGTGCGCTACAACGACGGTTGCGAGCTGATCACGGTGAGGCACTTCGATGAGGCCACACTTGCGCGATTGACGGCAGGGAAGGAGGTGCTGATCGAGCAGCGAAGTCGGAACACCGCCCGCTTCGTGGTGAAGTAGAGCAGCACGCCAACGATAGCTTCGCGCCATGTACGGCCACCTCCTACGTCATATTCTACTCCTCCTTATGCTCCTCTGCTCTGTTCATGCATGGGCGGTGGCCCAGAGCGCTGCCGCGCGTCGGGACAGCCTCGCAGCGCTGCGCGTATCGATCGCTGAGGCTGAGCAGCGTATCCATCTCGCCGATTCTGCTGGTGATGCCCGGACCGCCGCGCGGGAGCGGATCATGTTGGCACCCCTGTGCAAACGACAGCAAGCGATCGCGCTACTGACCGAGGCGGCCCATATAGCCGACACGGCGAAGTTGTTCGAGGGTGAGGAGATGCATGCACGGCAGGACTTGGTGGAACTGTACCGCTTCATGGGCAATTGGAAGATGGCCTTCGCCGAGGCCGAACGTTTGATCGTGCTTCAGGACGCGAGTTGTGAAATGAAAGCGAAGGAGTTGGTGGATCTGGAGCGCGGTGAATGTCGGCGAGCATTGGCGCAACGCGACAGCACCGAAGAAGTGTTGGCTCAGGAGCATGCTTCAACCTCGGCAGCCCTCACCAAAGCCAAGAGACGTGGTGATCACTGGTTCATGATGGCGCTCGGCTTTACCGGGATCATGATCCTTGCCCTGGTCTTCGTTCTATGGCGCAATACGAAACACCAGCAACGAACTCTGGCGGAGATCAATATGCTTCGTGAAGAGATCACTGTGCTCAAGGTTCCGAGCGGTAATCGTTATCGCGAGGCAGCGCCGGCGATCGTCGATCCGCCAACTGCGCTCCATCCAGCGGTTGCTCCTATCCCTGTCCCATCAACAGTTATCGACGAGAAGGCGCTGGCGTTCTTCGGCCGCATGGCTCCGGAGCGTCTTTCTGCCTTGCACAATGCGCGATCATTAGGTGATCAGGAAAAGATCATGCGCGTAGTGCATACGCTCAAGCCGCACCTCATGGCACTGGATCCCGACGGGCTTGGTGCGCTCTGCGAACGGATCAAGGGCATGGACGCCATGTTGGATCCTGCGGAATTGAACGCCGCTTTGGATGAGCTGGTGTCCGGCGTTGAGGCTTTGTTGAAGTAGGATCACTCTTCCTCGAGCACCGCCAGCACCCGGTCCGGGTAGTCGCTGATGATGCCGTCCACACCGAGCGCGAGCACCTTCTTGATGTCCGCTATCTCGTTCACGGTCCATACCACCACATCCACGTTGCGTTCGTGCAGCTTCTCCACTTCCTTGGCATCGACCAAGCCGAACCACGGAGCATAGATGTCCGGTTCGAACGAGAGCCGTTTCAGGTTCGCCTTCCAGCCATCGGCGTTCTCCACCAGCAACGCCAATGTGATCTCCGGTCGTTCGGCGTGCATCACCTCCAGCACTGCCGGATCGAACGACTGGATCGTACAGCGATCCGCGATGCCCAACGAATCCAGGGTGGCCAGCACAAGTTGAACGAAAGCGGCTGGTGGTGGCTGATGACTTCCGTAGAGCGCAGGATCGCTCTTGATCTCTATCATGTAGTCGGGTGTAGTTACCCCGCTCATCATGGTATGCTCGTCCACGGCCTCCACCACTTCGCGCAATGAGGGCTTGCTTGTCCGTTGCACTTGCTGCTCTGCGAAGTCGGGGTGCCGTTTGCTTCCGCAGTCGTAACGTTGGATCTCGGCGAGCGTCATCCGGTAGAGGTTCAATGAACGTTCGTCCGCTTCGGCAATGCTGTCCCCGTTGGGCATGCGGCAGATCACGTGGCTCATCCACGGTTCGTGGGACACCACCACCTGCCCGTCACCGCTGATCACCACATCGAGTTCGAGGTGGTCCACCTCCTGGTCCACCGCTTTGATGAACGCTGGCAATGAGTTCTCCGGCATAAGGCCGCGACAGCCTCTATGGCCGTACACTTCGGGGTGATCATTGTGCATGGTACAGGCTGAAAGTACCGCTGTTGAAAGCAGTGCGATGAACGAACGCGTGCGATGGATCATGCCTTTGGATGGGCGTGGAGGATCTTGCGGGCGAGCACCTCGGCCATTTGGTAGCGCCCTTCGTGCGTGACACCCGCGATGTGCGGGGTGAGCAGGATGCGCGGATGACCGAAGAGCCGTTGTTGCGTAGCAGCTTCGATGGTGTTATCGATCCCGCTCAGATCCGGCCGCTCGAACTCAATTACGTCGAGCCCAGCTGCGATCACGCGGCCATGATCGAGCGCATCTAGCAGCGCGGCCGTGTGCACCACGGCACCGCGCGAGGTGTTGAGGAACCACACGGGTTTTCCCAGTCGCAGGAAGAAGTCACGATCCGCGAAGTGGTGTGTTTCCGAATTGAGCGGTAGGTGCACACTGATCACGTCGCTTTGGCGCATTACGCGTTCCAAGGGCACCTCGTGGATCCCCGCGCGTTCGAAGCCACTGCGGTACTTGTCGTGCGCGAGCACCTGCACTCCGAAGCCACGCAGCTTTTCCGCGAAGGCGCTGCCCATCTGCCCGTACCCGATGATGCCCACGGTCTTGCCGCGCAGGTCGGTACCGCGGTTCTCTTCACGCAGCCATTGGCCGCTGTGCACCTGTGCGTTCGCGCGCACAAGCGCCTTCATCAAGCTGAGGAGCAGCATCACGCAGCTCTCGCCAACACCATCGCGATTGCCTTCGGGCGAGTTGATCACGCGGAGGTCTTTCTGCCTGCAATACGCGGTGTCGATGTTCTCCAAGCCGGATCCCACGCGTGCCACGAAGCGCAGTTCAGGCGCGGCAGCGAGGAGGTCGCTACCCACCCGACGGCTGCGCACCACGATGCCCTGCACATCCGTTAGCGATGCCGCCAGTTCAGCATCGCTCGTATGCTGCAGATCCATCACGTCGTGGCCGGCATGCGCGAGTTTTTCGCCGAGCACAGGATGCACATTGTCGATGATCGCGATACGCATCTAAGGGTACAGATCGTACATCAAGTGGCCCACAGTGAAGTAGGTGAGCAGGCCGAAGATGTCGTTGAGTGTGGTGACGAAGGGGCCGGTGGCCAGCGCGGGATCCACCTTGAGCTTGTCCAGTGCAAGGGGGATCAGTGTGCCGAAGAACGCGGCGGTGAGGATAACCGTGAAGAGCGCAATGCTCACGGTGTAAGTGAGGGCTTGGGTCTGGTCCAGTGCATAGTTGGCCGTGAAAATGAGCAGACCACAGACCACAGCCGTGATCACCGCCACGCGCAGTTCCTTCCACAGGCGCGTGAAGATGTTGACGCCTTGCAACATGCCCGAGGCCAGGCCCTGCACCACGATGGCACTGCTCTGCACACCCACGTTGCCAGCGGTGGCGGCGATCAGCGGCATGAAGAAGGCCATCTTCGGATCGATGCGCAATTGACCTTCGAAGCGCGCGATGATCTGCGAGGAGACCACACCACCGGCGAGGCCGATGAGCAACCAGGGCAATCGCGCACGCACTTGTACGATCGCACTGTCGCTGGCGTCCACGTCCTCGCTGATACCACTGGCCAACTGGTAATCCTCCTCGGCCTCCTCGGTCATCACGTCCATCACGTCATCGAAAGTGATGCGGCCCATGAGCTTGCCGCCTGCATCCACTACGGGTAGCACCACCACATCGTACTTCTTCATGAGGTTCACCACGTCCTCCACATCGGTGTCGATGCGCACGCGCTGCACATCAGTTTCGCAGATGTGTTTGATCAGGGTGCGCGTGCTCTCGGCACTGAAGAGCAGTTCCTTCAGCGGCAGAATGCCGAAGAGCCTGTCGTCCTTGTCGATGACATAGACCGTGTACACGTGCTCCACTTCGCGCGCCTGCTGGCGCATGTCCACAATGGCGCGCGCTACCGTCGCATCGGCACGCACACTGATGAGCTCTTTGGCCATGAGGGCGCCTGCGGTGCCCTCATGGTAAGTGAGCAGTTCCTGGAGATCCTCGCGTTGTTCGAGGTCATCGATCAGGGCGATCACCTCGCGCTGCTTCTCTTCAGGCAGTTCGGCCATCACGTCGGCAGCGTCGTCGCTGTCGATGTGTTCCAGAACGTCCTCGGCGATCTCACGGCTGGTGAGCGACCCTAGGAGTTGCTCGCGCCGGTCCTCGTTCAGCTCCACCAGCACGTCGGCAGCTTCCTCGTTCTCGAGCAGGCGGTACACGTACACGCTATCGTCCAGGTCCAGCCGGTCTATGATGGCCGCTATATCGGCCGGGTGCAGCTGGCTCAGCAGTGCCTCTATGGCACTATCACGCCCTTCGGCCACGCCGTTGCGTACGCGGTCCAGGATCGGCTTGGTGACCTCGAAGGACATGCTGGGCGGGCTTCCATGTGGCCCTGTTCGCAAGGGCGGCCGAAGCTACGAAGACCGGTGTGCGGACCGCCCCCCGATCAGCTGGAACATGCTTGGGTTAGGGCAATGAAGTCCTCCACGCTCAACTGCTCGGCGCGCTTGCCCGCGTATTTCTCGGGTACCTTCTTCATTTCCGGCAGGCTCTTCAGTGCGTTGTGCAAGGTCTTGCGCCGTTGGTTGAAGGCGGTCTTCACCACGCGGAAGAAGAGGGCTTCGTTGCACGGTAGTTCCTGCATGGTGTTGCGCCGCATGCGGATCACCGCGCTACGCACCTTTGGCGGTGGAACGAACGAACTAGGTTCCACTATGAAGAGCATGTCCATGGTGAACCACGCTTGAGCAAGTACGCTGCTGATCCCGTAGGTCCTGCTGCCGGGGCCGGCGCACAAGCGATCGGCGACTTCCTTCTGGAACATGCCCACCAGTTCGGTACAGCGGTCGTGGTGTTCGATCACCTTGAAGACGATCTGGGTGCTGATGTTGTACGGGAAGTTGCCGATGACAGCGAAGGATCCCGAGGTGTACCGGTCGGGATCCATGCGAAGGAAATCCTGCTGTACCACTTTCAGTTGTGGGTATTGCGCGGCGAGGTAGGCGATCGAATCGGTGTCCACCTCGAAGCACAGGAGGTCGATGCTTTCGCGCCCGACGAGGTGCTTGGTGAGCGCGCCCGTGCCCGGCCCTACTTCGATCAACGTGCGGTAGCCGCCATGCCCGGTGAGGCTTTCGGCGATGCGTTGTGCAATCCCCTCTTCCCGAAGGAAGTGTTGGCCGAGGAACTTCTTGGCCCGTACAAAGCTCATAGCGGATGCACCACTTCGAGCAGCGTGCGGAAGGCCACGAAGCGGCCGCCGAAGCGCTCCTGTGTCTTCGCCTGCAAGCGTGGCGCGTGGTCGTCCCGGTAGCGCTCGTAATGGTCTATGTCTGCCGCGGTGTATTGGATGGCGTAGGTGATGCCACCTTCATCCTGAGCCAAAACACGCAGCACTCGGCTGTCGGTGAAGAGGCCCGTGGACATCACTTCGGGGATGTGTTCTTCCTTCATCCAAGTGAGCCACGCATCGTGCGCTTCGTCATCGACGTTGATTGTGACATTGTATACGATCATGGCTGCGGGACCGGTGGTGCTGGTTCTGGCGGACCATCGAGGTCGTCGCCACGCAATGCACGGAAGTGTTCACGCGCTTCTGGGACGAAGATGCTGCCGGTCTGTTCGAACAACAATTTCTGATAGTACTCTTTGGCTTTCACCTTGTCGTTCAAGGGTCCTTCGTAGAGCTTGCCCAGATCGAGCAGCGCGTTGTCCACGAGGATGTCTAGCGGATAGAGTTCGATCACCTTCCCCAGCAATATGGCCGCTTCGGTGTACTGGTGACGTGCCATGGCGATGCGATAGCGCTCGTAGAGCACATCGTCGCCGAGGCTGTGCATGGGGAATTGTTCATCGAGGGAGTCCAGCGTGAGCAATGAGCGATCGTACAAGTGCTGCACGCGCAGCAGTTCGGCGCGCGCGAAAAAGGAGAGAGGGACTGCGTTGCTGTCGGCGCCCAGGTTGTCGGTGATACGCAGGGAGAGTTCCATAGCATCGTTGGCGATGAGCTTGCTGGTGCTGGACTTGAGCACTTCCAGTTGGGCCTGGGCCCAAAGGAAATCGCCTGAGTAAAAGCTCACCTTGGCGTTGCGCAAGCGTGCTTCGTGACCAAGGACATCGTATTTGAAGTCGAGGTCCACTTGCGAATAGAGAAGCGATGCTTCCCAGATGTCGCCGCTGAGCAGGTACACATCGCCGAGGTCGAGCTTCTGTTGCGCTTGCGACTTCACTTCGATGCCGGGCATGTGGATGCCTTCGTCCAGCAGTGCGATCGCGCTATCGGCCTGGTCGAGGAAGTAGGCCAGCAGGTGCGCCCGTTCGCGAAGCAGGTCCAAGGTGGTGCGGCTCAATCCCAGTTCGGCGATGGTATTGGCCATGCGCTGGTCGAGTTCGATCAGGTCCGCAGCGAGCGGTTCGGCAACGCCAGTGCCGGGGTCAGTGAGTTGCAGGAAGCGCGTGTGCACCGCGCCGGTGCGTGCCATCAGGTAGTTGCCATCATTGCGACCGAGCGACACCACGTGGTCATAGCACTTGTAGGCGGTTGCGTGGTCCTTGTTCGCCTCGGCGATATGGGCGAGTTCCATCAGGCGGGCTCCACCCTCGTCATTGCGCTTGTCCAAGGCCTTGCTCTGGATGAATGCTGCGGTGAGGTCCTTCTGTTGGATGTACATCCAGATCAGCAACTCCTGGAATATCGTGCGCGATGGGTCGCGCTGGATGCGTCGCAACAGTTCGGTGCGCAGGATCTCCGAGCGGTCGTCGGCCACTTCGAAATCGAGGTAGCGCGAGAGCGAGTTCTGTACCGATTGCAGATAGGCTTCGTTGCTCGCGATCAGGTCCATGTATGCGTTCACCATGCGCGGCGCATCGCCCTTCATGGCGTAGAGGTTCGCCATTTCGAAATGGAAACCCAATTGATCGCCCATCATCTTCTGCCCACGTTCGTATGCTTGCAACGCTAGGTCCAGTTCATCGATCCGCTGGAAGTTGTTGGCCACAGAGCGGATGCTGCCTTGCTCGGGCCGCATCATCTTCAGCGCCCGCTCGAATTCCTTCTGCGCCTTGTCCGGTTCACCTCCCATGCGGTAGAGCGAACCCATATCGATGGGGTAGCGCGGGTCGTCGTCGTTCCTGCGCATGCGGTCCTTCACCAGCTTCTGCGCGCCTTCCACGTCCTGTAGGCCGACATGGCTCCGCAGCAACTGCTCGTAGTAGTAGTCGGTGGGCTGCTGCTTGTAGAGCTTTTCATAGTAGAGGATCGCCTTGTCGTACTCGCCTTGTTGGAAGTACTGTGCGGCGAGTTGTTCGTCCATGCCCGGTTGGGCGCGCATGGCACTGGTGATCAGGAGCAGCAGGATCGCGGTGATTAAACTCCTCATGGCACCATGGGTGGTTTGGTATCGGCGATCAGCGCGGCCACGGAATCCCGGCGGTCCCAAGCAAGTTGCAGCATGCGGTAGTTGTCGATCACCCGATGAACCGCCTCGATCAATGTAGTGTGCCGCTGTTGTTCGCCGGTAACGAGCGAAGCAGCCTGCTCCTTGTCAATGGCGCCGTTCGCAATGTCGGTGTGCAGGGTGCGCAGGCGTTCGCTGGATGCGGCGATGTCCGCGCTCGTGCGCTCGTGCGCTGTGCCCATTTCCTGCGAGGCCCGCAATGAGATGAACTGATCTCCGAGTGCTTTAGCGGTACTGCGGTCCAGGGTGTCGCGGAAGCGCATGGCAAAGGAGCCGCGCTGATCCTGATAGAGCGAATCGCTGCGGTGGTAACGCGTACGATCCAGTTCGTTGAGGGTGAGCAGGGCGGCGTCGGTGGTGGTGATCAGTTGGTCCACAGCCGTGAGCTGCGCGGGATCCGGGGCTTGGTGACAACCTGCCCAGAGCGCGCACGAAGTGAACGCGAAGAGAGGGGCTGTGCGTATCCCGTGGATCATTTTGTGATCATCGCGAAACCCGTGTAGGCTTGCAACGCTTTTGGGATGCGGATGCCTTCAGGGGTCTGGTTGTTCTCCAGCAATGCCGCAACGATGCGGGCAAGGGCGAGGGCGCTCCCGTTCAACGTATGGGCCAGGCGGGGTTTCTTCTGCGCATCGCGGTAGCGCAGCTTCAAGCGGTTGGTCTGGAAGGTCTCGAAGTTGCTGATGGAACTCACTTCCAACCAGCGCTGTTGTGCCGCGCTGAACACCTCCATGTCGTAGGTCATCGCACTGCTGAAGCCCATGTCTCCACCGCACAACAGCAATTGACGGTACGGCAGTTCGAGCGCACGCAACAGGCCCTTCACGTGTTCCACCATTTCCTCCAGCACCGCGTAGCTGTTCTCGGGTTCCTCCACGCGCACGATCTCCACCTTGTCGAACTGGTGCACACGGTTCAGGCCGCGGACATGTGCTCCATAGCTGCCCGCTTCCCGGCGGAAGCACGGTGTGTAGCCCACGTTCTTGATGGGCAGCCTGTCTGCGTCCACGATCACATCGCGGTAGAGGTTGGTGATGGGCACTTCTGCCGTGGGGATCAAGTAGAGGTCGTCCACGGTGGCGTGGTACATCTGGCCTTCTTTGTCGGGCAACTGGCCAGTGGCGAAAGCACTTTCGGCGTTCACCAAGTGCGGCGGAATGATCTCGCGATATCCCGCTTCGATGGCTTTGTCGAGGAAGAAGGCGATCAATGCACGCTGCAATTTGGCTCCCTGCCCGCTGTACACGGGAAAGCCCGCGCCGGTCAATTTCACACCGAGATCCATATGGAGGAAACCGTATTCCTCACCAAGCTCCCAATGCGGTTTGGCGTTAGGGCCCAGTTCGGGGATCGCACCCTCCTGCATCACTACGGTGTTGTCTTCAGGTGTGCGGCCCACGGGAACCTTGGCGCTTGGCGTGTTCGGGATGGTGACCAAGTGATCGACCAGGGCTTTTTCGGCCGCGTCCAGTTTTTCCTTCAGCGCAGCGATACCGTTCTTGAGTTCGGCGCTTTGCGCTTTTGCGTCCTCTGCTTCCTGCTTCTTCCCGGCCTTCATCAATTCACCCACCGAGCGGCTCAGTACGTTCATCTCCGACTGCCGGCCGTCGAGTTCCGTTTGGGTGTTACGTCGCAGCGTGTCCAACTCGCTGGCACGGTCCAGCAATGCCTTCGCATCGATGTTCCGCTTGGCCAAGCGCTGTTCGGCTTCTTCACGTTGCTCTCTCAAGAAACTCAGCTCCAACATGCACAGTTTGCGTTGAGGGGTAAAGGTAGCGGGGCCATCGCGGGCCCTAAAGCAGAACCCCGCCTACTGCGAACAGTGGCGGGGTTCGTGGGGATAGGGGCTACTTAGTCGGCCTTCTCGACCAATAAGGCTTCGTTGGGCACTACGCTCACGTAGCTGCGCTCGTCGCGCTTGGTCTGGAACTTCACCACACCATCGGTGAGGGCGAAGAGCGTGTGGTCCACGCCGATGCCGACGTTGCGACCAGCGTGGTGCTTGGTACCGCGCTGGCGAACAATGATGTTGCCTGCGATGACCTTGCTGCCACCGAAGATCTTCACGCCAAGTCGTTTCGAGTGCGACTCGCGTCCGTTCTGGGTACTGCCTTCACCTTTCTTGTGTGCCATGGCTTCTGGGTCTTGTCATGCCGGGCTCGACCCAGCATCTCGTTAGTGTCTTGGTTACTTCTTTTTCGGTGCAGCCTTCTTCGCAGGAGCGGCCTTCTTGGCGGCGGCCTTTTTCGGAGCGGCCTTCTTCGCAGGTGCTGCGACTACAGCTTTTACCACCTTCTTCTTGGGGGGGGCTGCCACCGGCTTCGCGAGCACTTTGGGAGCGCTGCTCTTGCTTGCGTCGAACTTCTCGCCTTTGCCCAGGATCGCTTCGATCCAGAGTTCAGTGAGGTATTGGCGGTGGCCGTTCATCTTCTGGTAGCCCTTGCGGCGCTTCTTCTTGAAGACGAGAACCTTGTCGCCCTTGCCGTGGCCGAGGACCTTGGCCGCTACGCGGAAGCCCTCCACCATGGGAGTGCCCACGTTCACGGTCGTGCCATCGCTCACGAGCAGCACCTTCTCCAATTCCACGTGCTGGCCCTCCTCTATTTCGAGACGGTGCACTTTCAGCTTCTGGGCCTTCTCAACACGGTATTGCTGACCGGCGATATCTACAATTGCGTACATGGTCTTTCCTGGAAATGGGGTGCGAAAGTAGGGTCTTATCCGGATCCGGCAAGGCCTCCCTTACGACTTGGGGTGAATGAGGTTGCTAGGGCAGCGGTCAGGCCAGCTTAAAAGCCTTCTTCACGGCCCCGATGGCGTTGAGGTCCTCCCAGGGGAAGAGCTTCACTTTCACCTTCTTCTCCTTGCCCGCACTGCGGAACACCTTCTCCACCACTTGGGCGGTGCGGCCCATGTGGCCATAGCTGGCGGTCTCGCTGTAGATGGGGGTGCGCAGCTTGAAGCGCTTCTCGATGAAGTAGGGGCGCATATCGAACTCGGGGAGGTCGCTGATGATCTTGGCGATCACGCCGTCGCTCATCTTCACCTTACTGGTGCCGTAGGTGTTCACATAGAAACCCACGGGCTGTGCCACACCGATGGCATAGGCCACCTGAACGAGCACTTCATCGCACACCCCAGCAGCGACGAGATGCTTGGCCACGTGGCGCGCTGCGTAGGCCGCGCTGCGGTCCACCTTGCTGGGGTCCTTTCCGCTGAATGCCCCACCACCGTGTGCGCCTTTTCCACCGTAGGTATCCACGATGATCTTACGGCCAGTGAGGCCGGTATCACCGTGCGGTCCGCCGATCACGAAGGTGCCGGTGGGATTGATGTGGTAAGCGATGTCCTTGCCGAAAAGGTCCTGCACGCGCTTGGACAATTTGCGCTTCACGCGCGGGATCAGAACGCTGATGATGTCCTTCTTGATCACGTCCAACATGGCGTTGTCTGCTGCCGCTTTCGCCTCTTTGGAAGCGTTCTTGGGCTTCACGAAGTCATCGTGCTGGGTGCTCACAACAATGGCGTCGATACGCATCGGTTTGCCGTTGTCGGCGTACTCGATGGTAACCTGGCTCTTGGCATCGGGGCGCAGGTAGGGCATCTTGCTGTTCTTCTCGCGGCGAATAGCGGCGAGTTCGCGCAGGAGCATGTGGCTCAGTTCCAACGGCAGCGGCATGTAATTGTCCGTGTCGCGGCACGCATAGCCGAACATCATGCCTTGGTCTCCGGCACCTTGTTCTTCCGGGTTCTTGCGCTCAACACCCTGATTGATGTCGGGGCTCTGCTCATGAATGGCGCTGAAGATGCCGCAGCTGTTCGCCTCGAACATGTACTCGCTCTTGGTATACCCGATCTTGCGGATCACCTCACGGGCGATCTCCTGCACATCGAGGTACGCCTTGCTCTTAACCTCCCCGGCAAGCACCACCTGGCCGGTGGTCACCAGTGTTTCGCAGGCCACCTTGCTGGTGGGGTCGAAGGCAAGGAAGTGGTCGATGAGGGCATCGCTGATCTGGTCGGCGACCTTATCGGGGTGGCCTTCGCTAACTGACTCTGATGTGAAGAGGTAGGGCATGTGCTTCGTTTTCGCGGCGGCAAAGGAATGAGTTTGATCCGAACGCTGGGCGAAGAACCATCAACGCCGGGTAAGCTCTTTGAACACTTCCTCCAGCCCGCGCTCGCTCTTCTGCAGACCGAGCACCTTGATGCCTTTGTCCACAGCGAATTGGAAGACTGCTGCGCGCGGATCGTTCCCGGCATCGTAGGCCAGCAGCCAGGTGTTATCCTGCTTGCGTTTGGCGTGAAGTACGGCCGCTATGCCAAGCAGGTCCTTTGCATCCACCGCGCTGTCGAATTCCACTTCGACCACCTCACGCTGTTGCTGGCGACTGCGCAGGGTGCTCGCTTTATCATCGGCCACCACGTTGCCGTGATCGATGATGATCACACGATCACAGATCGCCTCTACCTCCTGCATGATGTGCGTGCTCAGCATCACGGTCTTTTCACGACCGAGGCTCTTGATCACAGCACGGATCTCCACCAATTGATTGGGGTCGAGGCCGCTGGTAGGCTCATCGAGGATGAGCACCTGCGGATCGTGGATCATGGCCTGTGCGAGACCCACGCGCTGCTTGTATCCTTTGCTCAGTTGCCCGATCCGCTTGTATTGTTCGGGCCCCAGCCCCACGCGATCGATCATGGCGTTCACGCGCGCAGTCCTGTTCTTCAACCCATGTACACCTGCGATGAAGTCCAGGTACTCGCGCACGTACAGGTCCACATATAACGGATTGTGTTCCGGCAGGTAGCCCACGTTGCGCCGCACGTCCATGCTGTGCGTGCGCGTATCGAACCCCGCCACGACCGCGTCTCCGCTCGTGGCCGGTATGAAGCAGGTGAGGATCTTCATCATGGTGCTCTTGCCCGCACCGTTGGGGCCCAGCAGGCCAACCACTTCGCCGCTGCCGATGGTGAAGGTGACATCGCCCAAGGCGCGTTGTGCGCCGTAGAGCTTGTTGATGTTGCGGGCTTCGATGGACATGCTTCGACCGCCGGAAAGGGTAGGCGATGGCGGTGGGCGAAGGTAGGGGCGGTGTTGTGCCTCGTGCTCAAGTGCCAACCGCACGCGCATCTTTGCTCCATGTCCACGGGTGTTGTCATGCGATCCACCGGAAGCCGCTACGTGGTGCGCGCTGCCGATGGCGTGCTGCACGACTGTGTCGCAAAGGGCAACCTGCGCATCAAAGGTTGGAACAGCACCAACCCGTTGGCCGTGGGCGATCATGTGGATTTTATTCCACCCGGCAACGAGGAAGAGGTGGGCGCGATCATGGAACTGCACAACAGGCGCAACTACCTGGTGCGACGCAGTGTGAATCTCAGCCATCACAAGCATGTGATCGCTGCGAACATCGATCTGCTGTTGATGTTCGTCACAGTGGCGAGGCCGCGCACGTCGTTCGGCTTCATTGATCGCATGCTGGTGACGGCCGAGGTTTACCAGGTGCCCGCAGTTGTGGTGGTGAACAAGATCGACGACCTCGATGATGAAGAACAGGAGCGGCTCTTCGATCTAGTTGATGTCTACCAAGAAGCTGGCTACCGCGTAGTGATGACCTCCGCACTGAAGGGAAAGGGTATCGCGGAGGTGAAGGCGCTGATCATGGGAAAGGTCACCTTGCTCGCAGGGCACAGCGGCGTGGGCAAGAGCACGTTGATCAACGCGATCGATCCAGAACTGGACCTGTTCACATTGGAGGTGAGCGAGTCCAGTGGCAAAGGCGTGCACACCACGACAAACGCCGAGATGTATGAACTCAGAATGGCAAGTGGCGAGTTGGCAAGCGGTAAGAAAGTGCCTCGCGGCCAACTCGCCAACACGTCACTAGCCACTCCTTCAGCTCACACCCCAACCTTCATCATCGACACACCCGGCATCAAAGGCTTCGGTCTTGTTGACATCGATGCAGCGCACATTGGTGATCAGTTCCCGGAGATGTTCAGGTTGAAAGGTGGATGCAAGTTCAACGACTGCATGCATAAAGAGGAGCCGGGCTGCTCGATCCGCAAGGCGGTGGAGGAAGGTGCGATCGCGGAGAGCCGATACAACAGCTATGTGGACATGGTGAACGGTGTGGAGGACGAAAGCTCCTTTCGCGTGGATTGAAATGACATTCGGACAATGAAGAATGCGACCATCTTGGGCCTTGTGCTTCTAACGCTCTCGTGCTCGCGCTCGAAGTCAGCAGTGAGCGGATCAACGGAGCCGACCGATCACGGCACGTTGTTGTCGCAGCAAGGCGCCGATGCGACGCTTTGGCAACACACTTCCGCGGAGGCCTACTGGCTCTACGAACAGATCTACATGCATGCCACCGCTCAGTTGGAAGCGAACGTGACGGAGATCGATGAAGAACGGCAGATGACCGACCCGGCGCTATGGATCAGGCAGCCCTTGGCGGTGATCGTGGACATTGACGAGACGGTGCTCGATAACAGCCCTTACCAAGTAAGCGCCATTCGGCACGGCCGCACCTTCGATCAGAACGAATGGCGAGCGTGGACGAACAAGGCCGAAGCGAAGGCCTGCCCCGGGGCGCTGGGCTTTTTGCAGAACGCGAAGGTGTGGGACTGCGAGATCTTCTACATCAGCAACCGCGATGTGCGCGAACGGGCCAGCACATTGAAGAACCTCCAGAGCGTCGGCTTCCCCTTCGCAGATGAAGCGCATCTGCTCCTGATGGAAGGCACCAGTGACAAGAGCGAGCGGCGTGCACGTGTTGCGGCCACGCATCGTGTGGTGCTGCTCGTGGGCGATCAACTACGCGATTTCGATGAGCGCTTCAAAGACCGCTCGGCGAACTACGGTCGTGATACGGTGGATGCCATGAACGATACGCTGTCGCAGTACTTCATCCTGTTGCCCAATCCCATGTACGGCACCTACCGTGATGCGATCCAGGGCAATGGTTCCGACGCCCAGAAGCAGGCGCGCATGAAGGCATGGTTCGAGATCAACGGCTACTGATATGCGTGCGGTGATCCAACGCGTGAGCAACGCTGCTGTGCACATCGGCGAGCGCGAGCATGCACGCATCGGCAAGGGGATGCTCGTGTTGCTGGGGATCGAGGTCGGGGATACCGGATCGGATCTGGAGCGGCTCTGTGGCAAGATCACGCGGCTGCGGATCTTCGCCGATGCCGAAGGCGTGATGAACCTCGACATCGCCCAGGTGCACGGCGAATTGCTGCTCGTAAGTCAGTTCACATTGCACGCGAGCACGGCGAAGGGCAATCGCCCCAGCTACATCCGCGCAGCGCGACCGGAAGAAGCTGTACCGCTGTACCTGCGCGCCAAACAGCGTTTGGGCGAACTGATCGGGAAGTCGGTCATGAGCGGCGAGTTCGGTGCCGAAATGCAGGTGACGTTGGTCAACGATGGACCGGTGACGATCATCATCGACAGTCGAACCAAGGAGTAGCTTTCACTGATCAGCGATGAGCACCTTGGTCATCGCCACGTTGGCGCCATGCGCCATGCGCACCGTGTACAAGCCGGGTGTTGGCGATCCAAGGTCCACAAGTGCCTTCTGCAACTGGTCCATGCGCACATGCACCGCGATCGAACGACCCAGCACGTCAAGCACGTCGATCGATGCGCCTTCGGGAACGTTCAATACCGTGAAGAATCCACTAGACGGGTTGGGCTGGCAAATCAGGACATCGCTGGCCATGCGCACTGAACGGATGGGTGAAAAGGTGGAACTGCCGTCAAGGTCAACGATCCGCAGTCGATAGAAGCCCATACCGGGCAAAGGAGCGTGGTCCGTGCTCGCGTAACCGGTTTGTACCTGGGTATTCCCCATGGCTAAAACGAGGTCGATCTTCTCCCACTCGGCCATATTGTCGGATCGTTCAACCTCGAAGTGTAGGCTGTTCATCTCGCTCACAGTGGTCCAGTCCAGTGAGACCCGCGCGCCATTCTGCGTGGCATCGAACGCAAGCAGTTCCAAGGGCAAAGGCGAGCAGCTCACCACAGCCGTGCCACCGAACTGCAAGGGCACCGCCGTTGTTACCGAACTCCAGTTGCTGAAACAGATGAGCCATTGCGTGTAGGACCCTACGTTCAGCGGCGGCTCGTAGTTGGTGGGATCGCCACCGGCCGGGATCGTGGCCGCGAGGCCTGTACCGCCAAAGGACACGCCATTCCAATTGCAACGCACGGGCGCCACCAGGTTGTTGGCCACGTTGGTGCAAGCGCTTGGGTTGTAAGGGTACATGATCCAATCGTAGAAACCGGATTGGGTGCCCAAGCCACCAAAGGTGAATGTCAGCGAACCACCCGTGAGCACGTTCACCACCATCCAAGTGCTGTTGAGTTCGCCGGAACGCAGGCATCCCCAGTTGTCGGTGCCCCACGTGCTGCTGACGAAGTCGCTCGCCAATAGGTCCGGATTGCCGACGGACCCTAGGGGAGGGATCTCAATGGTGCTGCCCGACCCGTTGGGGTCGATCTGGAAGTTGATGTTGGTGCACACGTTCACGGCCTGGTTGCAATCGCTGGCCACTACTGGCGGCGGAACTGTTGAAGTTGAAATGCTGAAGGTGCCGGGGCAGGGGCTCGGCGGAGCGGGCCATGTGTCGAATAGGATCCAGTATTGTAAACCCGCTGTAAGGTTTAGAGTGAGGGATTGGCTGGCCGCAAGACCGCTCACCGATCCCTGACACAGCCCGCCGGATGCCGGGCAGTTGCCGCTGAACACCCATATGGAACTGTACGTCTGTCCGGTATACGTGATGGTATAGTTGCCCGTGGAGGCGGGTGTAAGGGTGTAGAGCGCTTCAACCCCACCTAGGTACAGCGTGCTCGCCGAACCACAAAAGCTGGAGATGTTGGCCGTGGTGATCAGGTTAGCGGAGTGGCACGCCACGGCCTGCGCCGTCACAGGCAGGCTTGGAATGTTCACAGCTGCGCATGGTAAAGGGCCGGAGCAGGAAGTGCAGGTGATAGTCGTGGTGCAGCATGCGGTGGCGGTGCCGCACGCGGCATTGGTGTTGAAATGCAAATAGTGATTGCCGGCCACTGTGGCCGTGAACGAAAGCACGGAGTTGCCTTGGGCTACCACCGGGCCATTGAAGGTGCCACGTCGGACGGTGACATAGCCACCGCATGAACAGCTCACGGAATAGGTCGATCCTGCCACAACACCGGTAATGGTATTGTACTCGGTCTGGAACGTACATGCGCTGATGGTGACCGGCGTATTGTTGGTGGGTGCCGCCACCGTGCCGAATGCCGTGCCATTGGTGCATTGCGCCAAGAGGGGTGACATGAGCAGAGCTGCGGGCACGACAAGGACGACGCGGGCATGGGCCAATAGAACGGACATGCCTTTGTGTATGGAGCGCCGTTGATCCATCACCGATGCAATGGTGGGGTACCGCAACCCTGGGGATCCAGGTGCTTAAAGGGTTCCGCACCGGCAATGTTGCGGCGGAAGCATCGCACGCTCATGCCGAACTGCCCCAACACATCGGAGATGACCGTCGCATCAACCGGTGATCCTTCTTCCACATGCATGAACAAATTGCTGGTGCGTTGGTCCAGTCGGCTCATGTGCACGCCGGGCAACTCCAGAAGTGGAGCGTTGGCTTGCGCCGCCTGTTGTGGCGAAAGAATACCATCCACCACCGCCTGGATCTGTTGCAGCTGCTGCGCGAAGCAGCCCTGCTGGAACGTACAGGCGCACACCATCACCAGTGCCATCTTTAGCGCCGTTGCCGCGAAAAATTGCGAGCCACCCTTTGCCATGCCTCGGAAAACTAGACAACCTGTGCGTACAATCCAAATATCTGTTGATGATATGTGCAAAGAAGTTCATGCTTGGATACATACCAACGGCGTGCGCTACTTCGATCCGCTCACCAATATGGCCATACTCGCCGAGGAAACAGGTGAGGTGGCCCGCATCATGGCCCGACGTTACGGACAGCAGAGCGAGAAGGCCTCGGACAAGGGGAAGGATCTGGGTGAGGAATTGGCCGATGTGCTTTTCGTGGTGTGCTGCCTAGGCAACCAGACCGGCACCGATATGCAGGCTGCGTGGGACCGGCGTATGGCGAAGAAGACCGCCCGCGACCGAACCCGCCACAAGCGCAACCCAAAGTTGCTGTGACCCATGCGAACAAGGTGTTCACGGCATGATCTTGTCGAACGGTGGCACCGTCTTCGCTAGCGCGGCCCCCGTTACTTTCACGCCCCATCTGAACAGGAGATCATGCACCGCACCATTCGTACGCTGCTCTACGTCGCGCTAATTGCATCCACCACCACGCTCTTCGCGCAGGCCAAGCCCGAGGACAAGGTGAAGGTGAAGGTGCGCATGGGTTTGGAACAGAAGCCCGACGGCACCATGATGCCATACAGCATCATCAAGAGCAGTCCTACGTCGATCATGGTGTTCCGCAGTTTGGAATTCGCTGATCGCGCTTTCACCAAGAAGGAACCACGGCTGGATGTGTACGACCGCGAGAAGCTCGTATACGAGCGAAGCATGGAACCCGTGATGCAACGCTTGCACCAGGATCGCCTCCTGTTGGAGGACCTCGTGCTCTTCCCGAATAAGCCCACCCTGATCGCACGCAGCGGTAGCGAAACGGAGATCGCTTTGTTCTACCAGCATGTGGATCCGCACTTGGTGCGACAGCCGCCCGTGTTCGATAAGCTCTGCACTTTCCCGGTGGAGGTAAAGGAGCGTCATGCCGCATGGACCAGCAACGGCAACGCCACGCGCGAGAAGTGGTCCGCGGTGATCGCCGCGGACAGTGCGCACATGCTCATCCACAGCCCCGAACTGCGTGGCCGTGACGATGGCGATGCGTTCTACTTGCTGGCCATGGTGGATCGCAACATGCAGGTGAATTGGCAGCAGATCTTGCGCGTGAGCGGTGACAGCGAACGCTCCGAGGTGTTCGATGCCGAAGTGGATAGCGTGGGTAGCGCTTACCTGTTGATCAAATACCGTTATGCCGATGGTGCACCAGGTGGCGGTGCGGCCGACTACGAAGTGGTGCTGCACAAGGTGGATGCGGATGATATGTCACGCGTGCCCTTGAGCATGGACCCCGGTTACTATGCCACGGGCGGGATCTTGCAAGCCATGGGCAAACGCCTCGCGTATGCCGGGATCTATGGTGGTGAAGGCAACCGCAAGCTGGGCAACTTCATAGCTTGGATGGATACCAGTGAAGCAGGTTTGAGCCTGCCCACCTTGCTCCCCTTCCCCGAAGGCGTGGACCTTGAGGCTGAAGAAGTGGTTGGAGTGGACGATGCCGGTAAGAAGGAAGAAGGAAAGAAGGCGCAAAAGCAATTGCGGTCCACCACCGATGTGATCGCCCTCTTGCCCAAGGCCGATGGCGGCTATTTCTTGGTGAACGAAGTGGCCTTCAGCGCGACCTATACCGATCCGGAAACCGCACGCCGCTTCCAACGCTTCTACCACGGTCCGTTGCAAGCGCGATCCATTACCAAGGACGGGCAACAACAATGGACCACGCTCTTCCGCCGGTGGGTCGACTCCGATGATCCTATCCTAGGGCGCGTGTACCCGCTCACCTTCAATGAACAGCTGTACATGTTCCTGTGGGACAGCGATGACACCGCTGAGGACCGCAAGCTGGGCGGCAAGATCAAGCCCGAAGGTTCAACGGGTCTCTATTCGATCTACCTCAGCTTCGACGACAAGGGTGTGTTCCGGACTAAGCCAGTGCTGCGCACGGACAATGACGAGGCGCTCATTTGCGGCTGGGGCCTTGTGCACACGGGAAAGGACGAATACATCGGTATGGGCACCGGTTCGCTCACCACAGTGGAATACCTGCCGGTGCGGATCGATCTGTTCAAGGAAGTGAAGAAGTGATCAAGCCAAGCTAGGCGAGATCGCTACTAAAATGCGGGCGGTTGCACCCACGCGATCGCGCACATAGTTCCGTGCTGCGGCCGAAGCGCGCGCCAGGGCATCGAGGTCGTTCAACAGGAGTTCGAGCACATCACGCAGTTGCCCCGCGTCGCTCACTTCGAACCCACCACCTGCATCGATCAACCCTTTCGCCTCGGCGAACTTGTGGTGCCGCGGTCCGAAGATCACTGGCTTGCCCCAAGCCGCAGCTTCGAGCAGGCTGTGTATGCCATCACCGAATCCGCCGCCTACGTAAACCACATCGGCATAGCGATAGAGCTGCGCCAGCAGGCCCATACGGTCCACGAGCAAGGTGGCAGATGCTTGGTGGCCCAAGGTGTGCGCGATGTTCTCGGGGGTGGTGCCTTCCAATTCGCTCCAGCATGTAAGGGGTTTCGGGAAGCGGTCTTCGATCGCCATCAGGTGCGCTGGTTCCAATTCGTGCGGAACAACGATGCACTTGGGTGCGTGCTGCCATAGCGTGAAAGCGTTCAGCAACAACGCTTCATCGGCAGGCCATGTGCTGCCCGCGATCAACAGCGAATGATCGCCCTTGAACGCAGAAGCGATCGGCAGGTCGGCAAGGGCACCGGCGATCTCTGCCACCCTATCGAAACGGGTATCGCCGCTCAAAACAACATTGCGCACATCGATGGTGGCGAGAAGGTCATGCGAGCCTTTGTCCTGCACGAATATTTGCGTGAAGCACGTCAGCATACGGCGATGTGTACCGCCGTACCATTTGAAGAATGCTTGCTCCTGACGGAAGATCGCCGAGACCAGGAATGTTGGCACTGCGCGCGCTTTCAACGCTGACAAGTAATGGTGCCAGAACTCGTACTTCACCCAGAGCACAGCGCTGGGTCGCACGAGGTCCAGGAAGCGATCCGCGATACCATGTGCATCCATCGGCAGGTACTCCACGTGCGTGGCGAGCGGGAAGTCTTTGCGTGCTTCATATCCGCTCGGGCTGAAGAAGGTGATCAGTACAGGCAGTTCGGGACGTTCCTTCTTCAGCGCTTCGAGCACCGGACGGCCTTGTTCGAATTCGCCCACGCTGGCGCAGTGCATCCAAAGGCAGCCCTGCAACGCTTCGCGCTTGGCTAGCAAGCGTTGCCATGTTCCCCGTCGCCCTTCGACCCATGCGTTTGCCTTGGTATTGAACGGCGCCACAACACGTATGCCCGCGTGGTACAATGCCAGGCCGATGTTGTAGAGCAGCGGCATCTCAGTACCGGAAGTGATCGTCGAGCTTGCGGTAGATAGGCAGGCTCCAGCCCACCCGCAATCCGGTCAGTAGGTCAACGCGGTTCGGCGTGTTGTAGCTCTCAGTGTCGAAGTTGTACGGGTGCAGTGCCTCTGTGAAGCCTGCTATCAGTTCAATGCCAATGTGGAAGTTGACGCGCCCGCGGTTGCTCAGATGCTGGTAGCCGACATAGCCCAGCGCGGCGGGTCCTGCGCAAAGGCGATCATATCCTTCCAAGTATTCGTCCTCCAGTTGCGGCACCACGTTCTTCTGTGTTTGCACGCGCACCTTGTGGCGCATGTACCCGGCACCCACCTTCAGCAGCATGCCGCTGTTCGGGTTCGGTCCTATCCACGGAAATAGTTTGCCGCCCGTTCCGAAGATCGTCCAGCCTCGTTCGTACAGGAAGACATCGGCCATCACACCTTCCTCGTCAAGCACCTGCCCCGCGCTGTTGATCACGTTGCGCAGGACCCCCGGTTCGATCACTTGGTTGCCGAACATGAAACCACCTTCGAGACCCAGTATGTAGTTGCTCCTGAACTTGCGCAGACCGCCAATGCCGATGTTGCTGTTGTTGCCGAAACGCAGCGCCAAGTCGCCACCGGGCACTTGGTATGCATAGCTCATATTCACCAGTACCAGCGATAAGGTGTCGTCGCGCATGTGCCCTTGGGCTTTGGCGCGGGAAGCAATGCCGAGGATCACGAGCGTGAAGAGGAAGAGACGCATGCGTTGTGAACTGCTGCTAGGAGGGGACGAAAGTAACCGGGCCACAACGTGCCGTTCCAAGCTTGAATTGCCCTGTACCCCCTTGGGTGCCGCGCTATCTTCGCCGCCGCCTTTGGGGCCAATAACCGCATACGCCGTGGAGACGCAGACGCCGATGAAACCCATCCAGATGGTCGACCTCGTTGGCCAGTACCTGAAGATCAAGGACGAGGTGGACGCAGCCCAGCGCCGCGTGATCGAAAGCGCCGCCTTCATCAACGGGCCGGAGGTGAAGGAGTTCGAGAAGGAGTTGAGCGCCTACCTCGGCGTGAAGAACACCATAGGCTGTGCCAACGGCACCGATGCCTTGCAGATCGCCATGATGGCCTTGGGGCTGAAGGCCGGCGATGAGATCATCACCTGCTCCTTCACCTTCGTGGCCACAGTGGAAGTGGTGGCGCTGCTGGGGATCACACCTGTCTTTGCTGATGTGCAACCCGGCACTTTCAACATCGACCCCGAAGACGTCAAGCGCAAGATCACCGCGAAGACCAAGGCCATTGTGCCCGTGCATCTGTTCGGTCAAACAGCCGACATGGAAGAGATCATGGCTATTGCCAAGGAGCATAACCTCTTCGTGATCGAGGACAACTGCCAAGCGATCGGTGGTGACTATACCTTCAGCGATGGTCGCCAGCAGAAGAGCGGTACCATCGGCCACGTTGGCACCACAAGTTTCTTCCCCAGCAAGAACCTGGGTTGCTACGGCGATGGTGGTGCGCTCTTCACCAACGACGACGAGCTGGCGAAGAAGATCCGCCGCGTGTGCAACCACGGCAGCGATGTGCGTTACTACCACGAAGTGATCGGTGTGAACAGCAGGCTCGATTCGCTCCAGGCGGCCGTTTTGCGGATCAAGCTGCGCCACTTGGATGAGTATGCCGCCGCCCGAAATGCCGCCGCTGCCGCGTACGAGAAGGCCTTCGCCGGTATTGCCGGACTGAGCATTCCGGAGCGCAGCGCCAACAGCACGCACGTCTTCCACCAGTACACCCTGAAAGTGGCCGGTGGCAAACGGGAAGCCTTGCGAAAGCACCTAGAGGAACGCGGTGTTCCGGCCATGATATATTACCCTGTACCCTGCCACCTGCAGAACGCGTACAAGACGGCCCGCTTCGCAGAAGGATCCTTGCCCGTGACCGAACAACTCACCCACGAAGTGCTCTCGCTGCCCATGAGCACCGAACTCGACGACGAACAACTCGCTCACATCACCGCATCGGTGAAGAGCTTCTTCAATCAGTAAATCCGTAAGGGCGGGAAATTTCCCGCCCCGACCATCCCCATGAACATCGCAGTAGTAGGAACAGGATACGTAGGACTCGTTACCGGAACATGCTTCGCCGAGACCGGCAACCACGTGATCTGCGTGGACATCAATGCCGAGAAGGTGCAGATGCTGAAGGACGGCAAGGTGCCGATCTACGAACCACACCTCGATGTGCTCTTCGAACGGAACATCCGCCAAGGGCGATTGAGCTTTACAACTGACTTGAAGAGCGCCATTGATGGTGCGCAGATCATCTTCCTCGCATTGCCTACGCCGCCCGGTGAGGATGGCAGCGCCGACCTGAAGTACGTGCTCGGTGTCGCTGACGATCTCGGAAAGATCATCACCGACTACAAGGTGATCGTGGACAAGAGCACCGTGCCTGTGGGCACTGCCGAGAAAGTACACGCGGCCGTTGCGAAGCACGCCAAGGTGCCCTTCGATATCGTGAGCAATCCGGAGTTCCTCCGTGAAGGCTTCGCCGTGGATGATTTCCTCAAGCCCGACCGTGTTGTGGTGGGCACCGAGAGCCCCCGCGCCCGCAAGGTGATGGAGGACCTCTACAAGCCCTTCGTGCGCCAAGGCAATCCGATCATCTTCATGGATGAGCGCAGTGCGGAACTGACCAAGTACGCGGCCAACGCCTTCCTCGCGGCCAAGATCACCTTCATGAACGAGATCGCGAACTTCTGCGAGAAGGTGGGCGCGGACGTGGACAAGGTGCGCATCGGCATGGGCAGCGATACACGGATCGGCAAACGCTTCCTATTCCCAGGCATCGGATACGGAGGCAGCTGTTTCCCCAAGGACGTGCAGGCGCTCGCGAAGAGTGGCGACGATGCCGGCTACGATTTCCGCATCATCAAGAGCGTGATGGACGTGAACGAGCGCCAGAAGACCACGCTCACGGACAAGATCCTGAAGCACTACGGCTCGCTCAAGGGCAAGCACTTCGCCATGTGGGGCCTGGCCTTCAAACCCGATACCGACGACATCCGCGAGGCACCCGCATTGTACATGATCGAGGCGTTGGTAGCAGCCGGTGCAACGGTAACGGCCTTCGATCCCGAGGCCATGCCGAACGTGAAGAAACTGATGGGCGACAAGTTGAACTTCGCGAAGGACGAGTACGAAGCACTGAACGGTGCCGACGCACTGATCATCGCCACCGAGTGGGCGCTCTTCCGCACGCCGGATTTCAAACGCGTGGGCGAGATCCTAAAGGAGAAGACCATCTTCGACGGCCGTAACCTCTACGACCTCGACGAGATGAAGGAGCTCGGCTACTTCTACATGAGCGTCGGTCGTCAACCGGTGAACGCGCCCGTTCCTGCCAAAGCCTGATCACATGCCGCAAGTCAAGGAGCGCGTCCTTATCACCGGTGCCGCCGGCTTCCTCGGATCGCATTTGTGCGACCGCTTCTTGAAGGAAGGCTACCACGTGATCGGTATGGACAACCTGATCACCGGTCGCCTCAAGAACATCGAGCACCTCTTCAAGCTGGAGGACTTCGAGTTCTACAACCACGACGTAAGCAAATACGTGCATGTGCCCGGCCCGCTGAAGTACATCCTCCACTTCGCAAGTCCCGCATCGCCGATCGACTACCTGAAGATCCCGATCCAAACGCTGAAGGTGAGTTCGCTGGGCACGCACAACCTGCTCGGTCTTGCCAAAGCGAAAGGTGCGCGCATCCTCGTGGCCAGCACCAGCGAAGTGTATGGTGATCCGCAAGTGCATCCCCAGACCGAGGACTACTGGGGCCACGTGAACCCCATCGGTCCGCGCGGTGTGTACGATGAAGCCAAGCGTTTCCAGGAGGCCATCACCATGGCCTATCATACCTATCACGGTGTGGAGACACGCATCGTACGCATCTTCAACACGTACGGTCCGCGCATGCGATTGAACGACGGTCGTGTGTTGCCCGCCTTCATCGGCCAAGCCTTGCGTGGCGAGGACCTTACCGTTTTCGGCGACGGCAGGCAGACGCGCAGCTTCTGCTACGTGGATGATCTGGTGGAAGGCATCTACCGCCTGCTGCGCAGCGATTACGCTGGTCCCGTGAACGTGGGCAACCCCAGCGAGATCACCATTTCGCAATTCGCCGAGGAAGTGATCAAGCTCACAGGCACCACGCAGAAGGTGATCTACAAACCGCTGCCCACCGATGATCCCATGCAGCGACAACCGGACATCACGAAGGCGCGCGCGCTCCTGGGGTGGGAACCGAAGGTCTCCCGCGCCGAAGGCTTGAAGATCACGTACGCGTATTTCAAGAGCCTTACGGCCGAAGAGCTGAACGAGAAGGACCACTTCAGTTTCGAGAAGTACGCAAGGAAGTGAAGGAAGAACCGATCCCGTTGACCCGGATCCGGGTGGCTGGTGTCCCCGAGCATTTCAATCTGCCGTGGATGCTCGCCTTGGAACGCCGCGCGTTCGTCCGCGCCAAGATCGATCTCAAGTGGACCACCGTTCCAGAAGGCACGGGTGCCATGTGCAAGATGCTCCGCAACGGTGAAGTGGACCTTGCCGTGCTGGTGACCGAAGGCGCTGTGCGCGACATCCTCAACGGCAACCCCAGCCGCATCATTTCGCATTACACCGATACGCCGCTCACCTGGGGCGTGCACGTGGGAGCGGAAACCAACATCACCGCCGCCGACCAGCTCAAGGGCCTGCCTTTCGCGATCAGCCGCATCAACTCGGGTAGCCACCTGGCCGCGATGGCGTATGCGAAAGCGCATGACTGGACGCCAAAAGAGAGCGACTTCATAATTGTGAACGACCTCGCTGGTGCAGTGGAACGCTTGAAGGCCACGGAACCCTGTGCCTTCCTCTGGGAAAAGTACACCACGAAGCACTTGGTCGATGCGGGCGCCTTGCGCCGCGTGGACGACTACCGCTCATCCTGGCCATCGTTCGTGATCGTGGCCACCGAAGGTGTCTTGGCAGCGCACCCGAAGGAAGTGCAACGCATGTTGAGGGTGATACGCGACCAAGTGGCGGGCCTGATGCAGAAGAAGACCGCGCCGGAGATGATCGCGCAGCGCTATAAGATGAGCGTGGCGGATGCGCGCGAGTGGTTCACGGGTGTGAAGTGGAACACCGATGGGAAGGTGGATCAGCAAGCGCTGACGACCGTTGCCGATACATTGATCAAGGCCTGGATCCTCGGTGATCAACCGACCGCTGATCTCGCAGAGCGCGTGTGCGCGAAGCCGTGAGAACTATTGCTTCATCCAGCGCAATGTTGCGCGAGTTCCTTTCTCATCTGCCACGGAAATGAAGTAGGTGCCTTGTGGCCAAGCCTCGGTATTCACCGGCGAGCTCGCAACAAGACGCTGATCGGTTTGGATGATCCCGCCGAGCGCATCACGAACCACGATGTTGATAGGAGAGGTGTTGTTGAATTGAATGTGGTCCGTGCCGGGGTTGGGAGTACAGAGCAGCCGTGCGGGGCTAACATCAACTGAGTTGAGTGCTATATCGCACGATGGCCCGGTACCAAAGGAGATCTGCCAGTCAGAGTAATGTCGGAGCGTAAAGAAGCGCTCTTCATCGATGACATCGGGCGGGCAGTAGAAGTCAGGGAAAGAGCGAGGCGCACCACCAAGTCGTTCAACAACGCGAAGCGTATCCCCGAAAGGAGGATCCTGCATGGGCAAGCCATTGGCGGAAAGCTGGGCGATGTCCCAAGTTCTCAAGCTCACCCCATCCATTACTACGTGACCAGTGTCAGTGATGAGGATCTTGCTCAATGGCGCACAATTCCAATCATATCCGAGCGGGTACCAAGCATCACCAGGAAGGCCGAGGTAATAAAGAGTGTCCCATAGTGGGATCACACCCGGTCCACTTAGTGCATACACCACATCATTATCCAAGCGTGTGCAAATTGTGCCTTGGATGAAGCTGTAGCAGAACGTATCGGGCGGAAGGACATCGCAATAGCGGTACTGGCATACTTGGGCGGGATAGCCATCGATCAAGGTATCGCCACGGTACATGTAAATGTGCAGCGCTTGGCTGAGCAATTGTTCTTGGTAGATCCAGCACGCCCCCGGAGCCCACCATTGCTGCGCCATTGCGGGCACATTGGTTGTTGAGATCAGCAGTACGACTAGGAGCTTCTTCATTCCTTCATCCATTTGATGAACTGGAGTTCTGAACCAACAATAGAGACGAAGTAAGTGCCGCTCGGCCACACGCTCGTCTCAATGATCGCATTGCCCGCAGCCATGTTCTGGGTGTGTATCAAACGCCCAAGCGGATCACGCACCTCGATCGTGTGCGATGTTGAAGAGAGGCCGGTGAGTGTGAGTTGATCGGTACCGGGGTTCGGGTAAGATCCAACGATAGCCGATGAGGAACCAGTAGTTGAAATGTAAGTGGTGATGTCGCAGAAGGTCTCGTCTGGGAACGAGATCAGATCATCGGAGTAGTGGAGCCGGTAGGCCCCACAGATATCCCAATTTTGAGTTGTACATGGCATGGGAGGTCCTCCGGGCATAGAGCCGATATGCTCGATGATACCAAGAGTGTCGCCCCAAGAAGGGTTCCCCTCGGGAATGGGTTGGCCTGCCTCATTGAGATACGCGAGATCCCATGTTCGCAAATTAATGCCGTCGATGATCACATGCCCGGTGTCCTGGATCTCGATCATACCCAACGGCGGGCACGTTTGATCCGTGTACCGTGGCCACCACCGGTCACCAGGAACGCCGAGGAAATACAGCGTATCCCAGTCACCACCAGGAACAGGGAAAAGATTGCGATCAAGCACCACATTCCCCTGGAGGGAATAGAAGCGCCTTTGGGGCGATGAGGTCGAAAGGAAACCAACGCCAGGGTAGTACGGAGTCCTTGTCCACTCCACGATCTGGATGTCCATACCAGCTTCCGTGGAATCGGAGACATATTGATGGTGTTCCACATAGCTACATAGATCGCCGGTGTACGTAACCCAGCACGCCCCCGGTGCCAACCACTGCTGCGCCACGCCGTTCAGGCCCAACCCAGCAACAAGCAGTAGAGTCAAAAGTCTCCTCATCGTCAGCGCGTTCAGCTGGTGAATGTACCCCCAAGACGACCCGCCGCCCTCTTGGCTGCCAGCCCTCTCCGCATCCCCTCCCTTCGGTACTTTCGCGCCCCGTCATGAGCGCATGGTCGCATGCCCACATGACCACATGTCCACATGGCATTCACCGCCCACCCCACCGCCGTCATAGACGAAGGAGCGACCATTGGGGAGGGCACGCGCATTTGGCACTTTTCGCACATCATGCCCGGGTGTACGATCGGGGAGAAGTGCAACATCGGCCAGAACGTGGTGGTGAGCCCGCAAGTGAAGTTGGGCAACAACGTGAAGGTGCAGAACAACGTGAGCCTATACACCGGCGTGGAGTGTGAGGACGATGTGTTCCTCGGGCCTTCCTGCGTATTCACGAACGTTATCAATCCGCGCAGCGCCGTGGCTAGGCGTGACCAATACCTTCGGACGCTCGTGAAAAAGGGCGCTTCTATCGGAGCCAATGCCACCATTGTTTGCGGACACGATATCGGTCGTTACGCCTTCATCGGCGCCGGTGCCGTGGTTACCAAGGAAGTACTGGACTACGCCCTCGTCGTTGGCAATCCAGCACGACAAACCGGCTGGATGAGCGAGTTCGGCCACAAGCTGAAGTTCAATGAAGCAGGTGAAGCCACCTGCGCTGAGAGCGGCCAACGCTATCAACTAGCCTCGGGGCGAGTGGCCCGTATATCCTGATCATGGTGCCGACCGAGCAGAAGATCAAGTTCGCTGTGGTGGGCTGCGGTCACATCGGCAAGCGGCACGCGGAGATGATCCAGCGACATGCCGACACAGAGCTCATCGCGGTGTGCGATGTGCGAGCCGCTGCGGATTGCGGCGCCGACGCATTCGGTGTGCCGTACTACAACGACATCGACACCATGCTGCGCGAATTGCCAGCGATCGAGGTGGTGAACATCTGCACACCGAACGGCCTGCATGCACCTTTCAGCCTGAAGGCCTTGGAAGCGCGCAAGCACGTGGTCTGCGAAAAACCGATGGCGCTGACCAAGGCGAGTTGCGAAGCGGTGCTCTTCAAAGCGTTGCAAGTTCATCGCACGGTCTTCGGTGTGATGCAGAACCGGTACTCGCCACCGAGCCAGTGGATCAAGGGCGTGGTGGAGCAGGGACTGCTCGGCGAGATCTTCATGGTGCAAGTGAACTGCTATTGGAACCGCGACGCGCGCTATTACAAGAAGGGATCGTGGAAAGGGAGCGCCGACCTTGATGGCGGCACGCTCTTCACGCAGTTCAGCCACTTCATCGACATACTCTACTGGCTCTTCGGCGACATCACGGAGATCCAAGGCAAGTTCGCCGACTTCAACCACAAGGACCTCACGACCTTCGAGGATAGCGGCATCGTCAACTTCCGCTTCCTTAACGGCGGCATGGGCTGCATCAACTACAGTACCGCCGTGTGGGACAAGAACCTGGAGAGCAGCATGACGGTCATCGGGAGCACCGGCAGCGTGAAGATCGGCGGGCAGTACATGGACCAGGTGGAGCATTGCCACATCCAGGGCTACACCATGTCGGAGCTCGCGCCCACCAATCCCGCCAACGACTACGGCACATACAAGGGCAGCGCCAACAACCACGGCTTCATCATCGACAACGTCGTGGACACCTTGAAAGGACATTCAACGCTCACCACCAACGCGCTCGAAGGGCTCAAGGTGGTGGAGATCATCGAACGCATTTACCAGAAGAGGGATGAGCAACTTGTATGACCGACTGCTGAAGAAGGAAGCGAAGCTCGCCGTGATCGGCCTGGGCTACGTGGGCCTTCCCATCGCGCTCGCATTCGCCCGCAAGATCAAGGTGGTGGGCTTCGACATCAACCAGAGGCGCGTGGACATGATGCGCCGCGGCGATGATCCAAGCAACGAGCTCGATGCGAAGGAGTTCGAAGGTTGCGACATCCACTTCAGCGCCGACCTCAACGACCTGAAGGACGTGGAGTTCTTCATCGTCGCTGTGCCTACGCCGATCGACAGCCAGAACATACCCGACCTGGGTCCGTTGCTCGGCGCCACGCGCACCGTGGGCCAAGTGTTGAAGAAGAACGACTTCGTAGTGTACGAGAGCACCGTGTATCCCGGCTGCACCGAAGAGGATTGTGTGCCTCTGTTGGAACGCTTGAGCAATTTGAAGTTCGTGGAGGACTTCAAAGTGGGCTATTCGCCGGAGCGCATCAATCCGGGCGACAAGGAGCACACCCTGGAGAGCATCGTGAAGGTGAGCAGCGGCTGCGATCCGGAAAGCGCGGAGATCATCGCCAAGGTGTACGAGCTTGTGGTGAAGGCCGGAGTGCACCGCGCCGCGAGCATCAAAGTGGCCGAGGCTGCTAAGATCATCGAGAACACGCAGCGCGATGTGAACATCGCGTTGATCAACGAGTTGTCGATCATCTTCAACCGCATGGGCATAAACACCTACGACGTGTTGGAAGCTGCGGGCACCAAGTGGAACTTCCTCAAGTTTCAACCGGGTCTCGTGGGTGGTCACTGCATCGGTGTGGATCCCTATTACCTCGTGTACAAGGCGAAGGAATTGGGCTACCACGCACAGATCATCGATGCAGGCCGCTTCGTGAACGACAGCATGGGCGGCTACACGGCGAAGCAGACGGTGAAGAAGATCATCGCCTCCGGTACCAACCCCGCCGATGCCCGCGTGCTGGTGATGGGCGCGACCTTCAAGGAGAACGTCACCGACATTCGCAACAGCAAGGTGGCCGATGTGGTGAACGAGTTGAAGAGCTTCAGTTGCACAGTGGACGTTGCCGACCCTTACGCCGACAGCGCCGAAGTGAAGCACGAGTATGGCTACGAACTGGTGAAGGAGATGAAAGGCCCGTACGATGCCATCATCGTGGCGGTGAACCACACCGAGTACGCCAGCAAGGACGAAGCCTGGTTCAAGAGCATGCTTACACCGAAGGGCTTGCTCGTGGACCTGAAGGGCATCTTCCGGAAGAAGATCAAGGAGTTGAACTACTGGAGCCTGTGAGAATGCAGTTCACCACAGAGGCACAGAGTACACAGAGAATGCGGGGTAACTGCTCCAAGGGGATTTCCCTCCGTGTCCTCTGTGCCTCTGTGGTGAAAATGACCTGACCATGCCACATAACACTGTGTCCGCCGAACGGCGGATCCTCATCACTGGCGGCGCCGGATTCATCGGCAGCCATGTTGTCCGTCGCTTCGTAACGAATTACCCGCAGTATCGCGTCGTGAACCTGGATGCGCTCACCTATGCGGGCAACTTGGAAAACCTCCGTGATGTGGAGAAGGCCCCGAACTACGCGTTCGTGAAGGCCGATATCTGCGACGCCGATGCCATGACGAAAGTGTTCGCAGAACACAAGGTCGATGGCGTGATCCACCTCGCCGCAGAGAGCCATGTGGATCGGAGCATCAGCGACCCCATGGCTTTTGTGACCACGAACGTCATTGGTACGGTAACGCTATTGAACGTTGCACGGGAAGCATGGAAGGGGAACTACGAAGGCAAGCGTTTCTACCACGTGAGCACCGATGAGGTCTACGGCTCCTTGCATGACGATAGCCTCTTCCTCGAAACCACGGCCTACGATCCTCAGAGCCCGTACAGTGCCAGCAAGGCTGCGAGCGATCACTTCGTGCGCGCATATGGCAACACGTACAAGCTGCCCTTCGTCGTGAGCAATTGCAGCAACAATTACGGGAGTCATCACTTCCCCGAGAAGTTGATCCCGCTCATGATCAACAACATCCGCAACAACAAGCCGCTGCCCATTTATGGCAAGGGCGAGAACGTGCGCGATTGGTTGTGGGTAGAGGACCATGCGAGCGCTATCGATGCAGTGTTCCACAAGGGCGTGAACGGTGAGACGTACAACATCGGTGGCCACAACGAGTGGAAGAACATCGACCTCGTGCATCTGCTCTGCCGCATCATGGACCAGAAGCTCGGTCGTGCGGAAGGGGAAAGCGCCAAGCTGATCACCTACGTCACCGATCGCGCCGGGCACGATCTGCGTTACGCCATCGATGCAGGCAAGATCGAGCGTGACCTGGACTGGAAGCCCAGCATCACGTTCGAAGTGGGCTTGGAGCGTACCGTGGAGTGGTACCTCGCCAACACGGAGTGGTTGGACCATGTGACCAGCGGCACTTATCTCAGCTACTACAAAGTCCAGTACGCCCGCTGATGAGGGTCGCGTGTATTTCTCTGCGTTCTCCAAGGCCGCTTGCGGTCATCTTCCCTGCGTATTCCCTGCGCACCCTGCGCCCCTGCGTTTCAATTGTATTCCCTTCGCACTAGAATGGGTCTCATCTCCAAACTCTTCGGATCCAAGGAAGCATCGCTCCCCCCAGCCGATCTCAGCGTACTCCGTTGCGATGTGCATTCGCATTTCATCCCCGGTATCGACGACGGCGCACAGACCTTGGAGCAGAGCATCGAGCTGCTCACCGCCATGCGCGAACTGGGTTACAGCAAAGTGGTGACCACGCCGCACAGCATGGCCGACGGCTACAAGAACACGCCGGAGATCATCCTCGGTGGTCTGGAGAAGCTGCGTGCAGAAGTGAAGCGCGTGGGTCTGGACATCGAAGTGGATGCCGCTGCCGAGTACTACTTGGACCACGAACTGGAGAACAACGTGATCGAGAAGCGGGTGCTCACATTCGGCAACAACCTTTTGCTCTTCGAACTGCCCTTCATCAGCGAGCCGCAGGTGTTGCTGCCGGTGATCTTCCAGATGCAGACGCACGGTTACCAGCCCGTGCTCGCACACCCCGAGCGTTACAATTTCTGGCACAACGACTTCTCCAAGTACGAGCGCCTGAAGGATCGTGGCGTTTACTTCCAGCTCAATCTCATTGCGCTTTCGGGCGCATACGGACCGCAGGCCAAACAGATCGCCGAGAAGCTGGTGGATGCTGGCGCCTATGAGCTGGTCGGAAGCGATTGCCACAGCATGGGGCACGTGGAGGCGATCAAGCACACGCTTACGCGGCCTTACCTGCACAAATTGATCGCGAGCGGAAAGTTGCTGAACGCGGGGTTGTAGCCTGGCTTGATCCTCGGGCGGTGGAATTCTATTTCAAGAGCGCGTTCCTAGTGAAGTCAAATAGGAATGCTACGAGCATGGCGAGGAACATGCACAGATGAATTGTGCGGTAGCGAGCCACCGTCTTCAAATCACGGACAACGCTATCTAGTCCATTGCTCTTGGCGATGGATCGGATCGCCTTCACAACGAAAGGAATTCCCAAC
>JBKJPT010000275.1:0-27681 GCA_046595075.1 Flavobacteriales bacterium
GAGGTCGTACGGCGCGCGGTACTCGGTGAACAATGCAAATGGTGCGTCATCCCATTCGGGCACCACTTGCAGGCGCACTGTGGCGACGGCCGGATCGGGATCCGAAATCGCTGGCGGGACCGGCTCATCGGTGCGGCAGGCGGAAATGAGCAGGACGGGCAGCAGGCCTAAGGCCAAAAGCCATTTTCCAGAAAGGAATGATCGCATAGTGAGGGGAACGTTGGTACAGGTCTGTTCGCGTTCCCCAAAATTACGTGGTAGGGGATGTTGATGGATCGAGGCACCAGTCCCTTTACGAACGTTGGTGCTGGAAGGCCACGGCTATCTTCCCCCCATGTTCACTGTTCTCCGCTCCAGTGCCGGTGCGGGCAAGACGCATACCCTGGTGAAGCACTACCTAACGCTGTGCTTGCGCGGCGATGTGGGCGCGTACCGGCAAGTGCTGGCGCTCACCTTCACGAACAAGGCAGCGGGCGAATTGAAGGAGCGCGTAGTGGGCTACCTGGAGAAGCTGGCGGCGAAAGACCCTTCGACCCCGCTCGAGGCAGGCCCGATCAGGGATGTAATGGACCACTTGGTGCGGGAGTCCAAAGTGGATGAGGACAAGGTGGCGCAACGTGCCGATGAAGTGTTGCGGCATATGCTCCACCACTGGGGCGAAGTAGCGATCAGCACCATTGATGCGTTCACGCGGCGTGTGGTGCAGCCCTTCGCGCGCGATCTGCAGCTGGACCACGACCTGCGCATGACCACCGAGGAAGAGTGGTACCGCGATCGGGCGGTGGACGATCTGATCGCCGAGGCCGGTGTGGATCCGCTGGTAACGTCGCTGCTCACAGAGGCGTGCAGGCAGCTGATCGAGGAAGAACGCAAGTGGGATCCCGGTGAGCCGCTTCGCCAATTGAGCAAGGAACTCACCAAGGAGCACGCGATCGCGCCATTGCGCGCTTTGCATGCGCTGGATGCGGATCAATTGCGGCCTCTGATGGACCAGTTGCGCAAGGAGATCGGGACATACCAGCAAGCCATGCGGCTGGTTGGTAGCAAGGCCTTGGAACTGATCGAGGGTGCAGGGCTCATGATCGAGGACCTGTACTATGGTCGCACGGGTTTCTACGGCTGGTTCATCAAGCTGAACGACTTCGGTGATGCGTGGATCGCGCCGGGCGTTCAGGCGCTGAAGTCCTTCGAAGGTGGCAAGTGGAATGGCAGCAAGGCGCTGGGCAACGCGAAGGCCACGTTGGAAAGCCTTGCTCCGGAACTGATGCGCTTGTACCAGCAGGGCGAGACCTTGCGCGAAGGACAGCGCGACCACTTCATTCGCAAGGCCGTGCTGCGCGAACTGGCACCGGCCTTCGCACTGCGCGAACTGGAACGCTGTCTCGCCAATTTGAAGAGCACCGATGGCGTGGCCTTCTTCAGCGACCTCACCCGCCGCGTGGCCGAAGTGGTGCGCGATGAACCGGTGCCCTACATCTACGAGCGTTTGGGTGAACGCTACCGCCATTTCCTCATTGACGAGTTCCAGGATACGTCGTTGTTACAGTGGAACACATTGCTGCCCTTGATCGACAACGCGCTCGGACAAGGCGGAAGCGCGTTGGTGGTGGGCGATGCCAAGCAGGCCATCTACCGCTGGCGCAATGGCGAAGTGCGGCTCTTCCGAGATCTGCCCAAGGTCTTCGGCAAGGAGGACAACGCGGTGGACGACGAACGCGAGGCCACCTTGGAGCGTTTCCATCAGGCCGGTGCGCCGCTCAACGACAACCGCCGGTCGGCCCATACCATCGTGGAGTTCAACAACGCGCTCTTCGGCACGCTCGCCGAAGTGCTCGCCGCCGATCTGCGCAACGTGTACGACAAGCACGCACAGCAACCACGCAAGGAGGCTGCGGGCCTTGTGCATCTGGAGAAATTGGAGAAGGACAAGAGCGGCGACGATGCCCGAGATGCCGTCCGCGACTTCGCGCTCCGTTGTGTGCATGAGACCATCGCCGATGGCTTCGCCGCGGGCGACATAGGTGTGCTGGTGCGATCCAAGAGCGTAGGTCGCATGGTGGCGGCACACCTCATCGACGCCGGCTTCGCGGTTATATCACCGGACGGACTTCGCCTGAGCGGCGATCCGGTGGCGGAACTGCTCGTTGATCTGCTACGCTTCATGCACACCGCCGATGTCACTGCTGCCGCGCGGGTAGTGCAGTATCGGGCGCTCGTTCACGCACGCCATGCCACGCACGTGGATCCATTCGCCAACAGCCCCACGATCCCCGATCCGGCAGCGAGCGTGCGCACCTGGCTGCACGAACACGGCGATCTCGGACCGCGCACCACCTTGGAAGCCTTGGTGTCGAAGCTCGCGCGCATGATCGGCGTGCACGCCACCGCCGATGCGCAGTTGCTCACGCTCCTCAACGAAGTGCACATCTTCAGCAACGAACACGGGAACGACATCGGCGCCTTTCTGGAACACTACGCGCGCAGTGGCGGCGAACGCACATCGGCCGCACCGGCCAACGCGGCGGCGATCCACGTGATGACCGTGCACAAGGCCAAAGGGCTGGAGTTCCCGGTTGTGATCGTATCCAACGCGCGCATGGAAAGCGGCGGCCGGCATGTGGAACGCGCGTGGATCGCGCCCGGCACGGCGGTCCCCGTATTGTCGCAAGCCTTGGTGCGCGATAGCAAAATGTTGCGCGACGCAGGCGTTCAGGAACTGCTGAAAGAGGTGGACCTGCGCACGCTGGACCACCTCGATCAGCTGTATGTCGCCTTTACGCGACCCAAGCAACGACTATACGCGCTGGTGCCCGAGGCACGGCCCGACACCGTGACGGCAGCGCTCCTCGCCTACATGGATGTGCGCGGCGTAGAAGGCAGGGTCGTTGAAGGCGAACGCACCGGCCCGTGGGAAGAAGCGGAGCACACCGCGAGCGATCCGTTGATCGACGTGAGTACCTCGGGTTCCACACCATCGCTCACGCTGCGTTTCGAAGCACCAGAGAGCTGGGATCCCGCCGATCCGGACCCGTACAGGCGGTATGGCAACGCGGTGCACGAAGTGCTTGGCCAGGTGCAGCACGCTGGCATGTTGCACGATGCTATCGCCGCCGCCGTGGATCAAGGCCTGCTGGATCCGGGTGAAGCGGCACCGCTCGCCGTGCAACTCCATCCTTTGCTGGCCTCCGAAAGTCTGAGGCACTTCTACGGAACCCAGCTTACAGTGCGTACCGAGGCCACTTTGATCACAGCCAACGGCAAAGCCCATAGACCGGACCGTGTGGTGTTCGATGGCGAAGTCGTGCGTGTGCTCGACATCAAGACCGGTGCACCGGACGAGCGGCACCGCGATCAAGTGCTGGACTACATGCACCTGCTCCGCGAACTCGGCGGCGCGCATGTGGAAGGTGCGTTGCTATACATCCGCACCGGTACATTGCTCCCTGTGTCGGCATGATGATCACCTTCACATCCAAACCCTTCGCGGCGCTCACCGTGCACGAACTGCATGATCTGCTGCGCTTGCGCACGGACATCTTCGTGGTGGAGCAGGCTTGCGCGTACGCCGAGATCGATGGCCGTGACCCCGGCGCCGTGCACATCATCGGTTGCCATGCGAACGGCGAGCTCATCGCGTATGCCCGTGTGCTTCCACCCGATGGCGATGGGCTACCGCATGTGGGCCGCGTGGTGGTGCGCATGGACCAACGTGGCCATGGAGCGGCAACTTCGCTCATGGAGCATGCGCTCGAATTGCTCTCAGTTATTTACGGGTCACGCCGATCGGAACTCGCAGCACAGGCGCATCTGGAGAAGTTCTACGCCCGCTTCGGTTACGTGCGCCAAGGCGCGGATTACCCGTGGGACGGGATCCCGCACGTGGATATGCGCCGCGATGAGGAGTGATCAGCGCAGCAGCGAGAAGTGACCGATGTAGTCCTTGGAGTAGCTCCCGAACTCCTTGATCCGGACCGTGTACAGGAAGAGACCTTGTGGCAGGCCATCGCCGCTCCAACCTTGCTTGGTATCTGAACTACGCCAGCGTTCGGCTCCCCAGCGATCGAAGATCACCAGTTCGTACTCGCGCGCGCCCTTCACCACGGGAAGCCACGTCTCGTTGAGGTCATCGCCATCGGGTGTGAAGGCGAGCGGGGCATAGAAGACATGATCGCTCACGATCACCGTGCGCATGGTGCTGTCCGTGCATCCATCAGCGCTGGTGACGATCTGCCAGATGTCGAACTGGCCACCTTCTTGGAACCAATACTCGAAGCGGGGATCGCGTACTTCGGAGCCTTCGATCCGGTAGAGCCAGTCCACAGAGAGGTACGAGTAGTCTTCCACCTGGACGTGCGGATCGAAGATGCTCACCTCCCCCGGCAATGCAGTGAAGGCCGCGACCGGCGATGGATACACGGTGATCCAATCCGGGCGGTCCAGCACTTCCGTGGCCACGCAACCCGTGGCGGTGCTGATGGTGAGCGATACATCATACGTGCCTGCGTTCATGTATGTGTGCACGATGCTGCTATCCGTAGATGTGCTTCCATCGCCAAATTCCCATGACAACGCAAGTGGGGTCCATGCGGTGCTGAGGCTGCTCAACGCGAAAGGCGAACCCACGCAGGCGTTGGGGTCATTGATGAAGGCCACGATCGGGCGCGGATACACCACCACCGAATCGGTGTAGGTGGCGAAGCATCCATTCTCGCTCATGTTGATGGTGATCGGGAAAACACCCACATCCGCGAACTGCGCGAAGGAATTAGCTCCGGATCCTACGGCCGGTGATCCTGCCACGCCATAGTCCCAAGTGATCGTGGTCGTGGGTGTAAAGATTCCTTCGGCGACGAACTCCGCAGCTTCATCAGGGCAGCGGATCGGCGGGCGTTGGAAAAAGGCATCCAGTGGCAGCGATACATCGAAAGTGTTGAAGCTCGTATCGGCACAAGTGAGACCGGGGTTGGCGATGAGCGTAACGGTGTAGGTGCCCGGTTCAGCATAGGTCCAACTGGGTTCCTGCACGCTCGATGTATCGGTGGTGATTCCGGCATCGCCGAAATCCCATGCCCAAACGGTGCCACCGATGCTCTGGTTCTCGAACGACTGCGTGAGGCCCGTGCAGATCTGTCCGCCGCTCTGATCGGCGATCGCCGCGGTCACTTGCGCGTTGCACTGTACCACCTTGAACATGAAATCGCGCTTGTGCTCGCCGATCACCACACCGTTGCGGATCTCGGTAACACATACACCCACCGTGAAGGATCCTTGCAGTGTTGGGTGTACGGTGAGTTCACCCGTGATCGGATCGATCGCGATCGGCGGGCTCGAATCCAACTGGTTGCTGGCCGAATAACCCGGTGCCCAGCTCACTTCCAGGTACGGTGGCGGCGGTGCCAACGGAGCGGGGTTGATCGCATCAGCACCTTGGAACGGACCGCAAAGGCCGTACACCAATTGGTCGCCATCGGGATCAACGGCACTGTGATCGAAGCTCATGTCCTGCCCGAGGCACAAGGCGATCGGTGGATAATCATTGAAGCGAGCAGAACTGTTGATCACGTCGGGTGGTCCGGGTATGTGCACGGTGCACGTGATCCCCTGTTGCCCTTGCAAATTGGTCATCGCCGGCGTGCGGCAACAGCGCTGGTAACTGATGGTATACCCCCCAGCGATCGGTGGTAGGTCGAAGATGTGCACGTACTGCGTGGTGGCCACACAGAGCTGCGGCGGGGCGGCGAGGCAAGGGTCGTTCAGGTCCACAGGCACGCTCACCTCGCCGGGGTCCGCGACCGAAGCGTTGGTGATCTCGATCCCGTTGATATCATACACAGCGATCAAGGCCAGCGCGTCAAAGCCGGTACCATTCACATTATCGGGGCCGCAGTCGCGGTAAAGTGAGAGCGTAACGCGGTACTGGTTGCCGCCTAGATGATCGTAGTACATCTCACCCCCGATGATGTGCGTGGCCATAACCAGCGCCGCGCCCGCGCACGCTCCCAGCGTTGCCAGGGTACGCATCATCGGTCGCATGGGGAGTTGCTCGGTGCTACGTGTAGATCAACGAAGAATGGTCACATGTCCGCTGTATTCATCGCCGTTGTCGATCCGAAGCACATAGTAATATGTACCATCGGGCACACCGGCCCCGTCCCACTGGTTCTTGTAATTGCGCGCTGTGTAGACTTTGTTGCCCCATCGACTGTATACGTACAGGTCGTTGTTGTACTGGTCCACGTTCTGGATGTGGAAGGTCTCGTTGTGCGCATCGCCGTTCGGGCTGAAGACGTTGGGTATGATGATCGGTCCGCCAATGATCGTGTACAGGAAGTCGATCGTATCCGTACACCCTTGTGCATCCACGATCACAAGGGTGATGTGGTAGGTGCCCGGGAGGGTTGGGTTCCAGGTGGCGTTGGCCGTTGAAGCACTGTACTCCGTGTCGTCGATGGTCCACGACCACGAAGCGAGGTTGCCACCGTTCGCATTGCTGGCATCGGTGAAGGTGATGGGCACACCGATCAATTGCGGCGATGCGGGGAAAACCTGGTAGCCAGCGACGGGTTGCGGTGCATTGATCACTTCTGCAGTTGCGAAGGCCGTGCAGCCGTTCTCACCAACTGTCACGGTGACCTCATGCGTTCCTGTGTTCGCGAACTGAACCGTAACCTCTTCGGTGTTGGCCGTGGTGGGGTCGCTGCCCGCGCCCAGCTGCCATTGGAATGTGGCGTTAGCACCGAAGATGCCATCGGCATTGAGCGTGACCGGATCATTGCCGCACGCAGGCGGTGGAGGCACGATGGATGGCTGCGGAGCCAGGAACACATCGAAGACACTGGTGATCGTATCGGCGCACGTGGTGCCGGGGTTGGCGATCAAGGTCACCGTGTACGCGCCGGGTTCTATGTAGGTCCATTGTGGATCGGTCACGTTGGCCGTATCGGCATCGGTCGTGGGATCACCAAAATCCCAGAAGTAGCTCTGTGCACCCACGCTTCCGCTGGAATAGAACATGGTTAGGTCGTCACAGAACTCGTTCTGCGGTTGTATGCCGGCGGTCACCGTAGCATCGCAGGCCACCACTTTGAAAAGGAAGTCGCGCCGAGTCTCATTGATAAGGGCGCCATCGCGGAACTCCTGTACCATCACGCCGACATTGAAATTGCCCTGCAACGTTGGGGTGAGCGTGAGCTGACCCGAGACCGCGTCGATCGCGATCGCCGGATCGCTGTCAATAGGGTAGTTTTCAGAATAGGTCGGAGCAAGCCAAGGCACCGGCACGTAGGGTGGTGGGGCTGGTGGATTCGGTTGTGGCATGAGGTTGTCACCACCATTGAACGGCGTAATGAGCGAGTACACCAGTTGGTCGCCATCGGGATCGGTCGCACTGTGATCAAACACGAGAGGGGCGTTCAAGCACAACGCGATCGGAGGAAGTTCATTGAAGCGGGGCGAACTATTGCTCGGGATGGCTGCGCCCGGTATTCGGGTGGTGACCGTAAGGCCCAGATCGGCTGGATTCTGCAAGTTGCTGATGATGGCTGTACGGCAACAACGTTGGTAGGTAATGATGTAACCATCGGTGGTAGCGGGCAGGTCGAAGGTGCCTACGTAAGATGTGGTTTCCACGCAAAGGTTGGGCGGTAGTGTAAGACATGGACTGTCCAGTACGATGGGTACGCTCTGGGAGCCGGGGAAGGTGAGCAACTGTGTGGTTACCAAGGTCCCATCGGCAGTGAACACTCCCACCGCCGCCGAAGCGTCGAACGCTGTTGCGCTATTGCAATCGCGGTAAAGCTTCAGTGTTACCTGGTATTGGCTGCCGCCTAGGTGATCATAGAATAGTTCGCCGCCTATGATGTGCGTGGCGCGGGCAGTGATCGCCGTGAGTGCGGTTGCGATAAGAAAGGTCCAGCGGTTCAGCATGGTAGTTCGACCGTTCAAAGGGCCGGTTCGTTGCCTATTGGATGAAGTTCGAGCTTCGGTTGGTGAAAATATCAGTTCGCGGCGAACAGAGCCTCCCATTCATCAGGTTCCATTGGGGTGAACAGGCCTGAAGCACCCTCGATCATTTCCACGATGCGCACCAATTCGGGATAGGCCCGAGCTTCCACAAGGTGCACCACCGTTCGCTTGCCAACGTACTGGATCTCGGTGAAGCGCTGTGGGCCTTCGATCCGGTAGAAATGCCTGCCATCGGCCATACGGCGATAGAGTGGGAAAGTAGGGCCCATGGCCTGCGGTCTATCTTCCGCCACGGCGATGGAGCATTTCCTTGAACAACTGGCTGGTAAGTTGTGGGCGCGGCATGGATCGGAGCTGGATCGCGTGGCCGTTGTCCTTCCGGGGAGGCGGGCGGGGATCCATCTGCGAAAGTACTTGGCGCAGGCGGCGGGCCGCACGGTTTGGAGCCCCGAATTATTGGATCCTGGTTCGTTCATGGCCCGGATCGCGGGTATGCGGCAAGGCGGCAGCACGGAAATGCTGTTCGTGCTGTACGCTGCTCATCGTGCGGTGGAAGGCAAGCGTGCCGAAGCGCTGACCGAATTCCTACAATGGGCACCGGTGACCCTCCGCGACATGAGCGAGATCGACTCGCACCTGCTGGATCATGAACTGGTGTACCGCGACTTGCAAGCCTACCAGGAGATCGAGGAGTGGAGCTTCCGAACCGATGATGCGCTCAGTCCATCGCAACAACGCCAAGTGCACCAGTGGAAACGCACGCGGTTGTTGCATGCACGCTTGCACCAACTCATGCGTGAGCGCGCCGTTGGAACGGTAGGGGCGGTAGCCCGTAAAGCCGTTGAAATGCTGCAGGACCCCTCATGGCGATCGCCATGGAGCGCCGTCTGGTTCGCCGGGCTCAATGCGCTGGAACCCGCGAGCCGCGTTGTGATGAAGCACTTTGTGAAGAACGGGTCAGGGCACTTGGCCTGGAACGCCGATCACTACTACCTCGACGATCCGCACAACGAAGCCGGTCGTTTCCTGCGGACCTCCATCGAAGAACTCGGTGCAGGCGAACTGCCGATCGGCGATCGCATCTTGCAACGCGAACGCACGATCAGCGTCACCGCTGTACCGAACAGGTTGGCGCAGGTGCATGTGGCAGCGGAAATGCTCGGCGCATTGAACATGGAACAACGCGCGAGCACAGTGTTGGTGCTCGCCGATGAAGACCTGCTCCTACCCTTCCTATCTGCCATGCCTGCCGACATCGGCCCCATGAACGTGACCATGGGCGTACCCCTGACCGCGTTGCCTGTGAACGGCCTGCTCGAAGCCTTCCTGGACGTGCATGCGAGCATGAACAACGGGCACCTGCATTTGCCCGATCTCGAGCGCTTGTTAATGCACTCCCTGTTGCACGAGGGGCGAAAGACCATTGCCTTGCTTGGGTCATTGCGCAGGGACGGGAACCAGCGCGTGGATCTTACGACCTTCATCAAGACCATGCGCGAAGGGAAAGTCGATGTTGCCGCCTCCACGGAAAGCGCATTCGCCCCAATGGGTGCAACTAATCATGTGCACGCGCGCATCCGCGATCTGATCACATGGGCGGGGATCCGCAACTCTTCCGATCGGCTCGCCATGGAACAGCTCTTCCAACTCGCGCGCATCGAACGTGGGATCGAGCAAGCGCTCAAGCAATGGACGACGGAACAGCTCGACGCGCGCACCTATCGGATCGTGCGCGAACGTGCCCTGCGTGATGCCCGTTTGGCGCTCTTCGGCGAACCGCTCGCCGGGCTGCAAGTGATGGGCCTGTTGGAAACGCGGGCAATCGACCACGAACGCGTGATCGTCATCGGCGCCAGCGAAGAAAGTCTCGCGGCCAGCGCTCCACAAAGCTGGATCCCACACGACATTCGGCGGTACCATAAACTGCCTTCGCGCACGGACACCGAGGCGATCACGGCCTATCACCTCCACTCTCTTCTGCATAGCGCCGCTGATCTCCGCCTGTTGCTCGATGTGGGTGGCGAAACCGCCGGAGGTCCAACGCGCTTTGTTGCGCAATGGCAACATGAACTGGTGCCTCGCTCCAGCACGCGCATCGTCCATGGCCTTCGTCATGCTCCATTATTGGCGCGCGGCGGAACAGCGATCTTGGTCGGGAAGTCCAAGGCAGTGCAGGCACGATTATCCGCATTGGCTGAAAAGGGTTTCTCGCCCTCGGCCTTGGGCACATGGTTGCGCTGTCCGCTCGATTACTACTTCCAGTACGTGCTGGGTGTGAGGTCCGATGAAGTGGCTCATGGAAAACTCGGCAGTGATGTACTGGGCACCGCCGTGCACAAAGTGCTCGAAGAACTCTTCGCTCCTTACCTGAACGCTCCATTGCGACCGGAGGACCTGAGTGCTTCGATACCTCATGTGGCCGAACGGCTTCGCACCTACCTGCTCAAGGATGTGAGCGATGCGGCGCTGAACGAAGGCCACTTCAAGCTGAGCATGGAAATGGCGGCAACGTCCATTGCGAACTACCTGCAACTGGAAGTTGTGCGCTGCGCGAGCGAGACCACCGTGCCATTGCGAACGGAGGCGCAGCTTTCTGCACAACTCCTGAGCGGCGACAAGTTGCGCGGCACCTGTGACCGGATCGAAGAGCGCGACGGTCTATTGCACGTACTGGATCTCAAGACAGGCGCTGTGGACGAGAAGAACCTGAGGTTGAAAGGTCTAGAACGCGAACACCTCACGGCCAAACACCAGCATGCATTGCAGCTGTTGATCTATTCGGTCATGGCATTCCAGGGCGATCCATCCTTACAGGAACTGCGAGCGGGGATCGTGCCGTTGCGCAAGCCTTCGGGATCCGAAGGCTTGTGGCTCACCATCAATGGCGCGAACACGATCACGCGCGACATGTTGCCCGGGATCGAGGCGCTGCTGCAACTACTCGTGGACGAACTCCGAGATCCGGCAACTCCCTTCAGCCACGACCCGGACAGTGAGTGGTGCGCCAGCTGCATCCCCTGAAAGCGAACAGGGAGGCTCGCGCCTCCCTGCCCCAATGGGTTGTTGATCGTATCACCGGTACACGATCTTGTGCGTGCTGCTCTCTTCGCCGCGCTTCACCTTCAAGTAGTAAACACCATTGCTCATGGTCGTGAGGTCCATTTCCTTTCGGTAGGTGCCCTCGAAACCGCGCATTGTTTCGCTGAAGACCGATTGGCCTAGTGCGTTCGACACCTCAACTGTAACATCGGTTGGCTCAGCAGTGCCGAAGCTGAAGATGAAGTGGCCGTTGTTCGGGTTCGGTTGAATGGTCACACTGCCGTCCTCATCGGTGGTGGCGAGACCCTTATAGATAATTCCTGTGCGATCCTGACCGCCGAGTGAAACGTAGTAGTCGGCGTTCACAGCGGCCTCCTCGGTGTATGCATCGTTCACCAATTCGAATTCGCCCTTGCCGCTAACGGGAATGGAGGCGATCACATATTCCTCACCGGCGTTCCAGGCGGTCTCCAATGCTTCGAGGGGCGTAATGCCGAAGCCGGCATACACCTGATAATTGAAGGTGCCGTTCTGGCGCAAGGCCCCGGACTTCGCGGTGGGGATGTAATAGGCGGCAGCACCGCGTTGCTCCAACTGACCCAAGGTGGCTTCGGTGGCGCGATCCCAACGAATGGTGTAGACCACCGATGAGAACATGCCATCGAAGTTGGCCGAGGGACGTACATGCACTTCGAGGCGATCGCCGTTGCGGTGAAGGCCAATGTCCACCTGATCCTGCGCGCTTATCGCCGGAGCGGTGAAGAGGGTCGTGGCTGCTACCAGGAGGTGTGAGAAGGAGAACTTCATGTTGGAGCGGTGATGTGGGTTCGAAAAAGCCGTCGCAAGATAGGCCGGGTTCGTGCCGGGTGCAAGAGCGAAGGTCTGGCCTTCACCCTTAAAACCGAACAGGGGCCCTTGCGGACCCCTGCGCGGTAAACCTGCAAGGAATTATTGGAACCAGACCAAAGCCAGGAAGAGGGGCTTTGGTTGATGAAAAGACGGGGTTGCTTCGGGTGGGTTGCCCCATACCCCAAAATTTTCATGGGGTGAACTTGTACCCCACCCCCCGGATCGAATGAAAGTGCTTCGGGACACGCGGATCCGGCTCGAAATACTTTCGGAAGGCCACGATGAAGTTGTCCACCGTACGGGTAGTAGGGAACACGTTATAGCCCCAGACCTTTTGCAGGATCTCTTCCCGGGAAACCACCTGCCCGGATTGCTCAATGAGCAGGCGCAGCAGCATGGCCTCGCGCTGGCTCAAGGTGCGTTCCACGCCATTGTACCCAATGGCTTGGAAACTTCCCAGGTCGATCCTATTCCCGGCGAACTCAAAACGAACGGGCTGGTCCTTGGCAGCGGGATCCGCCTTGCGAACAAGCTTGGCCACGCGCAGCAGCAGTTCCTCCAACTCGAACGGCTTGGCCAAGTGATCATCGCCGGTGCGCAGACCGCGGATGCGATCGGCCGGCGTATCACGGGCGGTTAGGAAGATCACGGGTGTGGTGTCGCCTTCCAATCGAACTGTTTCGATCACGGTATGTCCGTCGAGGCCGGGGAGCATTACGTCCATCACCACAAGATCGAAACGTGCACCGCGCAAACGATCCAAACCTTCGGGGCCGGTGATGGCCGTAGTGACTGAATAGCCCTCCAGTTCGAAGTTCAACCGAAGTGCCGAACGGATCGATGCTTCGTCCTCCACCAACAGAATGCGGCCCTTGTCCATGGTGGCAAAGATGGCCGCTACTTTTGGCCTCACCGCATGTATACACAAGACCAAGCCGACCGGGCCAACACCTTTCGAAAGAACACGATGGTGGACCACATGGGTATCTGTTTCCACGTGGATGGCGAAGGACGGTTTTGCGCCACCATGCCTGTGGATGCCCGCACGCATCAACCGGCCGGTCTGCTGCACGGTGGCGCCACGGTAGCCTTGGCCGAGTCGCTGGGCAGCATGGGGTCCTACTTGCTAGTGGATTCGGCCACACAAGCGGTGGTTGGGATCGAAGTGAACGCGAACCATTTGAAAGGTGTACGCTCAGGCACCGTCACCGCCACCGGTGAACTCGTGCACAAGGGTCGCACCACGCATGTGTGGGACATCCGTGTCCGAAACGATGCTGGTGAGCTTTGTGCGATCTGTCGGCTCACCACCGTGATCGTACAACAACGGTGATCGACGCGGGTCTTATTCGGGAGCTGCTTCGCCGCCGGGCGACCTTCGCCGCTTACCGCATACCCGGTGGCGATGCTGTGTTGCATGCACAGCGCACCCCGGCCCTTGGCAGACCTGTGAGCGGTGAAGAGGCCTTTGTGCTCGCGCCGTTCAACACATCGGCCCAAGAGGTCCGTTGCATACGGCCCGATATGGTGATCAGCAAAGATCATTGGCAACAGGATCTCGATGGGATCGATGGTGAGGTCGGATCCGCAGCTGCGCTGCCATCAGGTCTTGATCGTGCAGGATATCACGCGGCCGTTGCCAGTGCGATCGAAGAACTTCGATCCGGAGCAGTTGATAAGGTGGTACTCGCCAGAACGATCAACGCCGACCTCTTGGGCGTGGACATCGCCCGATTGTTCCTCGCGGCTATGGCGCAACACCCCGAAGCATTTGTGGCACTGGTGCACACCCCCGCGTACGGCATCTGGATCGGCGCCACGCCTGAACGCTTGTTGAGGATGCGCGATGATCGTGTGGAAGTGGACGCGATCGCGGGCACGCACCTATTGGGGTCAGCACCGACGAATGTGGACGCATGGGGCGCGAAGGAGCGCCGTGAGCAGGAGTTGGTAACGAACCATGTGTGCGAAACACTCGCCCATGCGCATGTGGGCTCGCTAAACACCGAAGGCCCGATGGTGAAGCGTGCCGGTAACGTGGCCCATTTGCATTCACGCATCACCGGGCGCGCTGCGGGCAGTGATGTGCTTGGTCTCGCTGCGGCGCTGCACCCTACGCCGGCCGTTGGCGGCACACCTCGCAATCTTGCACTCCAATTGATCGAACAACTTGAGCCCGCTGACCGCTCGCTCTATGCAGGCTATTGGGGTCCCATGCACCGGACCGGCGCGGAGTTCTTCGTGAATATCCGCTGCATGCACGTCGTGGGCGACACAGGTCTCGTGCACGTGGGCGCCGGGATCACCTCGGGCTCCGATCCGGATCGCGAGTGCGATGAGGTGGAGCAGAAGGCACGCCTGTGGCTCGACCTCATCGAAGCGGAACGCCGCGCCGGATAGCTTTGGCGCCACCGTGGGCACCACCTCCGATCACTTCGCCGCTGCTGAACTCGCACGACTTTGTGCGGCCAAAGGCGTGCGCCACGCGGTGATCAGTCCGGGATCACGCAGCGCACCACTTGTGATCGCGTTCAACATGCAGGAGGGCATCCAGTGCCTTCAAGTGATCGATGAGCGCAGCGCTGCATTCTTCGCCCTCGGCATGGCGCAACAGCTGCATGCGCCGGTCGCATTGATCTGCACCAGCGGCAGTGCAGTATTGAACTACGGTCCGGCCATCGCGGAGGCGTTCTATCAGCGCGTGCCGTTGTTGGTGATCAGCGCCGATCGCCCCGAGGAATGGGTGGACCAAGGTGAAGGACAAGCCATTCGTCAGCAAGGTGTGCTCGCCTTGCACATGAAACGCAGCGTGCAATTGCCGCGCGATGCCCATGATGATCTCGCCCGCTGGCATTGCGGCCGCAAGATCAACGAGGCGATCGATGCAACACTGCTTCCCGTGCCGGGGCCAGTGCATGTGAACGTGCCGTTCGCAGAGCCGCTCTACGGAATGACCGAAGCTGAAGGCGCCACGCGCTTTATCGCACCGGTGATGACCGAATCCTTCATCCTGCCGGAGCATGCGCGGTGGCTGATCGGACAGATCAGCGCTTGCAAGAAGGTGATGGTGCTTGCGGGGCAAGGCGTGTGGAGCGATGGCCTACGCAAACAACTTGTACAGCTCGCCTCTCTTCCGCAGGTGACCGTGATGACGGAGGCGACGAGCAACCTGGACGATGCCGCCTTCATCACCACGATCGATCGCACCATCGAAGGTGTTGGCGATGCGAACGAGAACGACCTGAAGCCCGACCTGCTGATCACCTTCGGCGGAGCCATCGTGAGCAAGCGCATCAAAGGCCTGCTGCGAAAATGGAAACCCGCGCAGCACTGGAACGTGGACCTCGTCCAACGGCACTACGACACCTACCAAAGCCTCACGCACGACATCGCTGTTTCGCCCGAGGTCTTCTTCGCACAGATCAACGGCGTGGCCAACGACAGCATTTACCGCGATGCCTGGCGCATGGTGGACGAACGCATCGCGAAGAAGCACCGCGATATCCTCATCGCAACCCCCTTCTGCGATCTCACTGTGTTCGAGGTCATCACGGAGCACATACCCGCCAACAGCGATGTGCATCTGGCGAACAGCACACCCGCGCGCTACGCACAGTTGTTCGAGCGCACGCGTGGCCAACGCTGGTTCAGCAACCGGGGTACGAGCGGCATAGACGGTTGCACAAGCACGGCCGTAGGTGCAGCCCAAGCCTCGCAACGCACGACCACGTTGATCACCGGCGATACGGCCTTCCTCTACGACAGCAACGCGTTCTGGAACGATCACCTTTCCCCTCACCTGCGCATCATCGTCATCGACAATGGCGGGGGCAACATCTTCCGTTACATCGAAGGACCGGACAAGGATCCAGAATTGCTGAAGTGGTTCGAAGCGCCCCATGCCCGTGATCCGATGAAGCTTGCGACTTCCTTCGACCTGCCGTGCTACGAGGCGAAGGATATGGCTTCATTGAAAGCTGGACTGGAACAACTCTGCAAGCCGCATGAGAAACCGGCAGTGCTCGTTGTTCGCACGGATGCTGTTGTGAGCCCGAAGGTGCTGCGCGAGTACTTCAAGAAGTTGAAAGCGTGAAGCACTGGCTCTCCGCCTTCCGCCTGCGCACGCTGCCGCTTGCCGTGAGCAGCATACTTGTGGGTAGCGCGATGGCTACGAATTGGGGATGGGTGAGTTGCTTCGTTTCGTTCTACCGGACGGAGGTACTTGTTCTGGCTTTGCTTACGGCCATCCTATTGCAGATCCTCAGCAACCTCGCTAACGACCTTGGGGACCATCAGCACGGTACCGACAACAAGAATCGCGTTGGCCCCCAACGCGCCGTGCAGAGCGGTGCGATCTCGCCAGCATCAATGAAGCGCGCCATGATCATTTGTGGATCGCTGGCTTTCGCTTCTGGCTGTTCATTGATCATTGTTGCGCTGGGCATCACAGGAACAACACTCCTATACCTTCTGCTTGGGCTTGCAGCCATCGGTGCTGCCGTGAAATACACCTTTGGAAAGAACCCTTACGGCTATGCTGGACTGGGCGATGTTAGCGTCTTCTTGTTCTTTGGTATTGTCGGCGTGTGCGGGACCTTCTACCTGCATACACAACACTTCGAACCCATGGTGCTCCTTCCTGCATCGGCCTTCGGCCTTTTGAGCGCCGGGGTGCTCAACGTGAACAACATGCGTGACATCGAGAACGATCGCGCGAGCGGAAAGCGCACGCTCGTGGTGCGAATGGGCAGTGCAAAGGCCAAGACCTACCATGCGTTCCTGGTCATCTGCGGGCTTGTTTGCCTGATCGTATTCGCCACACTGGTCTTCAACCAATGGTACGAGTGGACCTTCCTTCTGGCTCTTCCCGGCTTCATCATCCACTTGAAGCGCGTCCTCACCAACTCGGAACCGCGCCTCCTCGACCCTCAACTGAAGACGCTCGCGATGATCACCTTCCTCACAGCTATCCTCTTCTCGCTGGGCCTTATCCTTGCGTGATGCTCCGCGCACGCTGGATCGAACGAACGCTCACACCCAACTTCGAGCTGGGTACCTCGAAGGGCCCCATCACCGCGCGCACGGTGTGGTACCTGATCGCATGGGACAGCGCACGGCCGGAGGTACAAGGCATTGGCGAAGCGGCGCTATTCCCAGGGCATAGCAAGGAGTACCCTGCTGATGTGAAAGTGAAGCTCATCGAACTCTGCGAACGCACGGACAATTGGGGGCAGCGCTTGACCGCCGACCTCGTGGATGTTCCCAGCGTACGCTTTGCAGTGGAGCAGTGCTTGCGCGATCTGGAAGCCGGTGGCACCAAGACCTTGTTCCCTTCGGATTTCACCATCGGTCGGCAAGCGATCCCGATCAACGGCCTGGTTTGGATGGGTGACAAGGCGACGATGAAGCAGCGCATCGGCCAACAGATCGACGGCGGCTACACCACGGTGAAGATGAAGATCGGTGCCATTGGGATCGAGGATGAACTGGAACTCCTGCGCGCCGTGCGAGGTGAGTTCAGCGCGAACGACCTCACGCTCCGTGTGGATGCGAACGGCGCTTTCAGTGCGCAACAAGCGCCGGTGATCCTGAAGCGCCTCGCCGACCTCCGTGTCCACAGCATTGAACAACCGGTGGCCGCCGGACTTTATGAAGTGATGGCGGACCTCTGCGCTTCGACACCGATCCCGATCGCGTTGGACGAAGACCTCATCGGTCTGAACGCGCACGATGCGAAGGTGGACCTGCTTGAGAACGTCAAGCCGCAATACATCGTGATCAAGCCGAGCCTTGTGGGTGGTTGGGCCGCCACACAGGAGTGGATCGATCTGGCGCGAGCGCGCAACATCGGTTGGTGGATCACCTCCGCCTTGGAAAGCAGCATCGGCCTCAATGCGATCGCGCAATACACGGCTACGCTGAACGTGACCATGGCCCAAGGCCTCGGCACCGGAAAGGTCTACGCGAACAACATCCCTTCCCCATTGCTTGCTGAACGCGGCCTACTGCGTTACCGACCAGAGGAAGCGTGGGACCTCGGCGCTAGCGTTGGCTGAGCCATGACCAAGCGTTACTACACCACCATCGCGAACGCCTTTGAGCAGCTGTGTGTGGATGGTGTTCAACTCGACCGGCTCAGCGCGTTCACGTACTTCGACAAGTTGAGCAAGAAAAGCTACGCGGCAAAGCACGGATGGGGCCGTGAACTCGCAGACACCGTGATGCACCTAACGTTGCTCGGAGGTTCTTCCATACCGGCCCATACCAGTGGCACCACGGGAGCACCAAAGCACGTTAGCATTGGGCGCCGCGACTTGGTGAACAGCGCGCGCCTCACCGGAGAAACGTTCGACCTGAAGCCCGGCGATCGAGCATTGCACTGCATACCCTGCACGTTCATTGCCGGCAAGATGATGCTCGTGCGCGCGTTCGCTCTAGGGCTGAACATCCACATCATCGATCCACGTGGAAGTGTCCTGGATAACTTGAAGGTGAGCGATCGCTTCACGTTCACCGCTATGGTGCCGGTACAATTGCATCGCGCATTGCAGGAAGATCGGACGCGTGTTGAACAACAGTTCGAGACGATCCTGCTCGGCGGCGGGCCTGTGAGCGATGCGCTCATCGACGACATACGCGACTTGGATGTGTACGTCTTCCAGAGCTATGGGAGCACCGAGACCGTGACGCACGTGGCCGTCCGCCTACTGAACGGTCCTGCGCCAGAGGGCCACTTCCGCGCCATTGGCAATTGCCACTTCGCACGCGATCCGCGTGGCTGCTTGGTGATCTACACTCCGCACCTTACCACGAAGCAACACGTCACCAACGACCTGGTGGAGCTTATCGACGACACCCACTTCCATTGGCTGGGTCGATACGACAACGTGATCCTCAGCGGCGGCAAGAAGATCTTCCCGGAACAGCTGGAAGCGAAGAGCGCAGGCCTCATCCCCTACCCGCACTACTTCAGCGCCATGCCTGATCCCGTATTGGGGCAGGCCATCGTGCTTACTCTGGAAACGGACCGACCCCAAGCTGAAGTGCTCCCCGAAGTGATGGAGAAGATCATGCGCGTACTGGATCCGCACGAATGGCCACGACGCTTGATCGCGGTGAAGAAGATCGAGCGAACGGGGAGCGGAAAGATCAAGCGCTCGTGAGCTTGGTCACTTGATCTTGTTCGCCTCTTCCTTGTCCAGATCCTCGCCCGGATCCTCCATCGGCTTGCTGGCGGTGTAGATGCGCCAACGCTCCAGCACAGCGTTCATATCGGCGGGTATTGGGCTCTCGAAGTGCAGGCGCTTGCCGGTGACGGGGTGGTCGAAGCTGAGCGTGCGCGCATGCAACGCCTGACGCGGCAACAGCTTGAAACAATTCTCCACGAACTGCTTGTACTTGGTGAAGGTGGTGCCCTTCAGCACGCGATCACCACCGTAGTTGGCATCGTTGAAGAGCGGGTGGCCGGTGTACTGCATGTGTACGCGGATCTGGTGGGTGCGGCCGGTCTCCAACTTGCACTCCACCAAGGTGATGTAACGGAAGCGCTCGATCACGCGCCAATGCGTGGTGGCAGGTTTGCCCTGATCACCTTCGGGGAACACGAACTGCACTGTGCGGTCCTTCACGCTGCGGCCGATGTACCCTTCTATCGTGCCTTCGTTCTCGTCGAAGTCGCCCCAGACGATCGCGTTGTACCGGCGGTCGCTGGTACGATCAAAGAACTGCCGTGCCAAGTGCGTGAGTGCTTCCTCGGTCTTGCCGATCACCATTACACCGCTGGTGTCCTTATCGAGCCGATGCACCAGACCGGGGCGCGGGACAATGGATCCCGGCGTGCTGGGCAGCTTGCCGAAGTGGAAGAGCAACGCGTTCACCAGCGTGCCGGTCCAGTTGCCATGGCCCGGATGTACCACGAGGCCCGCTTGCTTATTGATCACCAGCACATGCTCGTCCTCGAAGAGTACCTCCAGCGGAATGTTCTCGGGCAACAGTTCAGTGTCGCGCTGCGGGTATGGCAGCACAATGCTGATCACATCGCCGGGCTTCACCTTCTGGCTCGGCTTGGCGCTCTTGTCGTTCACCAGCACATTGCCGGCTTTCGCCGCGACTTGGATCCGGTTGCGCGAAGTGTTCGACAACCGATCGAACAGGAACTTGTCCAGTCGGATCAACGACTGCTTCGGATCGCAGACGATGCGATGGTGCTCGTAAAGCTCCTGCTCGTCGTCCACAACGCCTTCTGCTGAAGGACCCGCGTGGTTCAAGGATGCGGTTCCCATCAGCGTTGAATGAGCAAGCGCTCTTGGGCAATGGGCGCGCCGGTGTGATCGATCATGCGGAGGATGTACATGCCTTGGTTCAATTCACTGATGAGCATGGCGCGCGCTGCCGACCATGTTTCCTGCTTCACCAACCGACCGGTGGCATCCAGGCACTGCACAATGCTTCCGGGAATTGCGCCCTCACAACGGATCAGCACGGCATCGTTCGCCGGGTTGGGCACGAGCGTAAGCGCCGATCCGATGCTCATTTCTTCCATCGCCGCGAACGGATCCACCGCCGCCACGAACACGGGCCGCATCATCAATGACCCTTCGAAGTTGGTGTTGGTGAAGCCGCCAACGGTCTTGTAGAAGATCTTGTTCTGGTTGTTGCGGTTGCGATCGAAGCCCAGGTTCATACGCACGTCCGCGGTCTGCACAAAACCCACATAGAACATCCCTTCCACATAAATAGCGCTGTCGAGCAGGTATTCGGTGAAGTGATCGATGCCGTCCGATCGGTACTGCGGCGAAAAGGAAGTGAAGTTCTGGAACACGGGCTCCTGCGACAAGTCGGTCCATACGCTCAAGAGGAACGATCCTTCGTCCGGGTTGGGGCTGCTTTGTGGATCGTTCGCCTGTGGGTTGAAGTACATGCGGATCGCGCGCAGCGAATCGCCACCTACGATATCGTAGCGGTAGGCCAGTGCATTGCCGGCATCGAGGAGGCCGTAGCCCATCTCCGCGCTGCCATCATCATAGCTCATGTAGTTGCTGATCTCCTGCACGAAGGTGACCGTGTCATTGTACCGATTGTTATCGGGTGTGGTGTTCGTCCAGAGCTTCACGCGCCAAAAGGCCGCATCGGTGCTCAGCGAAGGATCGTAGATCGCTGGTTGAGCAGCAGGATTGATCGCGTGATCACTTGGGAAGATCTGTAAGGCGTTGCCGCTGGTGTTGTTGCCGCTGCTGCGCGCAAAAACGGTGGCATCGTTCTCCTCCTTGGCAAGAAAGCCGTAGGTGATGAAGCGGTCCTCGCTGTCCAGGTTGCGTTGCAGCGCGGTCACGCTCTGAGCCATGTACGATGCAGGTGCATCATCGAACTTGTGGAAGGGAACGCTGGTGTACGTCTGCAACAAGCTCGTCTCCGGGTACATGTACGCCACATCGATCAGGCGCGTATCGTCGAAGGTGCGCTGTGCAGCAAGCCGCACATAGTCCAGGTGCCAGTGATCGAAGGAGCCGCTGAGCGTGGCGTAGTTGCTAAAGCGGAACTTGAAGCCATTGTGGAAGTAGCGCAGGTCGGTGATGGGCACCAGCACTTGTTCGAAATCCTGCAAAGGGATGTACGGTGTCTTCCACGCGGGATACCAGAGCTGCTCCAAAGGAGCGTAGAACTCGAGGATCAAACTGTCGATGCTCTGCACATTGCCATCGCCGCTCAAGCCCTGCGGCTGATAGAAGAAGCTGAGATAGAGCGAATCCTGCGGTGTGTTCGCACCGAGTTGTATGCCCACGGTGGTGAGGTGATCGGCCACGCCGTAAGCGGTGTACTGGGCGAAATTGTACGGGTAGCCTGTGCGCGCCAGTCCATCGAAGGTGGCCACGCCGATGGTGGGTGGTTCGATGGGGTAGTTGCCGTTGATGTACACATCGTCATCCTCCCAAAGGACCCAGGGCACCACGCTGTTGTCGGGTCGTATGTATGTGCGGGTGTCGGCAGCGACGGAATATTCCATCAGCGAGTCCTGCACAAGATCAGGTGGGATCAAGTACAGCGTATCCGGCGACGGCGCCTGCACGGTGTCGAAGATGTTGTAACTCGGCCATACATCCAGGGTCTCATCGGTAGGCGGGTAAACAGATAGATCTCGCACCAGAACGGTGATCGCCGGTAAAGCCGAGCGCACGGTGGTATCGGTGCCAGCGGTATCCGTCATGTAAAAGAAAGTGGTGTCCTGTGCGAAGGCCATGTCGGGGGTTGACACGCCACCGATCTCCAGACGGTAGATGGTGCCTGTAAGAGTAACGCCGGGATCATCGGGTTGCGCCCAGCGCTTGCGGGTACGGTCCACGCTGAAGTCGTCAGCGAGCGGGATCGTCTGTACGAGGTAATCGTAGTCGAAGTGCGCGTGCATCTCACCGCTCTTGCGCAAAGCGTTCAATGCTTCGGGAACAGGCCGCGCGCCCAGCGGGGTGAGCGTTTCACCCTGTGCCCGCACTTCGGCCGCACCACAGCACATCGCTGCGATCAGGATCAGTTCATTCTTCCGCATCGGTGCTGTCGGGGTTCGAATAGAGCGAAGGAGCGTTCCACCCTTCCACCGGACGAAGGTCGGTAGTGTCGGTGGTGAGCCAGATATCGATGGTGCCGCCCATGGTCATGGTATTGCTCGCACCAGCCGACGGAGATTGGCGGCGCACCCTCGCGAACGTCGAATCGGCGGCGGTATTGCAACCGGCGCATTCCACCACGATCCCAAGTTTCACACCGGCGAGGCTCAGGGCCAGTTGCACATCTGCTTTGCCAAGGCCTTTCAGATCGGGCACAGTGGCTTGTCCGCTTTTTGAGCCCAAATGGCTACCCACCACCAAAGTGATCGCCTCGCCACGCCGAATGCGCGTGCCCGGTTCTATCCGCCGCCCTTTGTACTGTTGTTCCAGCACCATGTCCACGAACTGGGGTTCGGGCTTGTATTGAAGCTCCCGCACCTTCAGCCCCAGGATCTCCAGCACGCTGATCGCCTGCCGCTTGCTGATGTGCGTAACCTGCGGCATGTCGATCATCTTGGGCTGGCTCGCGTTCAGTGTAAGGTACACTGTGCGGCCGGGCTTCACCTCCTTGCCCGCATCGGGATCCTGGTCCACCACACTACCCTTGGGCTGCTCTTCGGTATAGACCGAATCGATCACGAGCGCCTGCAACTCCCGCTTCTGCAACATGGTCTCCGCCTGTGAGAAGCTCTGCCCTTGGAGGTCGGGAACAAGAGCCGTCACATTGTGGCGTGTATACCAACGCAACCATGCCCAGCCTGCCAGCAACAGCAACGCCGCCACCGTGAGCGGGGCCAGCATGGGCATGTAGCGTTTCATGGGCGGCGAAGATAGAGGGGCGCATACGCGCCGTTCGGGTGATACGCTCCTCCTGTGCACTAGGCTTGTGTGGAACTTGTTGGTCCGATGCGATCGATCCATGAACGCTGTGCGCGCCTTACAATTTCGCAGGCCCTGGTGTTGCACCACCGCACGGTGAACGTCTTGCATCGGTTCGATCCCGCTTTCTGCTCCTTTCCACATTGCCCCGTGCGTTGATGCCCTTGCGTGCGTTGTGTGCGTGGAACAGCGGCAACGACCTTCGCCTCCAGCATGAGCAAGACACGTCCATTGATCGCCGTGATCCGCGGCGGATACTCCGGTGAAGCGGTGATCAGTTTGCAGAGCGCCGCGCGCATGATGGGCGCGATCGACGCCACCCGCTACGATGCGGTGTACATCACGGTGCAACAGGATGCATGGTGCGCTTCGGCAGCTGATGAGCACACGCTACCCTTCGATCGTGGCAGCTTCGCGGTGGATCTCGGCAAGGGCTGGGAGCGGTTCAGCGCGGCGTTGATCGCCATACACGGCGCGCCCGGCGAGGATGGCAAACTGCAAGGCTACTTGGACATGCTGGGCGTGCCATATCAGACCGGTGGTGTGTTGAGCATGGCGCTCTCCTTCAGCAAGTACGCCACCACGGCGCTGTTGCGGCAATTGGGTTTCGAAGTGGCGCCTGCCGTGCTGCTCGCACGCAACTGGCCCGATGCGCTCGCGCTTGCGGCCACGGTGGGTTTCCCCTGCTTCGTAAAACCGGATCAGAGCGGCAGCAGCTTGGGAGTGAGCAAGGTGAAGCGCGCCGAAGAGCTACCTGCGGCGTTGGAGATCGCTTTCAAGGAAGGCAGCACCGTGATGGTGGAAGGAGCAGTGAACGGGGCGGAACTTACGTGCGGTGTGATCGACCTCGACGGTGTTACGCGTGCACTGCCGGTGTGTGAGATCCGTCACAGCCACGAGTTCTTCGACTACCAAGCGAAATACCACGCGAAAGACACGCAGGAGCTGGTGCCGGCTCCATTGCCTGATGACGTAACGCGCTTGGTTCAGGAGCGTAGCGCCGCGATCTACTCCGCACTCGCGTGCCGCGGCATGGTACGCGTAGACCACTTCTGGACCGGCGATCGACTGGTGACGATCGAAGTGAACGCCACGCCGGGCTTCAGCGGCGCGAGCATCTTCCCGAAGATGCTGGAGGTCTCGGGCATCGGTGTGGAGACCGCGGTGAACGGCCTTGTGGCGAAAATGCTTCAGCCTAAGGCGTAGCGATCTTTTAGATAGGCGACGGCCTTGTGCACCGCGCGCGCTCTATGGCTCATGCGGTTCTTCTCAGCAATGTTCATCTCAGCGAAAGTGCGCTCCTCCCCTTCTGGCACGAAGAGCGGATCATAACCAAAGCCTTCCGATCCGCGCGGAGCGGTGATGATGTCTCCTTCCACCGTTCCCTCGAAAAGTTCTTCGACCTCCGGACCCACCAATGCGATCACCGTACGGAAACGCGCTGTCCGATGGGACTTGCCTTTCAACTCGTGCAACAGCCGCTGCATGTTGGCCTGCGCATCCTTGGCCTCACCGGCATAGCGCGCCGAGCGCACCCCCGGTGCACCGTCCAAGGCATCCACCTCCAAGCCGGTATCATCTGCAAGACAATGCATGCCAGCAATACCGAACGCATGTCGCGCCTTTTCAAGGGCGTTCGCACCAAGCGTGCTACCGTTCTCGGGCAGATCCGTGTGGATGCCCGCATCGGCGAGCGTGATCAACTCTATCCCAGCAGGCAGCAGGGCGCGAAGTTCGGCGACCTTGCCCGCATTCCCGGTACAGAGGAGCAAGCGCATGCGCGAAGGTCGCTGTTGGACCGATGGGCCCGAAGCTGCATGGGTACATTGGCCGCCCACATGCCCGTCCGCAAGGCTCTCGAACACTTACGCCATGACGTGAAGCGGATCCGCACAAAGGACAGCTTCGCACGAAACGCTTTCACCGTGTTCGGCGGAAATTCGGTGGTGATGCTGAGCCAGCTGCTGCTCACTCCGTTGATCGCGCGCATCTATGGCCCGGAAGCCTATGGTATCTACGGCCTCTTCGGGGCGCTGGTGCTCAACTTCTCCTCCTTTGCCGATTTGGGCTATTCAAGCGCGTACGTGCTGCCCAAGGAGAAGGAGCGCTTCCTGCATTTGTTCAGGCTCAACAGTGTGCTCCTGGGTGCCGTGGTGTTGGTCGCGCTTGTGGTGGCCTTGCTGCGCGAACCGCTCTATGCGGCGTTGCCGGATTGGGCACCCTTGGACGACTTCATCCTTCTGCTGCCATTGGCCGTGCTCAGTTATGGAATGGCGCTATTCTGCACTCAGTGGCTCACGCGGGAGCGCAACTTCAAGACCAGCGTTTACATCGGCAGTTCCGCTACAGTAGTTCTGCGGGTCTTCAATCTGGGCTTCGGTGTTTTACGCAAGGGCAGTACCCATGGCCTCATCATCGGCGATGTTGTGGTGAACGGGCTGGCCACTGTAGCATACACCCTTGCACTGTGGCGCTCCGGCTTGCGCGAACTCTTCAGTGGTTGGCGTTGGCAGGGGATCCGGGAACTGGCCGTGGAATTCAAACGCTATCCGCTGCTGATCTTCCCCGATCGGTGGGTATCACTGCTTGGCATGCAGCTTCCTGTGTTCCTGCTCATCGCCGACCCTGTGGTGGTTGGCCAGTACGCGCTCTCCGGTTCATTGCTTATGATCCCTTTACGCGTGCTGGGCTATTCCTTTTCCACGGTCTTCATCCAGAAAGCAGCGGAAACCGTGGACACCGATCCCGAACTGCTCGGCCGCATCACGCGGGGGCTTTACCAACGCCTCTTCTGGGTGGGTCTTGTGCCCTTCACCAGCATGGTCTTCTTCAGCGATGTGGTCTTCTCGTTCGTGCTGGGCGAAGTATGGCACGATGCGGGCGTGATCACCGCGTACATGGGATTGTTCTTCTTCTTCCGTCTCATGTCAGAACCGATGGTGGCCCTCTTCTATGCACAGCGTCGCGAGCATGTGCTGCTGATCTTCCAGATCGCGCTCGCGGTGCTGCGCCTTGGCGTGATGCTTCCGCTCCTCCAATTCGGCTTTGGGTCCGGACCCGCGATCTTGGGTTTCTCCATCGTGAGCGCATTAGCTTACCTCTTGCTGGGGTACATCATGTTGCGATCCTGTAACCAGGACGCCATGCGCCTCACGGTCCGCAGCCTGCTGATCACCACCGTTGCTTGCGCATTTTTTGCGCTATTGCGGTTCATGGTCCTGGGTTCATGGTGGCCCACGCTCCAGTAGCCGCGCAGCGCCCATCTATATTCGCCGCATGGCCGAATTCGACCCCCGCGCTTATTGGGAACAACGGTTGGAGCGCAGCACCGGACTGGAAGGTGTCGGTTATGTAGGGCTCGGCCACGCCTTCAATTCCTGGATGTACCGCGTGCGACGCCACGTCTTCGTACGCACTTTACGCTCACACTTCGGCGACCTTTCCGGCAAAGCCGTGCTCGACATCGGATCAGGAACGGGGTTCTACCTGCGGTGCTGGAAGGACCAGGGGGCTGCTAACATTACTGGTACCGACATCACGGATACGGCTGTGGAACGGCTAAAGGAGTCCATGCCTTCTAGCACGCTCTTCCGCATGGACATCACCGAAGGCGATGCGCGCACGGTGGGGATGTATGATGCTGTAAGCTGCATGGACGTGCTTTTCCACGTGGTGGACGAAGCGCGTTTCGAACAGGCATTGCTGAACATGCGCCGCGCTTTGAAGCCCGGTGGCGTGGTGATCCTGTCGGACAACTTCGTGCACCGTGGCGATCGCAACGAAACACATTTCGTCATCCGCAGCCTCGAAGGGTACGAAGCCGCAATGCAACGCGCGGGTCTGCGGATCATCGATCGTCGGCCCATGTTCCACTTGCTGAACCGGCCGATGGATTCCGGTTCGCGATCCCTGTGGCGCTGGTGGATGCTGGTGGAGCGCGTGTGCCGTACCAGTTACGCACTGGGCGGTGCCATGGCCATGCTGGTGTATCCGTTGGAACTGCTGCTGGTGCGAAACCGGCGCGAAGGCGTGAGCACGGAGATCATGGTATGCACCGCTGCATGATGCATGTGGTGCACATCGCCGCCTGGTATCCCAATGCGCTCGTGCCGCACGAAGCACCCTTCATCCATCGCCATGTGCGCGCATTGGAAGCGTTCGCCCGTAATACGGTATGGCACATCGACGTGCGAACCGCTGATCGGTGGCGCTGGCTGCACAAAGGGCCGATGGCCGATCGCACCCTGTTGGTGCAAACCACATTGCGCCGTTGGCTGCTGATCGAATGGATCGCCACCGCGCTGATCCTGTGGGCATGGCTCACTCGTGATCGCTCGCGACGGGTGGACCTGATCAACTTCCACATCGCCTATCCGAACTGCACACGCGTGCGCACGTTGCGGTGGTTCAT
>JBKJPT010000181.1:0-19047 GCA_046595075.1 Flavobacteriales bacterium
TGTACATTCCGGTGGCAGTGCGCTCGGGGAACAAGCGGATCCCTTGGCAACCGGCCGAGGTCAAAAGGTTCACGATGTCAGCCCTGCTGAAGTTCACAGCGTATTTGTTCTCCCCGGCATCCTTCACGAATTGGATCTTCGCCTTGGCCTGCAAATCAGTGAGCAGCGCCATGGGTGTGGTACCGCTCGTGACCCTATCGTGCATGCGGTACTTCCATGTGGTGCCGTTGTAGATGGGCGAACCATCCGCTTTCACGCCAATGGCGATGCAGGTTCCCTTGGTGTCATCGAACACGCGTCGTGCGTTGTAGAACCGTATGTGCGTGCATGTATTGTCGGCCAATATGCTATTGAGACTGCTTGCATCGAACCAAGCTTCAACGAAGCCGGCTTGGCCGGCAAGGCTGGCTGGTGGTTTGGTGCACGCGGTGGCAAGTAGCATGGCGCCTGTGATCAAGCACCATGTAAGAGGGCGGTAAGAGGGCATCATGGTAGGTGGGTTTAGGGCCAAGCTAACGGATCCTGCCAACCGGACGTGAGCTGGTCTAGAGAATCAGGACAGGAAGCGGGCCATTCGCTAATTTCCTGTCACCATGAGAAAAGAGAGAAGAAAGTTCAATGCCGCCTACAAAGCGAAGGTGGTCCTGGAGGCGCTCAAGGAGCGCCGCACGATGAGCGAACTGGCCCAGCAGTGCGAGCTGCACCCCAACCATATCACCACTTGGAAGTAGGAGGTCCTGCAAGGGGTTGAGTGCGACGCACCCATCGTTCGTTGCCATTGGGATCATAGGAGATCACCATAGAGCCAAAACGGCATCGCTCTCATCGTAACCCGACCGGAAGAGCTGGCCCATGTACATCATGTCATTGTTTCCGCTCATGTACACGCCGTTGCGCATCCAATCGCGGTAACTGCCGGTGATGGGCGAACCACCATCATCCAAATGCAGGCGGCTGAACACGCCGGGGTTGCCCCCGCTCCACAACGCGCCACCGGGACTAAGACCGAGGAATCCGCCTTTGTCCGTGTTGAAGCCGTTGATGTTCGTGAAACCCGTTGGGTACAATCGCATGCGCTCCACTGTGCTGGTGTGGAAACGCAGGGCACCATTGGGGGAGTTGATGTTGAAGTGGGTCTCTCCGAAAAGTGAGTACAACTGGCCGCGTTCATCCGTCGCCGTAGTTCCATTCCCGTACAGTCTCCAGTAGGCATTGAGATTGGGGGAGGCCACAGTTCGGATCAAGTTCGCGTTGTAAAAGGCCGGTGTCAACTGATCTCCTCGGACGTTCAAAAGGGCGGAATTCGCACCACCGTTAACTGCGTTCCCAATGCTAAACGACCTTGGGTTGGTAAGCCAGTAATTGATGGTGCCATCCCATACCACCTGTGCTTGAATGGATCTTGCGTTCAAACAAAGCACTACTAGCGTTGTTAAAAACAGTAAATTCTTCATTTTCCATGGTGTCAAAGTGTTGTTTTCAGAACACGGAACTGAATGGACGATCGGTCGTTCATCTCAATTTTCAAGAAGTACCCACCATCTGCGCAGTGCTGGAGGGGCCAGGGAATCGTACCTGACATTTGCCTCAGATCCTTTTCCGCCACTAGCCGACCTATTTCATCAAATAGCGAGGCCTTTCGCGCCTCGGCTTCCATACACCAGTCGCTCAATCGGAGCCACAGCGTCGCATCGAAGACTTGGCACGTCGGCAAGCGGCTTAATGAATGGGATGGAGGCACTAATGCATGTCCACAACCGTCGGTGTTTGTTGACAAGCAGACATCATCGATGAACGCGTAAGCGTAGTACGAGTTGGCGATCGTGTCTCCAATGACCGAATAGCTGCACACCGAATCGGCGTAGAAGTTCCCGATCTGCATGAATTGGTATGCTGAATCTGCTACAAAGGAGGTCGTCAAGTACGCCCAACCGGAGGTATCGTTAAGCAGATCTGCCATGTAGATCACAGCGTCTGCCAACTCATACTCATCGATCCATCCGGGGATCGACGGGGGTTGGGTGTCGGGCCTCAGCGAATCCACACTTAGCCGTAGGCCGATGTGACTTGAAACCAAGGTCGCGCTAGGTGGGGGCCAGCTCCCATAGCCTCCTGGTGAAACGCGCATGGAAACGTAAGTGACAACACCTACTTCCAAAGGCTCTGTCAACTTGCACTGCACAAATTCCTTGTTCCATGAAGGGTATGTGATCGCGCCAACATACCCGTTGCCACTCGACGGCCATTCGAAGCCCATAAAGTTGAAGGGCACACCAACGGCAGTTTGCGCACAGGCATTGAAGTAGTCGGGCGACCCTCCGGCTGTCGACCAATCGTTCACTCGATCAATCTGCGAAAGACCATTGGGGCATTCGGTGAACGATTCAAAGCTCGGATTGGGCACAAGGTTCTGGGCAGGGCTGAGCAAGCCGAAAAGAAAGAATGCAGTGACTGAGATGAGGCGCATGATTCTTCGTCCAATCTTATCCGTGCCGCTTGGCACATGAAGGACAGCAGTGTTTGTGCACACGCTGCCTCCGCTTCCGGCCCGCTTGCGCGCCGGGTGCTCACCGCCCCACATGGTTCGCGGCTTCTCCGCGTGGGGCCGGTACCTTTGCCTAGCTCGTGTTCATCTTACGCTGCAGTTTGGTGGGACATGAGCGACCAAGGGCCCTCGGTGTTACAAGCACCGGGGGCTTCTTCTATTGGTGTTCCCAAGCGCTCGCGATACGCGGGATGACCTAGGGGTGATATGTATGCGCGCTCCAAAACCATGACCAAAGACCGAAGAAATCTGTCATCCGCGAACCGTTAGAGCGATAGGGCTCAAGCGAAATGACAATTCGAATATAGGATGCGCTAAACCGAATGCAATAGGTAGTTGATAAGATCCACAGCCAAACCTCCTCGCGCCGCAGGTTTGCACTTTGCACGCGCAATGCCCGCACAAGTGCGCGCGCATGCTGGCGGCGATCACTGTTCCCGCCTACGCCGTCGCCCTCCCCAGCACCTCCTCGATCATGGTATCTATTGCAGCGTGGTGGTCCTTGCTGTATTCCTTGCGCAGGCGATTGGCCACCACGGTACACACCGTGGCCACGCGGTGCCCCAGCATGCCGCCGAGGCCATAGAGCGCGCTGGTCTCCATTTCGTAGTTGCACGCGCGCAGCCCTTCGTGCTCGAAGCTGCTGAAGCGATCGTTGAGGCCATCCACCGAAGGGAGCAAGCGCAGCTGTCGGCCTTGTGGCCCGTAGAAGCCACCGGCGGTGATCGTGATCCCCACGGTATTATCGTGGCCCAGCAGTTCCACCAAACGTTTATCGCCTTCGGCCACGTATGGCATCGGAAGATTGTCGGGCCATTCGGCATGATCCATTAGTTGGTCCCGTAGGCGCAGTTCGGCGTCGGTGCTTTCGTGGGCGTAGTAGTGCAGCACATTGTCCAAGCCAACGCCGTACGCGCTAACGATGCGTGTGTCAACGGGGATGTCCTCTTGCAATGATCCGCACGTACCCAGGCGGATGATGCGCAGCGCTTTGTGCTCGCGCTTGGGTGTGCGGGTCGCGAGATCGATGTTCACCAGCGCATCCAGTTCGTTGAGCACGATATCGATGTTGTCCGTGCCAATGCCGGTGCTGAGCGCGGTGATGTGCACGCCGTTGTACACGCCGGTACACGACGCGAACTCGCGGTTGCGCACCTCGTGTTCCTTCTTCTGGAAATGTCTGCTGATCTTACCCACACGATCCTGATCGCCCACCACGAGCACCAGATCGCCGAGCTGTTCGGGACGCAATGCGAGGTGATAGACCGAGCCGTCGGGGTTGAGGACGAGTTCGCTGGGTTCCAGAACTGTTGTCGGTTCGGTGAGTGTGATGGCGTGCATGCTGCAAGTGTAATCACCCGTGCGGGTGCGCGCGGCTCAGGATCGGGTCTTCTCTTCGCGCCACGGCGCTGTTTCAGCGGGGAATGAACCACAGATGACACGGATGAACACGGATCAATGCGCGCTTCGAACCGAACGAGCCCTTGGCCTTCTACTCGCGCCTAGCGGCGCTGTTTCAGTGGCGAATGAACCACAGATGACACGGATGAACGCGGATCAATACGCGCTTCGAACCGAACGAGCCCTTGGCCTTCTACTCGCGCCTTGCGGCGCTGTTTCAGCGGGGAATGAACCACAGATGACACGGATGAACACGGATCAATGCGCGCTTCTAACCGAACGAGCCGATCCCGGGAAGCATGCGGCATTCGATGATCGGTGTTCATCCGTGGTTCTAAAGCATGCGCCTCCGCCGCACGGCGGGCTTATATGACAAGAAAGCCGTGGATCAGGCGTGCAACTGCTGCAAGGCAACACGCCACTCCGATGGAAGCGATATGGAAGTTCCCTTCACATAGTCGAAGCAAACGAGCACACTTCGTCCTTCGGTGCACACCACCGGCCTATCACCGCTCACGCGCCGCACGGCATAGCTCAGGTCGAAGCTCTTGTTGCCGATGGTACTGCACCAGCATTCAGCCTCGACCGTGTCCTGCAAGTGTATCGGCACGCGATAGTCCACTTCGTTGCGCGCCAGGATCAAGCCCTGCTTCTTCCAGTCGTGCCCTTGCGGAATGAAGCTGCGGAGAAGGGCCATGCGGGCCAGTTCGAACCAGTGCAGGTACACGGCATTGTGTACGTGGTGCGCCATGTCCAGATCGGCAAAGCGGATCTGGATGGGTACGGTGATGGAGGGCATGTGCGGGATCCTGTTTTGAACTGGAGTGCGAATATGCATTGCACACATTGCTTGGAAGACCGATCAAATGGTTGATCCGGTTGAAAACCGGTTGATGAAAAGTGAACAACTCGCAGATGCGATCCGCGCTTTCACGCATATACCTTGTGTGCGCAAATGCGATCGCCCCACCACGTATCCACCACCTTGCTCCGCGCGCTTGCGCCACGCGCCCTTGCGCCACGCGCCTCGCGCCTCGCGCCTCTTTTATAGCCCGGCAAGATCGCTCTCCGTCGTTCACTTTCTTAAACCCTTGTGGCTCATGACCACCAAGGGAATGTGGTACATCCCGCCTGCGGGGCGCATAGCTGTGTTGGCGGTGGGTCTTTGCCTAGCAAGCATGGGGCACGCGCAAGGCGAGGCAAGCGCTGCGGACAGCCTACCTTCGGTGGAAAGCGAAATAGCCATGAGGAATACTCAATTCGCCATGGACACCGCACAAATAGCGGAAACCATGAGATCTTTGCTTGCACGGAAGAAGCTCAGTTACCAAGATCTGCCAACGGTAGAGTACAACAGGGACTATGGCCTGTGGTTAGGACCATATATAGAGCCTGCGGCACCCGCCATGAGCTACACCGAAAAGATCGCCCTGCTGGAAGAAGCATTGCGCATTGCCAAGGAGTTGGAGGCAGAGGAGGTGCGTAGCCACGAACAAAGCAGCAAGCCATGAGGAAGTGGAGCAAATACGCGTTGGTGGCGGGCTTGCTCGTGCCGCAATGGTGCGAGGCGCAGAACCTGGTGCCGAACGGGAGTTTTGAGGAGTACACTCAATGCCCAACCACGGATGGGCAGATGACATTTGCAACATGGTGGAGCGACTATTTCTTTTCGCCTGATTTCTGGCACACATGCGGCCTCGCCGGGGTCGCGGGTGTGCCGAACAATGTTCACGGCTATCAGCTTCCAAACACAGGCTTGGGTTACGGTGGAGTTCATGCCTTCGGTGCATCAGGGGCGAGTGCAGATGGGTTGAGGGAGATCATGGGTACGGCACTTTCCGAGTCTTTGAGCGTTGGTCAGACCTATCACGCTTCGATGTATGTGAGTTGGACGACTACTGGTCCTGGAACACAAGGTTCGTCCAGGTACGCGCACAACAACATGGGAATGCTCTTCCGGATGCAACCGTTGGAGGGGTTTGCGTGGATTCCCCTGCCCAATTTCGCTCAAGTGTACACCGAGGAGATAGTTATTGATTCGGCAGGTTGGACTTTGATTGAAGGCGATTTCGTCGCTGATTCTGCATACCAATATGTGTTCATAGGCAACTTTTATGGAGACTTCGAAACGGACGATACGCTTATCAATCCGGGTGGTCAATGGGCATTGTCGTACTACTACGTGGATGACATCTGTGTCACATTGCCGGGTGGTGATTGCTTGGTCACAAGTGTAGCCGAGGTCGATTCCCATAGCCGAGTGTCCGTTGCTCCAAATCCGTTCGAGGATCAACTTACTATTCGAGGGACCGCATCTGGTCAGATGCGTGTTTCGGTTTCCGACGCCCAAGGCAGGGTGGTCTACGCTGCTGGTATTCAACAGACCGATGGTTTTGCATCCATCGAGCTGTCAACTTTGCCGAGTGGGTTGTACTACATTTCTGTGACGACAAGCACTGGTCTCGTACTTCATCAGAAGCTCGTTCATCAGTGACTCGGACTGCTTCAAACCCTAACACCCCCCAGACATGAAAACCAATGCCCTTCGCGCTTTGCTGAGCACTGCGATCTTAGTGCTTGGCCAACTTAGCTTCGGTCAGATCTTTCAACAAATTGGTACCACCGGGGTCTATGAAACATCCCTTGTAGGCGGTGTGAACGGTGTGGTTGTTGGAGCACCTGGCGCACAGCCCAATCCATTTGCTGCCTTAACCGTGGATGGCAACTCGCTGAACGCGACTACAGGCGACGCCTTCAAGACGACGGGCCCAGCAACCTCGCTTCTCACATGGAAAATGTTCAGGGGCACCGGCACGGGCACCGAGATAGGTCGCCTTTATGGACTTGCAGGTTCCAGTGGTAGCGTGCCCAATAGTTTCAACGTAAAGGCAATGGTGCAAGGGTCAACTTCGACCAACACCTCGGTGAGCTTATGGCTCAGGAATGCGCGTGACAATGGGATCCGGTTGATCGATGATATCGACTTCGACATAGTATCGAGCGGTTCTGTTACATACAGCACGAACCATCGCGGCGGGTATGCAGCGATTGGCGATCAGTCTGTAATGGGCGCAGCCTCGGGTAGTTACGCCGCATTGCCTTGGGCGCGTTTGCATTTAGTTCAAGGTGACGCCCAAGCCGCATACGGCTATCGACCTTGGATGCGTAACGGCACGCTGATCACGGGTAACACCGGGCAGATGTATGTGGGCCACATGTATGCCACTGACGGCGTGAACCATGGAGTGATGCAGATCAGCAACACGGGCACCTTGGGAACGAACCGCCAGACCATTCGATTTATTCACACGACGGGCGCTACCTCTGGTGGGGCTGCCTCGGAGAGCTTGAACGGCATGGAGTTCATGCGCATGTACCCGCAGAGCTATAGCGAAGGCTATGTGGGTGTTGGCGATTTCAACGCTTCAGGCACCAATCCCACCGAACGCTTGGATGTACTGAACCGAACGATACGTATTCAGAGGTTGATCGCGGACTATCATGACGACGCCCTCACAAACGTGGTCGTTGCGGATGCGAACGGTCGGTTATACTGGCGGGCCGCGAGTACGCTCACCGATTGTGACTGGTCCATAGCCAGCGGAACCGCAGCGGGGACCAACCATATAAGTACAGCCTACGCTGCCAGCGATGTTGACAACTGCCCCGACGAAACTGAAGCCGTCGGCATTGGGATAAACCTTGCAGGGCAAACAGTCACAGCCAAACTGAATGTGGAAACCAATGATTTTGCTGGCGGGATCGTCGTGAACAATACCGCGACCTCCTTTGCCACAACGACAGGTTTGCGCTCTGATGCGAGTGGTGGCACCGCGGGCACTTATGCAGCCTTCTTGAAAGCCACGCAAACTGCCAATGCGGACAATTATGGCGGTTACATCGATGCGGTGGGGACAGGCGGTACTGGTTTCAATCTAGGCTTGGACGTTAATGCCGTGAATTCTTCTGGTTCGGCCGTTGGCGCGAACTACGGAGTGCGGACAACGGTGACCGACAACAACACCGGTGCGGAGAACTACGGCTTCCACACCTTGGTTACCGGTACGGGTAGCGGTTCAGTGAACAATGCAGTTGATGCCAGGGTAAACAGCGGCACCAGCGGTGGACCTGGTACCGGAGTGAGGTCCGAGGTGTACGGTGGAGGAACCGGAACCACGAACATGGGCCTTTTCGCCAAGGCCTATGTTAACCAGTCAGGTGCTACTAGTTACGGTGTGTTTTCACAGGCCGTTGGCACTGGTTCAACAGAGTTCAACTATGGGGTCTACGGCTTCGCCGACGAGGGCGAAAAGAACTATGGCGTCTATGGATATGCCGAAGCACCGAACACTGATAAATATGCCTACGGCGTCTACGGAGGTGCCTTGACCGACGGCGACCGTTCCTGGGCCGTGTATGCCGAGGGCGATACATACAATGCTAGTCCTACGTGGGGTACCTCCGATGCCGGTCTTAAAGAGAACATCGAAGACATGAGCGAGGCTCTCGCCCGCATACTTCAACTGCAACCCCGCACTTTCAACTACCGCACCGACGAGTTCAGCTTCCTGAACCTTCCACAAGGGAACCAGTTCGGTTTGATCGCGCAAGAAGTCGAACCCATCTTCCCTGATCTGGTAAGAACGATAAGCCGCCCGAACCAGGTCGATAGCACCGGTGTTGAGATTGCTCCTACCATGGAATTCAAAGCCCTGCAGTATGGGAGCTTCATACCGATCCTGATCGCCGCTGTGAAAGAGCAGAATGCCACGATCGTTGGCTTGCAACAACAGATCATGGACACACAGCCGCTTGCGCAACAAATGGCCACCATGCAGGAACAACTGGCCGCAATGCAAGAACAGCTTTCAGCCTGCTGCGCTTCCGGCGGCATGGCCCCACAAGGTGGCGGCACAGGCACTGTTGTGCGTTCCAGCATAGAAGCAGAAACCATCATGGGCAACGCGCGCAACTTGCTTATCACTCCCAATCCCTTCGTCCACCAAGCCACGCTAACCTTCACATTGGATCACGCTAGCCGCGTGCAACTGTTGGCCAACAGCGCCGATGGCAAACAACTGCGTGTGCTGAGCGAAGCGAGCATGGAGGCGGGGCAGTACAGCTACTCGTGGGACACCACGGATCTTGCACCCGGCATGTACTACGTAACGCTGCTCTTGGATGGCGAACCGTTGGTGAAGAAGGCCGTGCGCGTGAAGGAGTAGTACAGGTGCAGCTTGCATACAGCTTCAGTACTGAAGTTGTTTAATTTCCAAGGCCCCGTTCGGGGCCTTGGTTGTTATCGCACCAAACTACAGGCTTCCCCGTGCGAGTCTCGGTGGTCTATACCTTGCAAGTGCTTTCCATGCGGTATTCGCTGGTCCTGTTGTTCGTGGGCGCGCTCACAATGCCGCTGGCTGCGCAGCAGGCTGTATGGGGCGAAGAATTCGAGAACGGATGTGCGGGCGGCTGCTACGCCACTGCGTATGCAGGGCCCAACGGCGCATGGACGGTGACCAACGTGGGCACCAACGGCGCGTGTGCCAACCGCTGGTTCATAAGCTGCCAGGAGAACGGCGGCGCGGTGGGCACTTGCGGTGTGGGCTGTGGCAGCAACGAAACGCTGCACGTGGGCAACGACATCGGTTGTGTTTCGCCCAACGGTTGCTTCTTCTGTCCCACGGGCGATTGCGGTGCGGCATACGATGCCAGTTGTCCACCGGCCTTGTGCGGCTTCTGTTGCTCGTGCAACAGCGCGCAGACCGATCAACGTGCGGAGTCGCCGGTGATCAACCTCACGGGCATCACCGGCATGACGCTCACCTTCACCTACATGGAAGGCGGGCAGGGCACCAGCGACAACGCCACGCTGTGGTACTTCGATGGTGCCGTGTGGGCGCAGATCGCCGACATGCCCAAGACGATGGTATGCGCGGGGCAGGGCACATGGACGGCGTACAGCATCGCCATGCCCGCGAGCGCGAACAACAACGCCAGTGTGCGCATCGGTTTCCGTTGGATCAACAACAACGATGGGAGCGGGGCCGATCCCAGCATCGCGGTGGACGATGTGCAGATCACTATTCCATTCGTACCGCCTGGCACGGGCCTCATCGTGAACGAAATGAGCAACGGCCCGGCCACCGCCAAGGAGTACATCGAACTGATCGTAGTGGGCCCGGCGTGCACCAATGTGGACATCCGCGGGATCAAGGTCGATGACAACAACGGTTCGCTGTTCAATGGCTTCGGTTCTGCCTTGGTAAGCAGCGGCACAGCGCTGGGGCATCTGCGATTCGCCAACATCGCGCAATGGGCCGCGGTGCCCACGGGCAGCATCATCCTCATTTACAACAACACCGACCTCAATGCGCTGCTGCCCGCCGATGATCCTGCGGATACCGCACCAGCTGACAAGCGGTATATCCTTCCCGGGAACCACGCCGCGATCCAAGGCTGTAACAATTCCCCTGATCCGGTGACCACCAGTGGCTACTTCGCGTGTGCTGGTGTGGTGGGCAATTGGAATTACGTGAGTTTGCGCAACCAAGGCGATGCCGCACAAACACGCGACGCGCTCGGTCGTTACTTCCATGGCATCAGCTACGGCAGCAACTCCAATAGCATGAACAACGGAGGGCTGGACAACCTGCGGATAAGCACGCTGGACCACACCGGCCGCGTGATCTACTTCAATAGCGGCAACTACCGGCTCGCCGCCAACTTCATCAGCGCCGTGGTGGCCGCCAACGAAACGCCCGGCGCACCCAACAATGCGGCCAACACCGCCTTCATCGCCACCTTCGATTGCCCGTTGCCCATCGAACTCTTCCACTTCGATGCGACGGCCCTCGATGATCGTGTGCGCGTGGAATGGAGCACGGCCAGCGAGCGCGACAACGACTACTTCGTAGTGGAGCGCAGTGCAGATGGTGATCGCTTCGATGTGATCGGCACTATTCCCGGTGCAGGAACTTCAGCAATGATGCGCAACTACATCTTCGATGATGCCATGCCCTTGCGCGGCACTTCGTACTACCGTTTGCGACAAGTGGACCTCGATGGCATGGGATCGTTGAGCAACACAGTGGCGGTGGAGTGGAACAACGCTCCAGTGTTCAATGCAGCACTTTCAGCAGAAGGCGTGCTCACCATGAACGGGATCACCGGCCCGGGCACATGGCGCGTGTGCGATCCATTGGGTCGGGTCATGGCCGAAGGCGCCCTCACCGAAGGGCCGGAACAGCGTGTAGCGTTGGATCAACTGCCGCCGTCGGTCCTGGTGCTCACCGTGGTATCTGCTGCAAGCAGCAGATCAATACTGCTCTACCGGGGTGGTCGATCCACCGTGGAATGAACAACTACTATCGGCTGCTCGGATTGGTCTGCACCGGCATTTGCGGCACCGCTATGATCCGCGCCGCCACCGCATCGTGCACCACTTCTTGGATCTTCGTGCGAATGCCCAACTCCAGCAGCTTGTTGGTGTTGGCGTTGGGGTACACGCGGTTGCTGAGGAAGATGTAGACCACCTTCTGCTCGGGATCGGCCCAGGCCATGGTGCCTGTGAAGCCCGTGTGCCCGAAGCTCGCGTAGCTCACGCACTCGCAGGTGGGACCGCCCTTGCCGCGCGTGGGTTTGTCCCAACCCAAGCCACGACGATTGCCCGCTCCGTTGGGTGCACAGAACTGGCACTTGGTGAAATCATTCACCGTGCTCTCGCTCAAGTAACGATGACCGCCGTATGTGCCACCGTTCGCCAGCATCTGCATCAACATGGCCAAGTCGTTCGCATCGCCGAAGAGCCCCGCGTGTCCTGCTACTCCGCCTTTCATCGCCGCACCGGGGTCGTGTACATCGCCCCATACTTGTCTTCCCCGGAAGGTGACATCGTACTCGGTGGGTGCGATGCGCTCCTTCGCGAAGCGCTCGTAAGGTTTGTAACCGAGCGTCGTGGCGCCCATCGGAGCGTAGTAGGTCTCGCGCACGAACACGTCCAGCGGTTTACCGGTGATGCGCTCGATCACTTCCTGCATCAGGTAGTAGCCCATGTCGCTGTACACGTAGTTGCCTTTCGCTTCTAGCGGCGTGTTCAGCACCCAGGTGAGCAACGAGTCTTTGTACGTGTTCTTCAAGTAGAGCCCTCCCGCTACGCGGATGCCGTGCGTTTCGCTTGCCGTATCGCTCACCAAGCCGGGCTTGAACTTGCCGTCCTTCATCAACCGTAGATAGAAGGGCACGAATGGTTTGAGGCCAGATTGATGTGTAAGAATATCCCGAAGGTCCATACGTGCGTGCGTGGTGTGTTCGTCCTCGATCTCGGGCAAGTAGTGGCCTAGTGGTCGCGTAAGGTCGAGCTTGCCTTCGTCAACCAACTTCATCAGCGCGAGCGTGGTGCTCGCCACTTTGGTGATGGAGGCGAGGTCGTAGAGATCATCGGTGCGCACCGCACGCGTCTTCTCGTAGGTGCTGTGCCCGTATGCCTTGTTGAAGATCACCTGACCATCAACAGCCACCAGTACTTCGCAACCGGGATACGCTTGTGCCTTGATGCCGCTCGCCACGATCTCGTCCACACGTTGCAGGTCGCTGCTGCGCATGCCGATGGCTTCGGGCAGTGTATAGCCGAACCGACCGATGGGCTTCAGATCAAGGCCATCCCCTTCGGCGAAGAACGACGAGGCCGTGATGGGCAACTTGCCGTTGGCACCGATACCGCCGAAGATCACTTGCGCCACCAGGTCCTGTGTCTCGGGTGTTTCCTCGTACGCGGTGATCACGCTGGCGAGGTAGTGGGCACCGTATGCCCGCGTAAGGCGGTATGGATTGGCGAAGAGCGCGAACACCGTAGGCTTCTTCGCGGCGATCTCGCGTACGATGTCCATCGCCGTTTCGGGAATGCCGAAATCCTTGTTCACGCGCCAAGTGGTGTTGTGTACGCTCACGATCACGCGATCGAAATCCTCGAGCTTGTGCAGCAGTGCCATGAGGCTGTCTCGTTTGAGGGCCTTGTCGCACCGGAAGGTGTGCACATCAGCGTAGCGTTCCAGTCCCTGTTGAAAAGCGTTGTGCAGCGTGTCGCCGATGACCAGCGATGCGATACGCATGTTGCCGAGATCGCGGAAGGGGAGGATCGCCTTGTGATCGTTGAGCACGGTGAGGGCCCGGGCGTAAAGTTGGCGGCGCAGCAACTTGCCTTGCATGGTGTTGAGGTCCGCGTACAAGCCCTGCGTTGCAACGGGCGCCATGTGTTCAAGACCAGCCCATTCCTTCGCGCGCAATACTTTCAGGCATTTGTGGTCGATGGCGGCCACGTCGATCTCGTTGCTGTCCACCGCCTGCCGAATGCGCTCCATTGCGCGCACGGGATCCTGCGGAAAGAGCAGCACATCATTGCCGGCGAGCAGCGCGCGCAGTTCGATCTCGCCGGGTTTGTCGGCATTGGCCACACCCTTCATGTTCAGCGCATCGGTGAAGACGAGTCCACGGAAACCGATCTCGCCTTCGAGCAGGTCGCGCACGATCGGGCGGCTGAGGGTGCTGGGCATGCCCTGCGTGCTGTCCAATGCGGGTACTTCCAAGTGCGCGACCATCACGGCGGCCAATCCTTCTTCAACAAGGCGTTGGAAGGGGTAGAGCTCCAACGAATCCAATCGTAGGCGACTGTGCGCGATCAGCGGCAGTGTTTGGTGGCTGTCGCTGTCCACATCGCCATGACCGGGAAAGTGCTTTGCCGTGGCGATCACGCCGCCCTTCTGCAAACCGCGCATGTAGGCAATGCCCTTACGCGCCACGTTCTCGCGATCCTCACCGAAGCTGCGGTCGTTGATCACGGGGTTCGCCGGATTGTTGTTCACATCCACTACCGGACTGAAGCTCACGTGTACACCCAAGCGCTTCATCTGCCGCGCGATCTCTTCGCCCATGGCCTGCACCGGCGCATCGTCCTGCATGGCCCCCAATGTCATTTGGCGCGGAAAGCGGATGGTGCTGTCCAAACGCATCGCCAGGCCCCACTCCAAGTCCATGCCCAATAGCAAGGGTGTTTTAGCGGCAGCTTGGTAACGGTTGGTGAGGCGTGCTTGCCGCACAGGCCCTCCTTGAAAGAAGATGAGGCCGCCGATATTGCGCTCGCGCACCATCTTTTCGATCTCCGCCTCGTGCCGCGCATCCTTGTTGCTGTAAGCGGCCACCATCACCAGCTGCGCGATCTTCTCGTCCAGCGTAAGTGTGCTGATGACGCTGTCGGCCCACGGCGTGGGTGCGACGAGAAAAGGCGGAGGAATGCCGAGCGGACGGCTGGTGCTTGGTGAGCCCGAGGGCGGAGTACCACTGATGGCGAGCAAACCAGCAGCGAACAGGAAGAGCGGAAGAACAGTGCGTTTCATGAGTACGGCGCGAAACTACCGGGGTGGCCAGGGGGCCTTGGGCACAAGGCGGCCCAGTTTTGAACAGGAGAGCGGCGCTAACACAACAACGCGGAAGCGCTGTAACAAGTGTTCGCTTGTTCGTGCATTGCGCGCACCACACGACGAGCGATCTTCGCACGCTCATGTCCGACATCATCCGTCTCCTGCCCGACCATGTGGCCAACCAGATCGCCGCTGGCGAGGTGGTCCAGCGTCCGGCGAGCGTGGTGAAGGAACTGTTGGAGAACAGCGTGGATGCTGGCGCCACCCAGATCACCCTAGTGGTGAAGGATGCCGGTCGCACATTGATCCAGGTGACCGACGATGGCAAGGGCATGAGCGCCACCGACGCGCGCATGAGCTTCGAGCGGCACGCCACCAGCAAGATCCGGCAAGCCGATGATCTTTCGGCGATCACCACCAAGGGTTTCCGGGGCGAAGCATTGGCGAGCATAGCGGCGATCGCACAGGTGGAACTAAGGACGCGTGAGCACGATCAGGAACTGGGCACGCGCGTGCTGATCGAGGGCAGCAGGGTGAAGGCACAGGATGCGGCGGCCGTGCCTGTGGGTTCAACGATCGCCGTGCGCAGTCTCTTCTTCAACACCCCAGCGCGTCGGCAGTTCCTCAAGAGCGATACGGTGGAACTGAAGCACGTGCTGGACGAGTTCCACCGCGTGGCACTGGCGCACCCCGAGATCGCCTTCAAGCTGGTGAACAACGACCAAGAAGAATTCAACATCCTTGCAGGCAATGAACGCCAGCGGATCGTGGCGCTCTTCGGTCGCAAGTACGATGAGCGCCTGGTGCCGGTGGACGAGAGCACTGAACTTGTCTCGGTAACAGGCTTCGTGGGCAAGCCGGAGTTCGCGAAGCGTTCGCGTGGCGAGCAGTACTTCTTCGTCAACAGCCGCTTCATCCGCAGCAGCTACCTGGAGCACGCCATCCGCAAGGCTTACAACGAGCTGGTTACGCGTGATCACTTCCCATCGTGGTTCCTCTTCATTGAATTGGATCCCGCGCAGATCGACATCAACATACACCCGACCAAGACCGAGATCAAGTTCCGCGACGATCGCGTGGTGTACGCCATCGTGCACGCCGCCGTGCGTCGCGCGTTGGGCAGGTTCAATATCGTGCCCAGCCTCGACTTCGAACCCGAGCCCGCCATGATCGCGGCGTTCACGAGCAACGAAAGCAGGGTGCCAGACTGGCGCCCCAGCGATCTAGGGGCCTTCACTGCACCGCCGCGCCCTAGTCCCGAAGGCTGGCAGAAGCTGCTGGACATGGGCATGGTGACGCACGTGGACGAGGTACCCGAGCCGATGATCGCACCCACGATCATGCCTTCCCGCACGATCGAAGAGGAGGTGGGCGAACGTCCGGTTTTCCAATTGCACAACACGTACATAGTGGCACAGGTGCGCAGCGGCGTGCTGGTGGTGGATCAACAACGCGCGCACGAGCGCATCCTCTATGAGCGCAACCTTCGTTGGTTGCAACAAGGCGCCGGAGCCAGTCAAGCCGAACTGTTCCCGCGCCACGTGGAATTGAACGCCACCGATCACACGTTGCTCGGTGGCCTATTGCCCGAACTGCGTTGCCTGGGCTTCGATCTGGAACTCTTCGGCGGTCGCACGGTGCAGGTGAACGGCATGCCTGCCGAAGCAGCGGACGAGGATCCGGTGCGGCTGATAGAGCAATTGCTGGAACAGGTGAAGAGCGAAGGCAACGCGTTGCGCAACGAGCGCCATAAAGTGCTGGCGCGCGGCATGGCCCGCAGCATGGCGATCCGCGCAGGTCGTGTGCTGGGGGCAGCCGAAATGCACGATCTGATCGATCGGCTCTTCGCATGCGAACTGCCCATGCGCACGCCCGGTGGCAAGCCGGTGCTGGTGACCTACACATTGTATGAACTGAACGAACGCTTCGAACGCTGATGCGGAACGGTACTGGTCTGTTGGCGAACACGCCCACCGTGGTGAAGAACCTGGTGATCATCAATGCGATCATCCTGCTGCTCGATTCCCTGGGTGGCGGCCAGTTCCTCGGCCTGGATGTGAGCCGAACACTCGGCTTGCACTTCATCGCCTCGCCCGATTTTAAGCCATGGCAGTTGGTCACATACATGTTCGTGCACGGTAGCTTCTTTCACTTGCTGGGCAACATGTTCGGCCTCTTCTTCCTTGGTGCGCCCTTGGAGTACCGCTGGGGATCGAAACGCTTTCTCACCTACTACATGATCTGTGGGTTTGGTGCCGCGCTGCTGAACATGGGCGTGCAATGGTGGGAGTACACCAACATCACACAGTACCTCACAGCTGACCAGATCGGACTTGTGAAGACCCAAGGTCTGGAAGCCTTGAACAACCTCTACATGGGAGGACAGGGTTTCGGCGATGACGCGATGAACGCGTTGAGCGCAGCGCTCTTCACACCCATGGTGGGTGCTTCGGGCGCGGTCTTCGGCATCCTCATCGCCTTCGGTATGCTCTACCCCAATACAGAACTGATGATCTTTCCGCTGCCGATACCTATCAAAGCGAAGTACTTCGTGCTGCTGTATGGCGGCTACGAACTCTACGCGGGATACGCTGGTATAGCAGGCTTGCCCGGCGGCGGTGGCAACGTGGCGCACTTCGCGCACATAGGCGGATTGGTGGTGGGTTTCATCACGATAATGATCTGGAAACGGAGGTTACCGTATACGTAATGGTGATGTTGCCGCGTCTTAGCAGATGAAACGGATCTTTGGTGCATGTTAGAAGAGCTGAAGCGGCAATGGCATAGTGGTGGGATGACGGTTCGCTTGATCCTGATCAACGTTACCGTGTTCCTGCTCCTGCTAGCCGCACAACTCTTGTTGCTGCTGACGGTTACCGGTGGCAATGGTGCAATGGCCGAAGCCTTTCGCGATGAACACGTGACGCAGTGGCTGCGAAGTACCGCCGACATGCACGTATTACTGTACCGCCCGTGGACGGTGATCACCTACATGTTCACGCACACGGGCCTCGGCCACATCTTCTGGAACATGCTCATGCTCTATTTCGGTGGGCGTTTCTTCGAGGACCTCTTGGGCGGAAAACGTTTGTTGGGCAACTACATCCTTGGCGGTCTCGCGGGCTTCGTGCTGTACGCGCTGCTGGCCAACTTCATGCCCGCGCTCAACGGTGGTCCCGAAGGTTCGGCGATCATCGGCGCATCGGCGGGTGTGATCAGCGTGTTCGTGGGTATTGCCACCTACCGTCCGCAACTGCTGGTGAACATCATCCTCATCGGTCCGGTGAAGCTGATGTACGTCGCGGCCTTCTTCGTGCTGCTGGACCTCACGGGGATCGGTACCGGCGATCGCGTAGCGCACGAAGCGCACATCGGTGGAGCGCTCTACGGTTTCCTCGCCGCCATGCAACTGAAGCGCGGCACCGATTGGTCCTTGGGTTTCGTGAACGGCTTGGAGAAGCTGCTCACGATGCTCCGCTTGAAACGCGGGTCGCGCCTACGGGTGGAGAAGAAGTTCAGCCGGGCGAACGCGCACAGCGACACGGCATTCAACACGGCCAAGAAGGAGAAGCAGGCGCGCGTGGATGCGATCCTGGACAAGATCAGCCGCAGCGGCTATGATAGTTTGAGCAAGGAGGAGAAGGACCTGTTGTTCAAGGCAGGGAATGGGTAGGGACATGGCCAGTTGTCGGTTATCAGTTAAAAGGCTGTGGCATCCTAGCCGAAGCCCGGACAACCGACAACCAATAGAGTGGACTCATAGATGGAGGAGGTAGCAACCCAGCCCGACGCACCGCGCAAGCGCCCCTCGCGTTGGCACCGTCCGCTGTGGTGGCTGAACGTGGCGGCCGTGGTGGCTCTGTTGATCACCTACTTGGCGCCGTACGTGAGCCCCGGCACCGCATGGCCGCTGATGCTGTTCGCCTTCGGTTTTCCGTACCAATTGATCATACACGGCGTGCTGCTGCTGTGGTGGGCCATCTTCCGCCGCAAGCGCATGCTGCTTTCTGGCATTGCGTTGTTGCTGGGTTGGGGACATGTGGGCGATTGCTTCGAACTACTGGGCAACGGCAGCAAGCCCGATGAGGTGGCAGGCAAGGCCGTGAAACTGATGTCGTGGAACGTGCGGCTCTTTGACCTCTACAACTGGGACAACAACGAGCGCTCGCGCGATGCGATCTTCAAGGTGCTGCACCGCGAGGATGCCGACATCCTCTGCTTGCAGGAGTATTTCCAGAGCAGCGACAAGAAGTTCTTCCGCACGCGGGTGAGCCTGCAACGCGAGTTCAGGTACACGCACATGCACGAGCATTTCACCTACACCGCGCGGCTCGATCAGCATTTCGGCATCGCCACCTTCAGCGCGCACCCGATCGTGGACAAAGGCGTTGTGCCGTTCAAGCGCGAAACGAACAACGTGTGCATCTGGAGCGACATCGCGGTGGATGCGGATACCATCCGCGTGTACAATGCGCACCTGGCCAGCTACCACTTCGGCGATGAGGACTACAAGTTCATTGCCGCGCTGGACACCGACACGCACACCGATTCCATCACCAGCGGTGGATCACGCATCCTTATGCGTTTGAAGGAAGGTGCGATCCACCGCGCCGAGGAAGTGGAAGCCATCGCCACGCACATGCGCCGTAGTCCGCACCCGGTGGTGTTCTGCGGCGATATCAACGATGT
>JBKJPT010000232.1:0-5782 GCA_046595075.1 Flavobacteriales bacterium
GCGCAGGCCTCGGCCGGTGCATTGCCCAGCGGGCTCATCTCCTGTGCAAAACCGAAGAAGCCATCGAAGCCCTTGATGCCGCTACCGGCTGTGGTCATGGTGGGGCTCTGGCTCACGGTGTTCACGCGCACCTTCTTGTCCTTGCCCAAGCGGTAGCCCCAGCCGCGACCGATGGATTCCAGCAGCGCCTTGGCATCGGCCATGTCGCCGTAATCGGGGAACACACGCTGTGCTGCGATGTACGTGAGGGCCACCACCGAAGCACCTTCCGCTAGCGCGTTGGCCTTGTGCGCTGCCTGCAACATGCGGTGGAAGCTCATTGCGCTAATATCCAGTGTTTGCTTGTACCACTCGTAATTGAGGTCGTCGTACTTGCGGCCTTTGCGCACGTTTGGGCTCATGCCTATGCTGTGCAGCAGGAAATCAATGGGGCCGCCCAGCTTGGCAGTGGCTTCGGCGAAAAGCTTCTCCAGGTCGGCGTCGTTGGTGGCGTCGGCAGGCACGATCATGCTGCCGGTGGCTTCGGCCAGCTTGTTGATCTCGCCCATGCGCATGGCCACGGGCGCGTTGCTCAGCACGAATTGGCCTCCTTCGGCGTGCGCCAGCTCGGCCACTTTCCATGCAATGCTCATGTCGTTGAGCGCACCGGTAATGATGCCGCGTTTGCCTTTGAGTATGCCGTGTGCCATGGGGTCGGGGATGTGGCGGCGAAGATAGAAGTGCACGTTGGCCCTGATCCTTGCATCTTACCCTGTTCCATTTCCCCTACTTTTCCCTCGCTCCAAAACTGCTCCCATGCTCCGCTCCTTCTCCTTGGCCTTCATCGGCATCGTGCTCGGCGTTCACGTACACGCACAGTGCGTCACCACTTTCCCGAACAACGAAACCTTCTCTGGTTTCACCGTGGGCACACCCGGAACGTTGGTGAACAATTGGGCCAACCTCACCACGGGCGATGATCTGGATTGGTGGGTGGACAACAACGGCACGCCCACCTTACTGACCGGGCCGATCGGCGATCATACAAGCAACAACACTTCAGGCAACTACATGTACGTGGAGGCCACCGGTGCCAGCAACACCCCGAGCAAGAGCGCGATCCTGCAATCGCCTTGCTTCAGCATTGCGGCGCTCACTTCGCCCTACCTCACCTTTTGGTACCACTTGCAAGGAACGCAGCAGGGCACACTGTACGTGGACGTCAACAACAACGGCACGGTGACCACGAACCTGTGGAGCGCGACCGGCAACCAAGGACAGTATTGGAAGCAAGGCTGGCTAAACCTAGCGCCGTATGCTGGTGCGACGAACTTGCGCATCCGTTTCCGCGCAGTAACGGGCAGCGGCGAGATCAGCGACATCGGCCTGGACGATGTGTTCGTGGGCAACCTAACGCCCGTGTTCGGCTGCAACGAGACGACCGCCGCGAACTACAGCAGCACTGTGAACGTGAACAACGGCACGTGCACATATGGTTGCGCTGCTGGGCAGAAGCGCGTGCGCGTCGACATCGTAGCGGACAGCTACCCGGGCGAGATGAGTTGGACATTGAAGAACGGCAACACGGGCGCGACGCTTGCCAGCGGCACCACGCAAGGCACAACGTTGTGCGTGGCGTCGAGCACCTGTTTGGTCTTCAGGATGATGGACAGCTACGGCGATGGGATCTGCTGCGGCTACGGCAACGGCTATTACGCCGTGTACTTCGATGGCGCACTGGTGGTTGAGGGCGGCAACTACACCACATTCCAGGAAACATCGTTCAACTGTGCACCGGGCTTCAGCTGTGCGTCGGCCATTCCGGTAACCCTAGCTGCGCTCACCGGTTCATACCCACAAACGCTGGCCACCTTCTCCACTACGTTCATTGAGGAGTGGTACAACTTCACACCGCCGCAGTCGGGCCAATACAAGATCACCACATGCGGCACCAACACCTGCGATACGCGCTTGTGGGTGTACGACTTCGCGTGCAGCAGCATCGTTCTCAGCAGTGGTGTGGAGGGTGCCACCTTCGCCGATGACAACTTGGGCGGTTGCGGTACCCAGGCGGTGATCACCGCCAACATGCCCGGCGGCACCGTGCACCACTTGCGTGTGGGTGACAATGCTGGCGCTTGTGGCGGCACGGTAACGGTGAGCATCGTCTACCTCGGACCGATCTCCGGCTGCATGAACACCGGCTCCTGCAACTACAACCCGCTGGCCACCATCGCCTGCACGAACTGTTGCATCCCTTTCGGTGATCCGAACTGTCCCAACGGACCTGATCTGGTGATGAACCAAGCGGCGCTCACCAGCAGCCTCAACTTGAGCACACAGAACATCACCGATGCCTGCGCGCCGGTGGAAGGATGCGTGCGTGCACTGGGCCAACGCTATGTGATCCGTTTCACCACGCGGATAGACAACATCGGCAACACCGATTACTACATCGGCAGCCCCAGTTCGCAACCGCAGATGTTCAGCACCAACAACTGCCACGGCCACGCGCACTACGCCGGGTATGCCGACTACCTGCTCTTCGACCAAAGCAACAACGCGATCCCTGTGGGCTTCAAGAACGGCTTCTGCGTGATCGATGTTGGATGCACTCCCGGCCATACCGGCCAGTACGGCTGCAGCAACATGGGCATCACTGCCGGTTGCTATGATGTTTACGGCTCCGGCACGACCTGCAACTGGATCGACATCACCGATGTGGCCGACGGTACCTACACGCTTGTGTTGCGCACCAACTGGCAGCACATACCCGATGCGTTGGGCCGGCCGGAGATGAACTACAACAACAACTTCGCGCAGGTGTGCATCAACATCACGCACAACGCGCAGGGTGTGCCCTCCTTCACGCAAGTGACGCCGTGCAACACTTGGGTGGATTGCATGGGCCAGGCATACGGCGATGCACGCCTCGATTGCAACGGCGTGTGCAACGGTCCCACCAAGCGCGGCGACCTGAACAATGATGGCAACCAGACACAGCCCGACGCACAGGAGTATGTAACGCGCATCCTCGGCAGCGACATCAGCACTTCGGCCTGCACCGACCTCAACGGCGACAACACCATTAACGTGACCGATGCCGCGCTGATGGCGAATTGCTACAACCAGCAAGGCTACCACAATGCCACGAACCACGTGCTGCACTACCACCCGTGGTGCGAGTTCCCGCGCGGGTACCTGAGCACATTGGATCAGGTGGACCTGCAACTGGCCAACCTCGATCCGATCAACAAGACGGTGGACGTCATGATCCGCAACCCGTCCTGCAAGGTGATCGGCTACGAGTTCATCATGGGCGGCATCACCATCCAGAGCGCTGTGAACCTTGCCCCGAACCTGGTGAACGAGTTCAGTGTGAACACCAGCCTCGGAGGCACGCGTGTCATCGGTCTCTCGTACATCGATACGTCGCTGGTGAAGAACACCGGCTTCGTGCCGCTCTGCCGGATCACGTACCTCTCGCTCACCGATGCCAACATCTGCATCGCCGACATCGTGGACATCGTGAACAAGGACGCGAACAACACGCTCACCACAGTGGTAGGCCCCTGCCTCACCGTGCCGAACACGATCACCCTGCGGCCCAAGCTGTGGCTCGATGGTGCTTATGATGCCAACACGGGCTTGATGCGCGACAACCTGCGCACCGCGAGCCTGATCCCTGCCACCGAGCCGTACACGACGCTCGGCTTCACGCATGCAAGTGGTGGGGGTGGTGAGCAGACCAGCGCGAGCGTATTTGCTGTTACCGGCAACAACGCGATCGTGGATTGGGTGATGATCGAAGCGCTCAGTAGCTCCGCCCCACAAACCGTGCTTGCCACCCGATGCGCACTCTTGCAGCGCGATGGCGACGTGGTGGGTGTGGACGGTACATCGCCGGTGGTGTTCAACATTGCTGCGGGTTCTTATCACATTGCGGTACGCCATCGCAATCACCTCGGCGTGATGACCGCTTCGCCTGTGGCATTGAACAGCACCGCATTGGATGTTGACTTCCGCAGCGCCGCAACCACGACGTGGGGCACCGATGCACGCAAGAGCGATCTGGGAACCAATTTGCTGTGGGCCGGCAACGCGCGCATGGATGCCACCCTGCGTTACGTGGGGGCAGACAACGATCGCGATCCGATCCTCACCGTGGTGGGCGGCAGCGTACCCACGAGCACCATTGCCGGGTACTACCTGGAGGACACCAACTTGAGCGGCGTGGTGAAGTACACCGGATCGGAGAACGATCGCGATGTGATCCTGGTGAACATCGGTGGTGCGGTGCCCACGAACACGCGTGTGCAGCAATTGCCTTAAGCACATAGGTCGACTTCAACGCAGAAGCCCCGCGACATTTCGCGGGGCTTCTGCGTTGACAGAAGATGGATCACAACGCGTTCACGTCAGCCGCGAATTGTGCGAGCGTGGTGGATGAGAACGTGATCGATACGGTCATACCAGTTGAAGCTGGCGGTGTCTTCCATCCATGCAACACAAGGGATCGGCAGGAAGGTCGGGGGATCTGCGAACTAGCGCTGCTTGCTCACAAGCTGGAGCAGTCCAATACCGATCATGGTGGTCGCCGCCACCACCAGCAGCACTTCGAAGCCCATTTGGTAACCGAAGAAGATCTGCTTCGAGTACATGCGTAGCACGTAGGTGATGATGGGTGCAGCGATGCACACCACAGGCACCCAGCGTTCCATAGGCTTGCCTTTGAAGAAGAGACCGTAGGCGAAGAGCCCGAGCAACGGCCCGTATGTGAAGCCGGCGATATCGAATAGCGTTTTGATCACCGTGGGCGTGGCGAGCCAATGGAAGTACAGGATGCAGAACAGGAAGAGCACTGCCATACCCAGATGGACGCGCTGGCGCACGCGCTTCTGTTTGGCTTCATCCCAACCGCGATCGCGGATGCCGATGAGATCGAGGCATGTACTGGCGGTAAGCGCTGTGAGCGCTCCGTCCGCACTGGGGAAGAGCGCGCTGATGAGGCCGACGATGAACAGCAGACCCAACCACGTGGGGAAGTAGTTCAGCGCCATGGTGGGGAAGACATCATCGGGGCGCATGGGCAGCACCTGGCCGAACTGCTCGCTATAGATGAAGAGGTAGAGCAGCGCACCGAGCAAGAGAAAGAGCACGTTCACGCCGAGCAGGACCACGCTGAACACGCGCATGTTCTTCTTCGCGCCGCCAACGGTCGCCACGCTCAAGTTCTTCTGCATCATCTCCTGGTCCAGGCCCGTCATGGCGATGGTGATGAAGATGCCTGCAAGGATCTGCTTCAGGAAGAAGCCATCGCTGCGCCAGTCGGTGTTGAGCACTTTCGACATGCCGAAGTCGCTCATCGCAGTGGGCCAGTCGTAGCCGGAGAGGGCGTTGGTGATGTACACGATGGTGCCCACCAGCGCCCCCAGCATGAACAGCGTTTGGAGCGTGTCCGTCCACACGATGGTCTTCACGCCGCCCTTCAGCGTGTAAAGCACGATCATGAGCAGCACCACGAAGGCCGTGAGTTCGAAGGGCACGCCCATGGCATCGAGCACGAAGAGCTGGATCACGTTAAGCACCACATAGATGCGGATCGTGGCACCGGCAAGGCGACTGAGAATGAAGAAGGCGGCACCGGTGCGATAGCTCGTCATACCGAAGCGCTCGAGCAAGTATCCGTAGATGCTCGTGAGCTTCATGCGATAGTAGAGCGGCAGCAGGATCCCCGCTACGATCCAATAGCCGATCGCGAAACCGATGACGAGTTGCAAGTAGGTCCAGTTCTTCGTTTGCA